>CAMVIB010000003.1 GCA_947167455.1 uncultured Prevotellaceae bacterium | reverse complement strand
TACCAAAGCGAAGACCGCGTTGCGGTCTCTTTGGTGGTATGATTGCGGATAATCAATCGGGGTTCGTTTTCCCCTCCCCGGCCGCAGCAGGGCTTACGCCCCTGCCTGTGGTGAGCCACTCCTTCGGGGTTTAACCCAGAACGGTCATTAGACCGTTACGCCATTAGCGGGGGCTCATGCCCTTTGCTGTCTTCTCTCCTCAAGCATGGCTTCCAATGTGTCCGTGGCATGAGTTATGTCGGCCTCAAAACGGTTGTGGTCTTTTAGAAAGTCGTCGCGGCCGCATGAGAGAGCTGCGAGCAGAGGCTCGCTCATGGCATCGACGTATGCTGCAATGGCCCACTCGATGTCGTCGCGCTGCCATCCGAGCGACGAGTGGATGTAAACGTTGCGTTTCTGGTGCATGAAGCTGTAGGCAGTTTCAATGCTGTCTGTGGTAATCTCTTCGTGTCGGCAATGTGTCGCAGTCATGGCGTGCGCATGGATTTGAATGTCGAGTTGTTGTTGCAAAAAAACAGGGTGTGACTGTTGAAGCGGTCACACCCTGGTCACTAAAGCTTTATGGTGTCTGAATATCGCCGGTCAGGAAGGCCTGACGGCCATTCCAGTCTGTCAGGTCGTCGGCTTATTCTTCGTGATGTGGGCGATGTTCGCCACGTTCGCCGCGTTCGGGACGCTCGCGGCGCTGGCGCGGCGGGCGCTCCACATAGCCCTCGGGCTTGGGCAGCAGTGCGCGGCGCGAGAGCTTGAACTTGCCGGTCTTGGGGTCGATCTCGAGGAGCTTCACGGTCAACTTGTCGCCCTCCTTGATGCCGGCCTCCTCCACGGTCTCGAGGCGGCGCCACTCAATCTCGGAGATGTGCAGCAGGCCATCCTTGCCCGGCATGAACTCCACGAAGCAGCCATAGGGCATGATGCTGCGCACGGTGCCCTCATACACCTCGCCCACCTCGGGGATGGCAACGATGGCACGAATCTTGGCCAGTGCGGCGTCGATGCTCTCCTTGTTGGGTCCGCTGACCTGCACCTTGCCCACGCCATCCTCTTCGTCGATGGTGATGGTGGCACCGGTGTCTTCCTGCATGCCCTGGATGATCTTTCCGCCCGGGCCGATGACGGCACCGATGAACTCCTTCGGAATGATAATCTGCTCGATGCGAGGCACATGGGGCTTGAGCTCGGGGCGCGGCTCGGGCATGCACTCCAGGATCTTGCCCAGGATGTGCTCGCGAGCCTGCTTGGCCTGCATGAGGGCCTTCTCCAGAATCTCATAGCTGAGGCCGTCGCACTTGATGTCCATCTGCGTGGCTGTGAGGCCGTCCTTGGTGCCGGTGGTCTTGAAGTCCATGTCGCCCAAGTGGTCCTCGTCGCCGAGGATGTCAGAGAGCACAGCGTACTTCTCCTCGCCGGGGTTCTTGATGAGACCCATGGCGATGCCGCTGACGGGTTTCTTGATGGGCACGCCGGCGTCCATGAGGGCGAGTGTTCCGGCGCAGACGGTAGCCATGGAGCTTGAACCGTTGCTCTCAAGGATGTCGCTCACCACACGCACGGTGTAGGGGTAGTCGGCAGGGATCTGACCCTTCAGGGCGCGCCATGCGAGGTGGCCGTGGCCAATCTCGCGACGGCCTACGCCACGCTGTGCCTTGGCCTCGCCCGTGCTGAAGGGCGGGAAGTTATAGTGGAGCAGGAAACGCATGTACGAGCGGTCGAGCACGTCGTCAACGAGCTTCTCGTCGAGCTTCGTGCCGAGGGTGACGGTGGAGAGGCTCTGTGTCTCGCCGCGGGTGAAGATGGAGCTTCCGTGGGGGCCGGGCAGCGGGCTTACCTCGCACCTGATGGGGCGTATGTCCGTGGTGCCGCGACCGTCGAGGCGCTTGCCCTCGTCGAGGATGCAGCGGCGCATGGCGTCGCGCTCCACGTCGTGGTAGTAGCGGTCGATGAGGGTGTTCTTCTCCTCGAGCTCGTCGGCGCTCATGTCGGCGTGGGCCTCGGCATAGGCCACCTTGAAGTCCTCGCGCACCTTCTCGAAAGCCTCGGCGCGGGCTTGCTTCTCCAGCGCCTGCTTGGTGATGTCGTAGGCGGGCTGGTAGCACTGCTGCTTCACCTGCTCGCGCAGCTCCTCGTCGTTGACCTCGTGGCAGTACTCGCGCTTCACGTCCTTGCCGAGCTCCTTGCTGAGTTCCTTCTGCAGACGGCACATGGGCTTGATGGCCTCGTGGGCCACCTTCAGGGCCTGGAGCAGGTCTTGCTCGCTCACCTCCTTCATCTCGCCCTCAACCATCATGATGTTCTCCTCCGTGGCACCGACCATGATGTCCATGTCGGCCTCCTTCATCTGCTCGAAGGTGGGATCCACCACGTATTCGCCGTTGATGCGTGCCACGCGCACCTCCGAGATGGGGCCTTCAAATGGAATGTCGGAGCACGAGAGGGCTGCCGAAGCGGCGAAGCCAGCCAGTGCGTCGGGCATATCCACGCCGTCGGCCGAGTAGAGGTTGACGTTGACATACACCTCAGCGTGGTAGTTGCTGGGGAAGAGTGGGCGCAGGGCGCGGTCCACGAGACGGCATGTTAGGATTTCGTCGTCGTTGGCCTTGCCCTCACGCTTCGTAAAGCCACCGGGGAAACGGCCTGCGGCGGCATATTTCTCGCGATATTCTACTTGCAGTGGCATGAAATCTGTTCCGGGCACGGCATCCTTGGCGGCACACACGGTGGCAAGGAGCATGGTGTTGCCCATGCGGAGCATGACGGCTCCGTCGGCTTGCTTGGCAAGCTTGCCAGTCTCGATGCTGATCTCTCGGCCATCGGGGAGCTGGACTGTCTTGGTGATTACGTTCATCTTGACGATTTACAATTTAACGATTTACGATTTACAGTTTAACGATCTTTGCGATTTACGATTTAACGATTTACAATTTACGTCAATTCTTGCGTCTTAATAAGTAGCTTTTTCAAAAAACCGTGCAAAGGTAGTGATTAAAGTCAGAAGTATGAAACATAAGCTTTAAACTTTGGCGTCAAAGGTGTGAAAAAGGCTCATTTTTATGTTTTTTTAAGAAGCTGACAGCCTCTTTCACGTTGTCCATGCCCATGCAAACCACCTCACGATAGTATCTTTGCCTGTCAATAATACTGATGTGGCGGCGCGCATGGTGGCAGTGGTGGTTATGACATCGTCGATGAGCATCACGCACTTGCCGCTCACGGCCTCGTGGCCACCTCGTGCGAACTCGAAGATGCCTGTCTGGCGCTCCATTCTCTCGTGGAACTCGAAGTGCGTCTGCGACTCTGTGTGTCGCCGTCGCCTCATGATGTCGGTTCGCACGGGAACTCCCGTCACCTTGCTGATGCCGCGTGCTATGAGCTCGGCCTGGTTGTAGCCTCGTTGCATACGTCTGCGCCATGTGATGGGTATAGGCACGAGCATGTCAACACCGTCAAAGATGCCCTCGCGGAGTCTCGCCCTGGCCGCCATCTGCCCCATTACGATGCCGGCTTCGGGGTTGCGGTAGTATTTCAGGCTGTGTACGATGTTTGCCGTGAGGTTCTTCCGCCGATATGAGGCGTAGGCTCCCATATAGCCGATGGCGGGGTGTATGGCGAGGTCTTCGACGCTTGCTGCCCTGAAGCTGTCCTCCACGTAGAAGTGTGGGATGTTCGTCAGGCATACCTGGCATATCGCCTTCTCGTCGAGAGCCAGCCTGCGGCCGCAGCCGCAGCAGTAGCGCGGCAGCAGCAGGTCGAGCATGCTACGTAGTGCTATGGCGATTTGCATGGCTTGTGGACTTATGTCGGCGGTGAGCATGTGCCGATGTCGGTGGCAAAGTTAGTGCTTTTTTACGTAAAAGTCGCAAAAAGCAGTGATTATGTGTCATAATATAGCAGAAAGTTTGTGCAAGTACGTGGTTTTTCACTATCTTTGCCCTCGCAAATCAGAATCACCAACCATTATAATCACTAACATTCTACAACTCTATGACAAAACGCACCACACTGACCGCGCTGCTTGCTGCGGCAACGTTGGGCCTCAGTGCCCAGAAACCCATGGTGGCACCTGCCGGAGGTAAGGCCATCAGCGACGAGCTCATAGGTATCTTCTTCGAGGATATCAGCTCCAGCGCCGACGGAGGCCTCTATGCCGAGCTTGTGCAAAACGGCTCCTTCGAATACACCCCAACAGAACGCGACGGCTGGGGACCTGCCACGGCGTGGAAGATTATCCGCCCGGGACACTCGCTCGGCAACCTCGAGATTTGTAAGACGGACGGCCTGCATCCCAACAACCCTACCTATATGCGTCTGCACGTGGAGCGCGTGCGCGAATACTATGACTATCGTGGTTGGAAGGGCTACGGCCTCGAGAACACGGGTTTCGACGGCATCAGCGTCAAGGGTGGTCAGAGCTATGGCTTCTCTGCCTTCATGCGCAACATCGGCGCTGCCAAGCAGGTGCGTGTCGCTCTCGTCGTGCCGCAAGGGTGGGGCAAGGATCCCAAGTTGCTTGCCGAGACGACTATCGATGTCTCTGCCGCCGACTGGCAGCAGTATGAGGCTTCGCTGACGCCATCGGAGTCGGCTGCCAACGCTGCCTTGCAGATGCTGGTGCTCAACACGGGCGACATCGATGTCGATGTCGTATCACTAATGCCTGCCGACACCTACAAGGGCCATGGCCTGCGTCGCGACCTTGCCGAGGCGCTTGCCGATCTGAAGCCGAAGTTCATGCGCTTCCCCGGCGGCTGCGTGGTGCATGGTGGCGGCGACGGTTTCTGGAACACCTATCGCTGGAAGAACACAATCGGCCCTCGACATCAGCGCAAACCGCTGAAGAACACCTGGGGCTACCACCAGTCTATGGGCTTGGGCTACTATGAGTATTTCCAGATGTGCGAGGATATGGGCATGGAACCCCTGCCCATCCTGCCGTGCGGCGTGAGCTGTCAGGGTGCCAACGGCGGCTGGAGCATGAAGGAGCAGGCTCAGGACGTGCTGCCGATGAGCGAGATGGACGAGTGGGTGTCTGAGGCCTTGGACCTCATAGAATGGGCCAACGGCGACCCGGCCACCTCCAAGTGGGCCAAGATGCGTGCCGATGCCGGACATCCGGCACCCTTCGGACTGAAGTATCTCGGTCTGGGCAACGAGGAGCGTATCTCCCCCGAGTTCGAGGAACGCTTTGCATATATCTATGAGCGTGTCACGAAGGCGCACCCCGAGATAGTAATTGTGGGCACGGCAGGTCCTGGCTCACACAAGGGCAACCCCGACTATGAGAACGGGTGGCGTTGTGCCGAGCGGCTCGGTGTGCCCATTCTCGACGAGCACTACTACGAGCCGCGCGAGTACTTCCTGAAAAGCCGTCAGTATGACTCTTACCCGCGCGACCGCAAGACGAAGGTCTATCTTGGAGAATATGCCTCGAAGGACAAGAAGCTCATCGACGCCCTGGCCGAGGGGCTCTATCTGTTGCATGTGGAGCGCAACGGCGACGTGGTGTGCATGACGAGCTATGCGCCCCTCTTTGCGCGTAAGGGTGCCACGAACTGGAACCCCGACCTCATCTACTTCGACAACGAGCGCCCGTATCTGACGTGCAGCTACTACGTGCAGCAGCTCTTCGGCCTCTCGTCGGGGCAATACTACTACGGTGACTGTGTGAGGTTTGAGGGCGATGCGGCGGGGGTATGCCAGCCTGTGGCTGACAGCCACTACGGCCAGTCGGTGGTGCTGAACACGAAGACCCGCCGCCTCTTCGTGAAGCTTTGCAACGCCAGCGGTGAGGCGAAGACGGCCGACATCGACCTCTCTCGCTTCAAGGGCATGAAGAAGGAAGCCACCAAGACGGTGCTCAGCGGTCAGCGTGACGACGAGAACAACTATGAAGCCCAGCCCATAGCGCCGCGCTCCGAGACCGTGAAGTCACAGAAGCGCTTCAAGCTGCAGCTCGAACCATACAGCTTCGTCATGCTGGAGTACGCCCTGTGAATGCAGCGTTACGCCACCCGGATGTAATGATTCATCTCTACGGGGTTACAGAAGCTGTGAGAGAACAATTAATCAGCCCCGTAGGGGCGACAGAAGACAGGCAGGGGTGGAATGAAATGCCACCCCTGCTGCAGTCACAAACGAACGCAAGCCCCGTAGGGGCGACACTTGGGGTGGTGCGACTCTTGTGTCACCCCTATGGGGTTACTCCGAAAATTGAATCATCTAATTGATGATAATCCATCCCTGCGGGGTTCCGTTTTTCGTCTTCGGCTGTAGCAGGGGCTGGCGTGTCCCTGCCTGTGCTTCTCGCCACATTTATGATGACAATTATACTGCACCCACGTTATTTTCAGCTTTTTATGCATATCGTAACATATTTGTCATTATCTTTGCGGCATCAATGTCATAGATATAACCTTTCACGTTATGAACAGACGGCATTTTCTCTTTCTCGCGTTTTGGGTAATGGCCACGGCAGGCTCTATGGCCCAGCAGGCCGACAGTCTCGCTCTCGTATGGAGCGATGAGTTTGACGTTGACGGTTGCCCCGACAGCACACGCTGGGGGTATGAGTACGGCTTTGTGCGCAATCAGGAGTTGCAGTGGTACCAACCCGACAACGCGCGGGTCAAAGATGGCGTGCTACAGATTACGGCGCGCCGCGAACAGGTTGCGAATCCGCATTACAGGGAGAACAGCAAAAACTGGAAGCGTAACAGACCATACGCGGAGTTCACCAGTGCTTGCGTGATGACGCGCGACCGCTTCGCATTCCGCTACGGGCGCCTGGAGGTGTGCGCCCGCATCCCTGTGGCACCGGGTGCTTGGCCGGCTATCTGGACTCTGGGCAATCGCTGGGGGTGGCCTGCCAACGGCGAGATAGACGTCATGGAGTTCTATCGCGTTCCGCCGCAGACGATGGGGATTCACCATACTGACGGCAGTCGCGAGCGCACTCTTCCTATCATCTTGGCCAACGCCTGCTGGCAGGGTGCCGACGGCCGCGATGCGTGGGACACGAGCCGCACGCCGCTCACTCATTTTACTGACCGTGACCCGTCATGGTCGTCGAAGTTCCACGTCTGGCGAATGGACTGGACGCCCGAGGCCATACGCCTGTACCTGGACGATGAACTCCTCAACGACATCCCCACATCCCAGGCCGCTACAGGCGGAGGCACGAACCACGACGTGAATCCCTTTGCCAACGACATAGAAGGTTTCGGCCACTACATTCTCCTGAACCTCGCCATCGGCAGCAGCGGCGGCACTCCCGACCTCACTGCCTTTCCCATGCTTTATGAGATAGACTACGTTCGCGTCTATAAACATGTATCTAAAATCTTTTGACAATACCACCAATTTTTGCAAAAAACATATAAAAAATTGCATTATTTAAGAATTTGTGCTATATTTGCACCCGAAATGAAGAAGATTCTCGGATAAGGCAGTCCGAATCAAACGATAACAGAACCCGTCGGCATCCCGTAGATCTGCTGGCGGGTCACCTTTTTTATATAGACAGCAATGAGCAATCAGAAGCCGCGCACGATAGAAGAGCAAATCAAGCTGCCAGGCAAGATGAGCACCGATTCAAATTGGTTCAAACCTTGGCTCAGATTGGTGCAAATAGTTTGCGAGCCTGAGAATCAATGGTGACTCTCAAGCTCGTAAACGTGCTGACAGGGTGCGGTGATCAGTTGCGCAGTTGCTCCAGATAGCCGAGGTCGGTGAGGTCACATTCCTCGGCCACGCGCTGCCATACGAGGCGTGTGGTGTCGGATTGCTCGATGTTGAGGCGATAGACACCGAGGAAGGTGTAGGCCGTGTCGCGTTCGTCAGGGTTGCCAGTGTCCTTCCTGCCAATACCTTTCATGAAAGTGATGCGCAGCTCGTTGAAGGCTGTTGCACGGAGGTAGTTGTCGGCGTTGCGGGTGGCGATGACTTCTGCTGGTATGCCAAGGCTGTCGGCAGGTGTCCAGTACTCGGTGATGGTGGGCATGAGACTGTCGGTGAGACCCTCGTTGTGCCATTCGGCATGTCGGTATTCCGGTCCCCATACGATGATGCCATCGTGGTGCGGCACTGGCTGCGACCATGGATGGTTGGTTGCTGTGATGCCGAACAAGAGCAGATAGTCTCCTGGGGAGTTGAACGTCTGGCCAGATCGTAGGAGATGTCGCTGCATAGCGGTGTCGTCTTCATGCTCCTTCCCGTACTGCGGACGGAGGTATAGCCACGCTATGAGGCCGCAGAGCAACAGACCGATAATGCAAGCGGCCGGAATCCACATTTTATTAATACTTGTGTGGCGGTCAGGAGGCGTACTGAGGCTGTTTGTGTCTTGGGGTGTTTGTGCCTCCGTGTCCAGGTCAGGAGTATCGGTGTTGTCCTGACTCTGTTCAGCCTCGGGCTGGGAGGATTGACGAAAGGTCTCCCAGTTCTCGCTGCCGACGAACTGGGAGAGCATATCCAGCGTGGAGAGGCGTGGGTTGCTGGAGGATTGTATATATCCCCAGAGACGCTTAAGGGTGCTCACACTGATAGGTTCATGCAATTCCTCGGCAATGCATGCAGAAAGGTAATCGAAATCTTTGGGCGTCAGAATCTTACGCCCTGCTTTGGCTTCGATGGCCTTTTTTAGCCTTTCTATTGTTGTTGCTTGGTCTTCAGTCTGTTGTTGCTGTGGCATGATGGACGTGTCTGCTTTATTTTTGGGGGCACAAGGATATGGCGAAGGGGAGATGTGTGGGGCTAATTGTTTTTTGGAAGCCGGAGTCCGTCGAGGAGTGTGATGTAGTCGGCTACGGCGTCGTTGAGTTCTGAGAAGCAGATGAACTCGTCGGCCGTGTGTGAGCGTTCGCTGTGTCCGGGTCCCATCTTCATTGAAGGGAATGGCATGAGTGCCTGGTCGGAGAGTGTGGGGCTTCCGAAGGGTTTGCGTCCCATGGCGACGGCTCGTTGTACGAGTGGGTGTGCGATGTCGATTCGTGAGGAGCTGAGTCGTGTGGAGCGTGGCTTGATGTCTGAGGTGAGGTGTCGCCGTATGGTGGCGAGTATCTCGTCGTTGGTGTAGCACTCGTTGGTGCGGACATCGACGGTGAAGTCGCAGCGGTCGGGCAGGACGTTGTGTTGTGTGCCGGCGTTGATGATGGTGGTGGTCATTCTGACGGGTCCGAGGAGTTGTGTCTGGCGTGGGAACTGGAATGTGCGGAGCCAGGTTATGTCGTCTATGGCGTGGTAGATGGCGTTGTCGCCCTCGTTGCGTGCGGCATGTCCGGCTCGTCCGTGTGCTGTGCAGTCCACCACCATGAGTCCCTTCTCGGCCACTGCGGGCTGCATTCCTGTGGGCTCGCCTACGAGTGCTACGTCGATGTGCGGCAGCAGGGGCAGGGCTCTCTCTATGCCGTCGCGCCCGGAGACCTCCTCCTCTGCGGATGCGAGCCATACTATATTATATGTTTGCGCGCGCGAGGACAGTTGTCTGAAAGCCTCGAGCAGGCAGACGAGCGATGCGCCGTCGTCGTTGGCGCCGAGCCCGTAGAGGCGGTCGCCCTCTGTGGTGGGCGTGAGGGGGTCGTGCTGCCATGAGTCGGCGGCGCGCACGGTGTCGATGTGTGCGTTGAGCAGGAGTGTGGGTCGGGACGGGTCGTAGCCTGGTGCGACGGCCCAGATGTTGTTGGCCTCGCGGCGGTGGGCTATGCCGAGAGTGTCGAGGTGACGTGAGAGGAGGTCGGCTGCTGCGTGCTCATTGCGGCTTGTGCGTGGTGTGGCGATGAGTGCCTTGAGGAGTTCTATTGTTGTTTGCATATTTAGTTGACAAGTTGTTTGCATATTTAGTTGACGAGTTGACGAGTTGTTATCCTTATAGCAGGCAAGGTCAGACGCTACTTATCCTGACGGATGTGGCTGCAAAGTTAGTGAAACTTTTGCGTGGGTGATGGCTGTCGGCTTCTTTTTTGTGGGTGTGGCTGTGATTTTGTGGCTTTTTTTGCCGCAAACGCACTTTTTCTGCCTGCCTGTTGTCTCTTTTCTATTAAAAATGCTTACCTTTGCGGCGAATAACAAAACCTATTACGCCATGCTGACAAAGTGCAATCTGGGAGTGCTCATTCATGAGCAGGCAAAGGTGTGGGGCGACAAGGTTGCCCTGAGTTATCGCGACTACGCCACATCATCGTGGAGGGACGTCACGTGGAAGGAGTTCTCGCGTCGCGTCTCACTTGTGAGCAATGCCTTGCTGGAGATGGGCGTTGCGGAGGGGGAGAACATCGGTGTCTTTACGCAGAACAAGCCCGAGGGTCTGTATGTGGATTTCGGTTCGTATGGTGTCCGTGCCGTTACGATTCCGTTCTATGCTACGAGCAGTGAGTCTCAGATACAATATATGATTAACGATGCGGGGATCCGCTACGTCTTTGTCGGCGAGCAGTATCAGTATGACACGGCCTTCCGTGTCTTCAAGATGTGTCCGACGCTGAAGCAGCTCGTCATCTTCGACCCCTCGGTGCAGCGTGACGAGCGCGATCAGGTGTCCGTGTTCTTCGACGAGCTGCTGCGTCTGGGGCAGTCGCATGACCACGGCTCCGAGGCAGCCCGCCGCGCGGCGGCCATCGCGCCCGACGACCTTGTCAACATACTCTACACGAGCGGCACGACGGGTGTCTCGAAGGGTGTCATGCTCACGCAGCGTATGTACTCGGCTGCCATCCCCGTGAACGACAGTGTCATGGACCTGTCGGAGAATGACGTCGTGATGAACTTCCTGCCCTTCACCCACGTCTTTGAGCGTGCGTGGAGCTACTGGTGTCTCTCACGCGGCTGCCGTCTGGCCATCAACCTGCGGCCGCAGGACATACAGATGACGCTGACGGAGGTGCATCCGACGTGCATGGCCGCCGTGCCTCGCTTCTGGGAGAAGGTCTATTCCGGTGTGCAAGAGAAGATTGCCGAGAGCAGTGCCGTGCAGCGCAAGCTGATGCTCGACGCCCTTGCCGTGGGGAAGCGCTATAATGTCGATTACCGTCTCAAAGGTCTTGTGCCTCCTCTGGCTCTGAAGGTGAAATACATGTTCTACGAGAAGACCATCCTCAGTCTGCTGAAGAAACGTCTGGGCCTCGAACGCGCCAACTTCTTCCCCACGGCGGGTGCTGCCATACCGCCTCAGGTGGAGGAGTTCGTGCACTCTGTGGGCATCAAGATGACGGCCGGCTACGGCATGACGGAGACGACGGCGACGGTGTCGTGCGACTGGCATCACTCTCCCGTCTCCGTGGGGTCTGTGGGCCGTGTGCTCAAGGGCATAGAGATCAAGTTCGGCGACCGCGACGAGATACTCCTTCGCGGCGACACCATCACGCGCGGCTACTATCGCAAGTCCGAGATTACGGCTCAGGCCTTCGACGAGGAAGGCTGGTTCCACACTGGCGACTGTGGCTACATCAAGAATGGCGAGCTCTATCTCACGGACCGCATCAAGGACCTCTTCAAGACCAGCAACGGCAAATATATCTCGCCGCAGGCCCTGGAGTCGAAGTTCGTCGTTGACCGCTACATCGACGAGGTGGCCATCATCGCCGACGAGCATAAGTTCGTCTCTGCACTCATCATCCCCGACTACAAGCTTCTCGAGCAATGGGCAGCCGACAACGGTATTGCCGTCGCCGACCGTCAGCAGCTCTGTGCCAACCCCCTTGTGGTGCAGATGGTGATGCACCGCATAGAGACCCTTCAGCAGGAGTTTGCCCACTACGAACAGGTGAAGCGCATCACCCTGCTGCCCGAGCCTTTCAGCATGGAGCGCGGCGAGCTCACCAACACCCTCAAGATCAAGCGCCCCGTCATAGCCCAGAACTATAAGGCGCAGATTGATGCGATGTATGCCGAATAGTCGGCAGCGCGTCGATATTCCCGTCAAGCTAAACATTCATAACCAAGACAACGAGGTGATAACATCAGAACAATTAAAGGAAATACAAGAGCGCACGTCAGCGCTCTACCGCTACCTTGACATTCCACGCAAGCAGATGGAATTTGAGGAGGAGCAGCTGCGCACTCAGGCTCCCGACTTCTGGGAGGATGCCAAGCGTGCCGAGGAGCAGATGAAGAAGGTCAAGGCTCTCGAGAAGTGGCTCAAGGGCTATTCCGAGGTGAAGACTCTCTGCGACGAGCTTGCCACGGCCTTCGACTTCTACCACGATGAGCTGGTGACGGAGCAGGAGGTCGATGACATCTACAGCCGTGCCCTCGAGGCTCTCGAGGGGCTGGAGCTGCGCAATATGCTGCGTCAGGAGGAAGACCCCATGGATGCCGTCTTGAAGATAAACTCCGGAGCCGGTGGCACGGAGGCGCAGGACTGGGCCGAGATGCTCATGCGCATGTATATGCGCTGGGCCGAGCAGAACGGCTACAAGTGCGTGGTGAGCAACCTCCTTGAGGCCGACGATGCCGGCATCAAGTCGTGCACGCTGGAGATCATGGGCGACTATGCCTACGGCTACCTCAAGGGTGAGAACGGTGTGCACCGCCTCGTGCGCGTCTCTCCCTATAATGCTCAGGGCAAGCGCATGACATCGTTTGCCAGCGTCTTCGTGACTCCGCTGGTGGACGACTCCATAGATGTCAACATCGAGCCGGCGCGCATCTCATGGGACACCTTCCGAAGCAGCGGCGCCGGAGGCCAGAACGTCAACAAGGTGGAGTCTGGCGTGCGTCTGCGCTATCAGTATAAAGACCCTTACACGGGTGAGGAGGAGGAGATCCTCATCGAGAACACCGAGACGCGCGACCAGCCTAAGAACAAGGAGAATGCTCTGCGTCTGCTGCGTTCCATGCTCTACGACAAGGAGCTACAGCACCGCATGGCCGAGCAGGCCAAGGTGGAGGCCGGCAAGAAGAAGATAGAGTGGGGCTCGCAGATACGCTCGTATGTCTTCGACGACCGTCGCGTCAAGGATCACCGCACCGGCTATCAGACATCTGATGTCGGCGGCGTCATGGACGGCAAGATAGATGCCTTCATAAAGGCATACCTCATGGAGTTCGGCGGCGATGAGCCTGCTTAAGGACGTCATCACTGTCATACTTCGTGGGAACGCACCGTGGCACGATGCCACATCAATGCAAACCCGAAAAGAATCCTTAAAATCATAATTTCATGTCAAAGCTAACTAAGAAAGAACAGCGCGATGCAATGCGCAGCAAGCGTGAGGCCCGTCAGGCCCGGCGAATCATCAATTACATCATCTGGGGATTCCTCGTCCTCTTCCTCATCTTCTTCATAGGGTATGCCTTCTTCTGGGCATAGATAGGCCATCTTCATGACTTATGGCATTGGAGATTGAACGCAAGTTCCTCGTCTGTTCCGACGATTACAAACGTCTGGCTTATGCCCGTGCCGACATCCGCCAAGGTTATATCGCTGCCGCCAACGGTCGCACGGTACGCATACGTCTGCGCCGTGAGACGCTGTTGCCGGCAGGCACCGTCCAGGCCGATAAGGCATTCCTGACCATCAAAGGCCCGAGCGATGATGCCGGCCTCTCGCGCTATGAGTTCGAGACTGAGGTTCCGGTGTCCGACGGCAACGACCTCATGCACATCGCCCTGCCTGGCGTCATCGACAAGACACGGTGGCTGGTGCGTATGGCCGACGGACATATCTTCGAGGTCGATGAGTTCCACGGTGCCAACGACGGCCTCGTCGTCGCTGAGGTCGAGCTGGGCTCCGACGATGAGTCGTTCGCCCTCCCGGACTTCATAGACCGCGAGGTCACTGGCGACCGTCGCTACTACAACTCGCATCTCTGCCGCTGCCCCTATCAGCTGTGGCCAAAGTAGAAGAGCAAACTTAATGTATTACAAGGGGGTGTGAGCAATACATACAGATAATGTACTCAGCACAGGGGGGGCGTCCTGCGGACTTCACCCCTGCCTGTGGTCTTTCCACCCTTACGGGGTTACTCCCGAAACATGAATAAAGAGTCCACTTGAAAAAGTAGCTCCAAAAACAGGTTTAACATAACTTAGCATCAATTCGTAAGCAGAGAAACAATAAAGATACTATCTACAGGAAACATGCAACCCCTTAGAAAGCTGCATGGAGATAGCCCCGGAGGGGCGAAAGAACACAGGTAGGGGTGGAACGCAGTGAAACCCCTGCTAAGGTAACATCCCATATATGAGCCCCGTAGGGGCGACACACCAGACAGCAGCATGTTGTGTCACCCCTCCGGGGTTCGAATCATCTTACTGCCGATGCAGAGGTTTCACTGCGTTCCACCCCTGCCTGTGGTATGCCACCCCTACGGGGTTTAGGTTACAAACTGAAAGTACAACACACTTTTTCAAGTGGACTCAATAAAGAAATATACTCACGTGTCGTGGGTTGTCAGTCGGTTGGTGTGAGTCTTATCCCGCGGCTGGCAAACTGTTCGATGTCCTCGGGGGCGAAGGGATAGCGTTGCAGAGGTATGGCTTTGTTGTGGTCGTCGAGGTAGAAGCGTTGTCCGCATCGGTATGTCTTGCTTGCCAGCGAGAGAGTGTCGTTGCGCAGTGGCGAGCTTATGCCTGCCAGTTGCAGCATGGTGTGGAAGACGGCGCTGTTGGATGCCACGGGCTTGTCGGCGTTTGTGCGCAGGGCTTGCGCCTCGCCGGGGTGTGCATCACGGTAGGCTTGTGACGTGTAGATGATGAGAGGCACGTGCAACTCATAGTAGGATGGTCGCGGCGATGCGTGCAGGAACAGGTGTCGCTCGTCATCGTAGAGGTTCTCTCCGTGGTCGGAGGTATATACCAGTGTGGTTGCCGTGACAGTGTCGGCGGCGAGTGTGCAGAGCTTGTCGAGCAGGTCGTCGAGTGCCCGCAGCGTGTTGTCGTAGGCGTTGCAGAGGCTGGCACGGTTCTCGAGTCGTGCCTCGGAGGGCGTGTCAGGCATGAAGGCCGCCAGCGAGTCGGGGTAGCGTTCGCGATAGTTGAAGTGCGAACCATAGAGATGCATGACGATGAGCTGCTTGGCGTGTTCTTGGCCTATGATGTCGCGTACGAGTGGCATCAGCTCGGCATCGGCGTGCTCTTTGCCGTCGTTCTTGATGAAGTGCACCTCGTCGGCCTCCTCGCCGAAGAAGTCAATGAAGGAGTGGTTGGGGCGCTGGTTGGACAGAAAGGCGGTGTGGAACCCAGCTTCGTGGAATGCGGTGATGATGCCTCGCTGGTGATAGATGCTGTCGAAATTCTCGGCTTCTACGGCCGAGAGTATCATTGGCACGCTTTTGTGTGTGGTGTTAGACTGCGAGAGCACGTCGGTGTATGCCACGATGTCCTTTGCGTGGCTTGAGAGCTTTGGCGTGGTGGGTCTCGGGTAGCCGTAGAGCTGCATGCTGGCAGCGCGGACGGTCTCTCCCACCACGAGGATGTATAGCTCGCGCTCGTCATCGTCGTGTGTGGGCTGTGCCTGGAAGGTGAAGCCTGCCGATGTCTCGGCGTAGTGTGATGTGGCAATGGTACGTTCCACGGCGAGCTCGACATTGTAGAAGACGTTGAGGGGGAACAGGTCGTTGAGGGCGCTGTATGTGGGCAGCGTCAGTTGGCTGGCGGTAAGACAGGCAGCTCCGGCGACGGTTATGGCGGCTGAGGCGTGACGCACGCCCGTCACGAGTCGAGGTGTAGCCTTGCATCGGCAGAAGTGCTGGATGGCGCCTACGACGAGTGGCACGCCATGCAGCACGATGACCGTGGCGAGTCCCGTGAGAAGGTTGCCCAGCAGCTCGATGGCCTCGTTGGGGTTTGTGGTGACGACGTTGAGGAACATGTCAACGCCGACGATGGAATTGCCGAAGAGGAACAGTATGACGACGTTGAATGCCGCCATGAATATGAATGGGAAGAGCCACCACACTTGCCGCCCTGTCTTTCGCGAGGCGCTGATGATGAGTCCGTAGATGCCTAAGGGCAAGAGTATATTGGCGAGTGCAGCCCAGAGAGGCAGGTGCTCAGTGTGGCACAGCACGATGTTTGGGAACAGGAGTCCTGCCAGCGTCCAGTAGAGCAGCACGTGTGGCGCGAGGAAGAATCGTCGGAGGGATGAGAGTATTCGCGATATTGTCATTGCTTTTCTTAATGCAGAGTATTAGTCAGCCACGCGGCATCTCGGCGCTTCCGTGTGGCTTCTGTGTCGTTTAGATGCTTGGGATGCTCATGCCGTTGAGCTTGCGGTAGAGGTCGAGTGCATAGACGTCTGTCATGCCGGAGATATAGTCTATCACCGCCAGGATGCGGTCGTAGATATGCGGCGCACGAATCTGGTACTGCGGCGACACGCGGCTCATGAGCAGCTGTGAGTATGCCCTGTCGGGGTTCATCACCGCGTCCACCATCAGGCCTGTGAGGAATGTTATCACGCGGAAGCCGGCCAGCTCAATGTCTATCACAGGCTTGCTGTGGTAGATGTGTCTGTGGCTGGCAGCGGCACAAGCCTCGTAGGCACGTCGCGGCGTGGGGCTGATGTGCTGTATCAGCGAGCCTTGGAACGTGGCGTTGAGGATAGCCTCCTCGTTGTCCACAAAGGCACGCACGCACTCGCTCTCAAGGGTGTTGATGACGCATGACCGCAGATACACCACCTGCTCGTTGACGTCATCGACGCCGCGTGATGCCAGGTGACGCACTATCTCGTCGCGGCGCTGCGGGTCGAAGTATGCCATCAGCAGCTCCTTGGTGTCGGCCGTTGACAGTATCTTGAGTTTGTGGGCATCCTCGATGTCCATGATCTCATAGCAGATGTCGTCGGCCGCCTCCACAAGGTAAACCAGCGGGAAGCGCGCGTAGCGCAGCGTGCCCTCGGGCGATGGCTGCTGCGGTATGCCCAACTCGGCGGCGATGCGCTGGTAGTCGGCCTGCTCGGCATCGAAGAATCCGAACTTCTGGTGCTCGCCTGCCAGCTCACTGGAGAACGGATATTTCACTATGCTCGCCAGTGTGCTGTAGGTCATGCCGAAGCCGCCGCGGCGGCGTCCCTCGAAATGGTGTGTCAGCAGGCGGAAGGCATTGGCGTTGCCCTCGAAGTGTGTGAGGTCGCTCCACTGTCGTGGCGTGAGGCGCGAGTTGGTGGCCTGGTCTTCGTGAGTACGGAGCCATCGCCCTTCGCCCTCGCTGAAGAATGTGGCAATGGCCCTTTCGCCGGAGTGCCCAAAGGGCGGGTTCCCGAGGTCGTGGGCCAGACATGCTGCGCTGACGATGTTGGCCATCTCGGTGAAATGTGAGCTGGCAAGCTCGGGATGACGTTCGAGCAGCAGTCGCGAGCAGTCGTTGCCCAGCGAGCGTCCTACGCTGGACACCTCGAGGCTATGCGTGAGTCTGTTGTGCACAAAGATGCTTCCTGGCAGCGGGAACACCTGCGTCTTGTTCTGCAGGCGGCGGAACGGTGCTGAGAAGATGAGGCGGTCGTAGTCGCGCTGGAACTCCGTGCGGTCGTCGCGCTGCTGGTGCTGCGCTTCCATACCGAGGCGTTTGCTGCTCAGTAGTTGGGTCCAATTCATTGTCTGTTGTTGCAATTTGGCTGCAAAGATAATGCTTTTTGGCCATAGAGACAGCATAACGGCATCGTTTTTCGGCGCACGCGACTCATTTTTCTGCCTTTCTCTTCGTCGTTCGGCAGATTTTGCCTATCTTTGCGCCGCCTAATGCGACTCTACTAATGGTTGAAATTCCCATCATCAACGCCTCACATCACGCCATGCCGGAATATGCCACGGCACTCTCTGCCGGAATGGACCTGCGTGCCAATCTCGACGCTCCGCTCACGCTGGCACCCCTGGCGCGGGCTCTCGTGCCTACGGGCTTGCGCATAGCACTGCCTGCCGGCTATGAGGCCCAGGTGCGTCCGCGCAGCGGTCTGGCCTTGAAGCAAGGTCTCACCGTGCTCAATGCCCCTGGCACTATCGATGCCGACTATCGTGGCGAGATTGCCGTCATCTTGGCAAACCTCTCCTCGGAGGCCATCACTATCGCCGACGGCGACCGCATAGCCCAGATGGTCGTGGCACGCCACGAGCAGGCTGTGTGGCGACCCGTTACGGCACTCGACGTGACGGAGCGTGGCGACGGCGGGTTCGGTCATAGCGGAGTATCATGAAAGTAGGAAAAATAAGGGTGAAGCGTATTCGAGACTATACTTTGGCGTTAATGGTCATGGCTCTTGCCATGACGCTCATGGGCTGTGCCGGCACGAAGGGCGGCCGCAGGGCCGATGCCGGCCGTGCCGGCACTGCTGCCCGCACAGGTGCCGCTTCGCGCACAGCCCGTTTCGATGCCTCAAGACTCGGCGGTACGCCACGCTATCGCTACCTCTATCTTGAGGCCACGCGCCAGAAGCTGCTCGGCAACCACTCTGCCGCTTTCGACATCCTGCGACACTGTGTGGAGATATCACCTGAGATGCCCGAGGCCATCTATGACCTTGCACTCTACTACCGCATCATGCGTCAGGACTCTGTCGCACTATCCCATCTGCAGCGCGCCGAAGCCCTCGACCCCGACAATCCGCAGTACGTCGAGGCGTTGGCAAGCTACTATCTCGACGCCAACGCCGACAGCATGGCCATCTCGTGGCTCGAACGTCTCTCGGAGCTCAAGCCCCGGCGCACCGACGTGCTGTCACGCTTGGTGAACCTCTATGCCACTCACGACAAGGCCGAGGATGCCATTGATGTCCTCAACCGCATAGAGGTGCTGGAGGGTAAGATGCCCTCCGTGAGCTATCGCAAGTTCCAGCTTTATAAGGCTATAGACCGCACCGGGGAGGCCTATGCAGAACTCGAAGACCTCTGCCGCGAATACCCCCACGAGCTCAGCTATCGTCTGGCCATAGGCACGGAGTTGCTCAACGACAACCGCCCCGACGAGGCGTTGCGTGTCTTCGAGGACGTGCGCCGCCAAGACCCTACGAACACGCCTCTGAGGCTCAGCATGTTGCAGTACTATCGCCAGATGGGTGCCGACAGCACCTTCGTCGCCGCCCGTGACTCGCTGCTCTTCGACACATCGGCATCCTCCGATGTCCGCGTGGCACTGCTGCGCGACTTCATCTCCGAGGAGATGCATGACGACAGCCTCGGGCGTACGAATGTCGATGCCGTCTTCGACAGCCTCGGCATCGCCACCACCACAGACCTGCATCTGCTGAACCTGCGTGCCGCCTTCCTCGCCACCTACGATTCTGCCAACGACAGCGCCTTTGCCGAACTCATGGACCGCATAAACACCATCGAGCCGAGCAACACGCAGGCACTCTTCTACCTCATACAGTACCACGGCAAGCGTCAGGAGTTCGAACGCCTGGAGGCCATCTGCCGACGTGGCGTGCTCACCCACCCCGAGGAACTCCTCTGTCACTACTACCTCGGCCTGGCACTCTACCAGCAGGACAAGCCTGCCGAGGCCCTGCAGGCATTTCAGGCAGGCATCGTGCAGCAGACCCCCGACAGCCGTCCGCAGATGGTGGCCGACCTTTACAGCGTCATGGGCGATGTGTGCCACGAGATGGGGCGCAAGGCAGAGGCCTATGCTGCCTACGACTCCTGTCTGGTGTATCAAGACGACAACGTGTCGTGCCTCAACAACTATGCCTACTTCCTCTCGCTCGAGGATGGCGACCTCGACCGTGCCGAGGAGATGAGTTATCGCACCATACGTCTGCAGCCCGACAATAAGACCTTCCTCGACACGTATGCCTGGATCCTGTTCGTGAAGGGCCGCTATGCCGAGGCGCAGGGCTACATAGACCGTGTATGCCCTCCCGACAGCACGGACAGTGTGCTTCTCCACAGCGAGGACATCTCGGGCGTCGTGCTGGAACATGCCGGAGATATCGCAGCCCAGAATGGTAACATCACGCAGGCCATGCGTTTCTGGCGCCTGGCACAGGAAGCCGGTGGCGACGGCCTGACAGCCGTGCTGCCCCGCAAGATCCGACAAAAAAAATACATAAGATAATGAAAAGCCTTTTCTCATCACAGACACGCATCTCGTCTGTCGTATCAGTCTTCGTCGCCGTGGCTATCGCGGCACTAACTCTTATGCTCGGCTCGTGCCGCAGCAAGAAGGTGGAGGTCGTGCCCACCGACCCTTCCGTCCTGGCAAATGCCGACCCCGTGACGCGTGTCAACTACAACCGCGTACCTTTCACGGGCATACGTTCAAAGGTTGACCTCACCATCTCGCGAGGCAGCAACCGCATCAGTGTCGGCGGACGTCTGCGCATGAAGCGCAACGAGATAATCCAGGTCTCCATCATGCCGCACGGCCTCGTGGAAATCGGTATCCTGGAACTCACGCCAGAATACTTCATGGTCGTTGACAAGTGGGGCAAGCAGTATGTCAAGGAGAAATGGAGCAGCATGAAAGCTCTCAGCCGTGCAAATATCGACTTCTACTCTTTCCAGGCACTGTTCTGGGAAGAGCTGTTCGTGCCGGGACGCGGCGAGCGTGCCCTGCGTGAGGACTTCGAGGTGTCCGAGCTCGGCGAGACGATGCGTCTGCAGCCTACTGCCAAGGCCGCGAGCCGCGACGATGTGGAGCTGGCCTTCGTGGCACGGACACTGAGCGGCCTCATCCAGCAGACCGTCGTGACGGCATCAGGGCGGTCAGACCTTCGCTTCGCATGGAACTACAACGACTGGGTGAACCTCAACGGCAAGGACTTCCCCGGCACAATGGTTGCCGACATCAATGTAGGCAGCAATGAGGTCAAGGCTACGTTCGGCCTTGCCGGTCTGCAGGTCGATGAGAAGCTTGGCAACCTCAACACAAAGATTAACACCGACCGCTACCGCAAGGTTGATTTTGAGAGCATCCTAACCCGTATTATGGCCATGTAGGCATGATGGCTGCTAAAAGTCATACTCTCCGTGGTGCCGCAGGCATCATGTTGTTGCTGGCGTTGGCTATGGCCTGCGCCACCTCTGCCGTGGCCCAGACCAAGCAGATCAGCAAGCTCAAGAAGCAGCGTAGCCAGCTGGAGCAAGGCATCAAGCGTCAGCAGGGCAAACTGCTGCAGACGCGCCATGAGGCCGGCAAGAAGCAGCAGAGCGTCGATTTCATGGAGGTGCAGCTCGGCGAGCGCCTGCGTTACATACATCAGCTTGAGGGCGAGATGGACAGTCTGGAGCGTCACATCGACACTCTCACGGCACATGTCGCACTGCTCGACACTCAGCTCAACGAACGCCGCGAGAAGTATAAGCGCAGCCTGCGCCTGAGCCGGCCGTCGGCAAGCCTGCGCAACCCCTTGCTCTTCGCGTTGACGGCCAACACCTTCCCGCAGGCGTGGCGTCGTCTGCGCTATGCCCGCGAGTATGCTGCCGCACAGCGCGACCTCGGCCTGCGCGTGATGCAGAAGCAGGACCAGCTGCGCAGTGCCCGCAGCCGCCTGCTCGATGCCAAGCACGAGCGGTCGGGCACTGTGCAGGAGATTATACGTCAGCGCCAGCGTCTGACATCGAGCCATGCCGTGGCCTCTGCCAATGTCGCCGAGCTGCGCAAGCAGGCCAAGGCCATCGAGCGTGATGTCGCCGAGCAGTCCAAGAAGCTCAATGCTCTCAACAAACGCATCGACGAGTTGGTGCAGATAGAAATCGAGAAGGCGCGCAAGCGTGCTGAAGCCGAGGCTCGCCGTAAGCGTGAGGCCGAGGAGCGTCGTCGTCGCGAGCAGCAGGCTGCCCGTGCCGCCCGCAGCAAGAAGTCAAGAGGTGGCTCAGACCGAGGCTCGTCGGCCGGGAAGAGTGATGTCGGCAAGGGCAGTGCCGGCCGTGAGCGCAGCAGCGACCGCTGGCTCACCTCCGAGGACCGTAAGCTCAACGGCAGCATGGAGCAGAACCGTGGCCGTCTGCCTGTGCCTATCACCGGGCCTTATCGGCTGTATCGACGCTTCGGCCTCAACCGCATAGCCCCCGGCGTGACGCTCGACAACAAGGGTGTACACTACATGGGTCAGGACGGTGCGCGAGCGCGCTCGGTGTGGGATGGTGAGGTGTCGGCCATCTTCGAGATGGCAGGTTCCAAGCATGTCCTGGTGCGCCATGGCTCGTACATAAGTGTATATAGCGGCCTCTCGTCGGTGATAGTGCATAAAGGTCAGCACGTGAAGGCACGCGACATCATCGGCACTGTTGCCTCCGACGACCAAGGCCAGCGTCTGCT
Organism: uncultured Prevotellaceae bacterium; assembly: GCA_947167455.1. Classification (GTDB taxonomy): domain Bacteria; phylum Bacteroidota; class Bacteroidia; order Bacteroidales; family Bacteroidaceae; genus Physcousia. The sequence goes on along the minus strand of CAMVIB010000003.1, from coordinate 72,411 downwards.
GCAATTCCAGCTTCGCCGTGAGACGGCAAAGCTCAATCCTGAGGTGTGGGTCGGCCGTTGAGAGGTTCCACGCGTAGCAGTCTGTGGCTGCCGTCGCCCAGCGTGGTGGCTATGAGGTGGGCATCGGGGCCGTCGGCAAGACGCAGCTGACGGCGCAGGGTGGCCACCGTGGCAGGGAAGCCGCGAACACCGATTTCTGCTGTCCGTATTCCTGCCGTGAAGGCTTTGAGCTCACGCTTGTTGAAAGATGATTTCCCCGTCAGCCGCCATGCCCTGCCGGGGAAATCTGTTATGTGACGGCTGGCGGTGTAGAGATGTGTGTTGGCTGCCAGCTTGCGCACAGGGTAGCGCTGACAGACAAGCTTGAATGCCCCGGCCTTGAGGATGGCAGCATCGGGTTCGTAGATGAAGTCTTCAACGTCGTCGGCCACGTGTAGCTGTGCCGCCGCCTCTTCTGTCGGCGTGAAGGTTAAGACGCGTGTCTGCACGGGTCCTGGCATAGCGCCGGCATCGCCAGCCGCCTGCGCGAGCATGGCGCAGTGGATGGTGGGGCTGCCGGAAGCACCGTTGAGCATGAAGAGTATTTCTTTGCACTCGCCGTTGAGGCTCACGACATGTATGTCCGTTGCTGACGGCAGGGCTCGCATGGCGGCTCTGATGTCGAGCATCGGCGAGAGCTTGATGAGGGCTATTCGGCAGTGGCTCACGATGTCGTCGTGCAGGGTGCCGACGTCGGGCTGGCAGTCTTCTACGAGTGCCACCTTCCTGCCTGCGGCATCGCGGCGAGCGGGGTCGATGTAGATGACGTCGGCGCTGTTGGCCTGCAGCCATGTCTCGGCTTCGGCGTTGACGAAGGTGAGGTGTGTGGTGCAGGGTGGGGTGGTGGTGTCTGCCCGGCTCAGGATGAGTGTTATGTTGTGGCTCGCGGCTTCTGCGAGCTGCTGTTGGCGCTCCACGTATGTTGCCGTGGCGAAAAGCGGTGCCATGGCAGCGAAGTCGATGCCCAGGCCGCCGGTGATGTCGGCCAGGCTCCACTGTCGTGACTCGCCGCCCTTGGCGGTGATGCCCGTTTCCAGAATCTGTCGCTTGTAGGCTGCCGTGGCCTCGCTGGAGCATTGCTCCAACGCCAGGCGCGGAGGGTAGATGATGCCATCGGTGGCTGCCCATGTCGGCAGCTTGCGGCGTGCAAGCTGTGCACCCTCTATCTGTCGTAGTGCAAAAGCGATGTCGATGCCCGCAGGTGGCTTTTGCAGTGCCAGCTGGCGGACATCGACGTTGAGGTTTGTGCGTATGAAGTCGGCTGTCGTCACCTTCAGTCTTTCAGCAGCTTCTCGATGGTGGGGGCAAGGTTCTTGCCGCGCACGTTGCGTGCCACGATAATACCGTCTTTGATGAACACCGTGGCAGGGATGGCACGTATGCCGTAGGTCTGCGCAGGGCCGCTGTTCCACCCTTCGAGGTCTGATATCTGCGGCCATGTCATTCCCATCTCCTCGATGGCGGTGGTCCATGGGTCGAGGTCGTTGTCGAGGCTCACGCCCAGGATCTCGAAGCCCTGGCTGTGGTATTTCTCGTAGGCGGCGATGACGTTGGGCATCTCAGAGCGGCAGGGTGCGCACCAGCTTGCCCAGAAGTCTATCATCAGCACCTTGCAGTTTGGCACGAGGTTGCTCGCGGCGAGGATGTCGCCTGCCGGCGTCTCGGCCATGATGTCCTTATACGTCTGTCCCACGGCCGTCTCGGCTTGAATGGCCTTGAGGCGGCGCAGGTTGCGCACGGCGGGTATTGTCTTCTCGTCGTCGATGCGGTTGAGCTGTTCGAGCACGAAGCTCTCGTCTTCCAGCTGCTCGGCATAGCTTGCCAGGACATACTGGCCCACGATGTTGTCAACGTTGTTGCTTATGAAGTCCTTGTAGAAAAGCGTTATGGTGTCCTCGATGGCCTCGAGCTGCTTCTGTGCCTCGGCGCGCTGTTCGTCGGTGGCGGTAGTGTCGATGCTGGCATAGTAGGCATTCATGCCCTGCTCGGTGCGGCGTGCGTTCTCGCGTGCGAAGGCTGTCCATATCTCATTGGCCTTAGTGCCGCGAATGTCGCAGACGGCAGAGTCGGGATCCATGGTGACTTCGATGTCGGCATTCTCGAGGAAAAGCGATGCCATGGCCGTGCGGCTGTTGTCTTCGCTGCTGACGTATGAGAGGTATAGGAGAACGGTGGAGTCCTGCACGCCGCTGAACTGGAATTTGCCATTTCGGATGACGGCGTTGTCGAGGATTTCCATCTCGGACATACGGCCTTCGATGAGGCTCACGGTGTCGCCGTCGATGGCGCCGGCCACCGTGCCGCTGATGGTATAGCCGTTGGCATTCTTGGGCTGGGTGCATGCTGCCACGGCGAGTGTGATGGCTGCTGCTGCGAGTGTGATGATGTGTTTCATAGGATGGTGAAAAATGTTGTTTGTTTGTTATCGGTGTGCCGGAGAACACGCCTCCATGTCATCGAGCATGGCGAGTGCGCGGTTCTCGGCAGCCTCCATCTGCTCGCGTTCGCCGGGGCCTTTGTCGTCCTGCCCGCAGAGGTGCAGCACGCCGTGGATGATGACGCGTCTTAGCTCGCGTGGGTATTGCTGTCCGAGGCTCTCGGCATTGGTGCTTACGGTGTCGAGGCTTATTATGATGTCTCCGCTGATGATGTCGCCCTCGTCATAGTCGAAGGTGATGATGTCGGTGTAGTAGTCGTGACCCAGAAACTGGCGGTTGACGCGCAGTATCTCCTCGTCGTCGGCGAAGACGTATGAGATGTTGCCCACACAGCGGTGGTAGCTGTCGGCCACGGCTTCTATCCACTGACGTATGCTGTCAGGGTCGATGTCGGGCATCGGCACGTTGATGCTGTCGAAGGTTATCATGGGTTGCTGGGCTGTCAGGGGTTAGGGTTGCTTGTTTGTGCAGAGCTGACACTCCTCGCAGCTGCGGAAGCGTTTCTCCACGAGCGAGTGTATGCGTGGGCGCAGGGCTTCGAGAGGTATCTCGGCTATCACCTCGGCGGCAAAGCCCTGTTTGAGCAGCGTGCGGGCCTCGGCCTCGCTGATGCCGCGCTGCCGCATGTAGAAGAGGGCGTCGTCATTGAGCTGGCCCACCGTGGTGCCGTGCGAGCATTCTACGTCGTCGGCATAGATCTCAAGCATGGGTTGTGCCCACATCCGTGCCGTAGAGGCGCACACGAGGTTGGCATTGCGCTCGTTGCTGCGTGTCTGCTGGGCACCTTCGTGCACGAGGATGCGTCCGGCAAAAGCTGCCGTGGCATTCTCGTCAACGACATATTTATATAGCTCGTTGCTCTCGCAACCCTCTGCCACATGCTCTATGAGCGTGTCGTTGGCCACATGTTGGCGGGCATCGGCAATGGCGCAGCCCAGCAGCAGCGCGCGGGCTCCGCGGCCCGTGAGGCGCACGTCGGTCTGGTTGCGTGTCATACCGCATGAGAGTGTCGCGGCGAGGTGTGTCAGCGAGCCGCCTTCGGCAACGTCGGCGTAGAGGTGGTGGAAACGGCGATGGCGTGCGGCGGTGTCTTCGATGTCGTAAATCTCGACTTCGGCTCCGGCGCCCACGAAGACCTCCGTCACCTGTGTGGTGAGGTAGTCCTGGTCGGACTCGGCGCGCTCGTCGAGCATGATCTGCACCCGCGACCCCGCCTCGGCAATGACCATCATGCGCCGCACTTGCAGCAGCGGAGCCGTGGCACGGGTGATGTTGCGTACCTGCAACGGATGCACCTTGTGTTCTCCTGCCGGCACTCTCACCACTACGACGTCCTGCGCCAACATGGTGTTTAGTGCCACGATGGCATCGGCATCGGGCCGGGCCAGTGTGGCGTAGGTGTTTGGCACGACAGTTGCCGATGTGTCATGCAGCAGCTGAAAGCCGTAGTTGATGTCGAAGGCCGTGCGCACGTCGGTGTAGCGGTAGCGTTCCACCTTCTCCGTCGGGAAGCCTAACTTGCAGAAAGCATCGAAGGCCTCCTGTCGGCGGCTGTTGAGCACTTGCGGTGCGTTGCTCTCTATGGCTGCACGCTGCGATTGAAAAAGTTCGATATATTGATCCACAACAAATCTCTTTTCGCTGTTCGCATGTCTCTAATTGGCTCCTTCCACGATGTGTGCGAAGCCCTGCTGCTCGATTTCTGCGGCCAGCTCAGGGCCTCCGGTACGCACTATGCGGCCGTCGATGAGCACATGCACGGTGTCGGGCTTGAGGTAGTCGAGCAGACGCTGATAGTGGGTTATGACGATGGCACTCGTCTCGGGCTTGCGCAGACGGTTGAAGCCCTCTGCCACGATGCGGAGGGCATCGACGTCGAGGCCCGAGTCCGTCTCGTCGAGGATGCAGAATGTGGGTTCGAGCATTGCCATCTGGAATATCTCATTGCGCTTCTTCTCGCCGCCGCTGAAGCCCTCGTTCACAGAGCGCGAGGTCAGCTTGGCGTCGAGCTCCACAATCTTGCGGCGCTCGCGCATGAGCTTGAGGAACGACCCTGCATCCAAGGGGTCGAGACCTTGGTATTTGCGCTTGGCGTTGAGAGCTGCGCGCAGGAAGTTGGTCATCGACACTCCGGGAATCTCCACGGGTTGTTGGAATGACAGGAAGATGCCTTCGTGTGCGCGCTGGTCGGGTGTCATGGCCAGCAAGTCCTTGCCGTTGAAGGTGATGCTGCCCTCGGTGACGGTGTATGCCGGATGCCCAACGAGAACGTTCGACAGGGTGGATTTGCCGGCACCGTTGAGCCCCATGAGTGCGTGCACCTCGCCGTCGGGGATCGTCAGGTCGATACCCTTCAGGATTTCCTTGCCGCCCACTGTGGCGTGTAGGTTTTGTATCTGTAACACTGTGTTTATATGTCTTTATTGACGTTTTGCGGCGGCAAAGATAGCTGTTTTCACTGAGATTATGAAAAATGTGTCGCTAAAATTGCGGGCGGTATACCTTTTTTAGCTATCTTTGCGGTGGCTTTCAGCACCTGTCGTGCTACGATTGCTGCCAATCATCAGACTTATTGTGAGTATTTACTTCTTAATCACCTTTTCAACTCTCTCGTCAAAATGAACACAACATTCCTCCTGCATATCCTCGTCGCTGCTGCCCTGGGCGGTGTCATAGGCTTAGAGCGTGGCTACCGCGCCAAGGAGGCAGGCTTCCGCACACACTTCCTCGTGGCGCTGGGTGCTGCCCTCTTCATGATTCTCTCTGCCCATGGCTTCGAGGGCGCGCTGACGACGGAGAACCATCGTCTCGACGTGTCGCGCATAGCGGCGCAGGTGGTGTCGGGCATCGGCTTCATTGGTGCCGGCACAATCATCTTCCAGCGCCAGATGGTGCACGGCCTCACCACGGCCGCCGGTCTGTGGGTGACGGCAGCCATCGGTATGGCCTGCGGGGCGGGGATGTATGTCCTTGCGGCTTTCACCACGTTGCTGGTGCTCATAGGCTTGGAGGCGCTGAACTCACTGCTGCCGCACATCGGCCATCGCAATATCACGTTGACGTTGAGTGCCACGGACCGCGCACGTCTCGGTGCTGTGCTCGACAAGCTTCGTGCCGATGGCGTTGCGATTGCCAGTTTCTCGCTGAGCGACGGCTTGCGCAGTGTCGGTATCGGCAGTGAGCGGCGCCATGTGTTGAAGATGGAGATTAAGACGTCGCGCAGCAAGTACTCGGAGAATATTCTCCACTTCATGACGAGTCTCGACGGCGTTGATGTCGAGAGCATAGAATAGCATTCCTCTTAGTCGCCACGAAGGGGCGGCCCACTATCCGAACGTGAGTCGCCCCTTCGGGGTTCTTCCTGCTGACTGATGCATAGCCAGGGGCTGACGCCCCTGGCTGTGGTGAGCCACCCCTTCGGGGTTGCGTTTCCCCTCGGGGCTGGCTCTCTGTGATGGTGGCCTTGATACCCTCGGTCGATGGTCGCGATGGCTTAGTACTTGATGTTGTCGCTGTTCACCGTTCCGCCCTCGACGACGATTTGATTGTCGAGCTTAATGCCTTGGCTGCTGCTGTTGCGGGTCACGGTGAGCGTGCCTGCTGTGGCACGTAGTGTTGCTGCACGCACGCCACGGCTCTTGGTGCCGTCGGCGGCAACTGTCGTCACGCCTCCGGCAATGAGCAGGGTGTTGTCGGCCTTGATGCCGGTGGCACGGTTGTCCTCATCGGTGTCGGGGTCTGTGAAGACGCCGGCCGACACGGTGACATCTACTATCGGTGCGTTTGCCTTTCCGTTGCCGATGGTGATATTGCCGTCGCTGGCGATGCCTCTGCTGCCGTCGGCGGTGGAGGCCACGACTACCGTCACCGTGCCGCCCAAGATGCTCATCTCGGGCACGATGGCGGTGTTCGTCTCGGCGGCGTCGAGGCGAATGGCCTTGACATCCTCGTTCTCTACATGCACGGTCAGCGTGCCGTCGTTGATGATGAGCTGTCCGTTGAGCTCCTCGTCGCTCTCGTCGTCGGTCTCCACTTGCAGACCGTCCTTGGTGGTGCCGCTGATGGTGACGGTGCCTCCGTTCATCTGGAAAAACTCGCCCACGTGGATGCCGTCGGAGGCAGCTTTGGTGACGGCGATGGTTCCGGTGCTCTTCTTGAGCAGGAGGTATTCGTTGGTGCGGATGGCGTGGGCAGTGTTGCCGGCCACGGTGAGCGAGCCGCTGCCGCTCACCTCCATGTGACCCTGGCAGTTGAAAGCTGCTTTCTGCGTGCCTCCGGCGGCGTCGGTGAGGCTGTTGGTGGTGCCGTCGGCAAGGATGAGGTCTATGCGCTTGCCGCATTGTATGTCAATGGCGGCGCCGGCTGTGGAGGTGAGGTTGAGACCGTTGAGAGTGAACTTGCACTTGTAGGCGCCGTTGTAGGTCAACGAGCCGGCAGTGCCGGTGCCGCTGAGCACAAACTCCTGCTCCTCCCACACGTTGGTGTTGGTGATGACGACGTTGCCTGCCGTCACGGTGGCTGTGACGCCTGTGACGGAGGCGGGGATGTTCACTGCTGCCGTGTTGCCGTTCCATGTTATGGTCACGGGGTTGACGACGGTGATGCTGTCTATCTCTGCCACGCTGTAGGCCTTGGTGCCGATGGTCAGCGTCTGGCCTGCATCGTCGTAGGTATAGACCGATGCCTCGCTCATGGCGTAGCGTGTGCTCTCGCCGCCCTGCCACACGCGTATGCTCTGTGCCCCTGCCGTGGCTGCCACGGCAGCGAGGGCTAATGTAAGTAGTGTGCGTCTCATGGTCGTTAACGTATGAATTTCAGGGTTCTGTTGCCTAAGCGCGCTATGTACATGCCGCGTGAGAGGTCACTGATGTTGAACTCGCTGCGGCGGCTGTTTACTGACTCCTGACGCACGACACGTCCCAGTGCGTCGTAGATGAGGAGCATGCCCGTCCCCGATGCCACGATGATGTTGCGTTGGAGGTTGAGGTCGTCGGTGGAGGCGCCGGGAGCCTGCACGGCAGATTGTGTGGAGGTGAAGGATATACTCTTGAGCACCGACAGGCCGTAGTTGACGTTCGTGCCGTCGGCTTTCGTCACCACGAGGTTGCCGGCCTCGAAGGTCAGCTTGCGCACATCGGTGCGAGCGATGTTCTCTGTGCAGCAGTCTGTGACTACCGACAGGTAGGTGTAGTCGTCTGCCACGGCCTTGCCGCCGGTGGCGGCAGCGATGGCGAGACCCAGAAGTAGGCGTTTCGTCATATCTATGATGGTTTAAGGGTTAGAACTTTAGCTTATAGCCGATGTTGATGGCGTGGATGTTCTGGTCGCCATCGTCGTCGTCCTCGTGGTTGAAGATGTAGCCCAGCTGCAGGCGGTGCTGCTTGGTGACGTTATATTCCACGCCGGCCGAGGCGCGCACCTTGTCGGCATGGAAGCCGTCGGCCATGTCGTTGAAGACCTCGGCATAGACGTATGGCGTGAAGGCCCACCCCTTCTTGTCAATCTCTAAGGTGAGGCGTGAGCGCAGGGTGTGCAGCGTCTTGCCGTTCTTCTCCTTGTTGGTGTTCAGCCACTCCTGATTGTGTTCGGCAAGGTAGCTGCTGGTCACGTCCTGTGGCGTGGCGCTATCGTCGTTGAGGTCGAGGGCGTAGATGGACTCGTCGGCTTGCCAGTAGCGTATCACCTCGTCGTAGCCCATCAGGTTGCCCTCTATGTCGTAGCCCGGCTCGCGGTATTTCGTGACCTGACGTGTGCGGTTGACCTCCTTCGTGGGCACGAAAGACAGCTGATAACGCTCGCGCAGGGTGAGGCGCAGCACCTGCCAGAACTTGCACGTGTATGCACCGTCGATGTTCAGGCGGTGCCTGGGTCGCCAGTAGGCCTCGGTGATGCGTGTGGCGTCGTTGTAGCCGCGGAAGCGGTAGGTGGTGGCATCGGCGGCGGTGTAGGTGGGTGCTCCCATGAAGCTGGCGAAGTCGGTGTTCTCGCTGGCTCCCGTGGCACGGTATTTCCACTCCGTCTTGTGGGCCGTCTCCTCGGCGGCGTGCTTCATGATGAAGGTGTAGCCGAGGCCGAACTTCCAGTGCTTGCTGGGCTTCCATGCCAGGCTGAGGCCTATGTCCACGCGGCTGGCCTCGTTGAACCAGTCGTTGGTGCGGAAGCCCGCGTCGAGTCCTATCGACAGGTCGTAGGGCAGCACCTTCGTAGCGCTGACTTCCGTCCAGATGGCACCCGTGCTCTTGCCGGCATCGTCACTGACGTAGTCTGCTTGCGCGCGTGCCTGCGCGCATATTAATAGTATAGGTATGATGAATAGCCTTCTCATTTTACATCCTGCATTTCACGTCCTACATCTAACGTCCTACATCTCCTTTGGCATGCGTCCGAAGCGGGATATGCTGTTGCCGATGTCGGCCGGGTCATTGTAGAAGATACGTATCATGGCGCTGTCCTTGAGGAAGTCGAGCGTGCCAATCTCTATGCGTGTGATCTTCACGCCGACACGTTTCTCGAGGTCGGCGATGAGCTCCTCGCGCTTGTCGGGAGTGATGAGCTTCACGTTGTCGTAGAGGATGATTTTCGAGCACTCGTCGCTGATCATCTTCGAGTTCTCGAAGAGCCATGCCAGTACGATGAACACTATGTTGACAAATACTATGGTCACTATGCCCACGCCGTCCCAGTAGTCGGCCTTGGGGTGATAGTCGCCGCGGGCCACGGCATTGACGACGCTCACGGCAATGAGCATGAAGAGGTACGTCATCTCGCGGATAGGCACGGCCTCCGTGCGGAAACGCATGATGCCGAAGATGGCAAAAAGACCCATGGCGGCACCCAGCTCCATGCCTCCACCCTCCATGAGGCTCACCAGCAGGAAGATGCTTATGGACATGAGTATGAAGATGAACATGTAGTCGCGGCGATGGCTGCGGGGGAAGTAGAACTTACGCGCTATCACCGTCACGACAATGGCGTTGATGACGAAGCGGATGAGCAGTGAGATAAACTGCTGCGGATCGAACAGCGTTACGCCGAACATGTCGCCTAACGCATAGTTAATCTGAGTGAAATCCATAAATATTTATTGTTAATTGTTTGCTGTCTGTTTCTTTTATGAGTCTCGTGCCTCCTGACTCCCATGTGCTGTGGCAATGTGTCGCTGGCAGTGGCGATGAACGTCTCACGATGCTGCGCGGCGGCAGCTTGTGGCACGGCCTTCGGGGCTTCACTGCGGAATCACGAAGTCGTGGCGTGCTAGCTTGCTCACGCACACGAGCTTTGGCTTGAAGAGGTTGCTCTTCAGCGTGCCGTTGGTGACGATGGAGCCGATGCAGTACTTCGAGAATCCCGATGCCTTGATGCGCAGCTGCCGCAGGATGTCCAGTACGGGCGAGAAGACATTGCCATCGCGCTTGAGCTCGATGATGACGAGGTCGCCGGTGCCGGAGGAAAGCCCCGTCTCCATGTTCACAAAGCGCACGTCGAAGTCTATGGTGAGGCGCTCCGTCTTGCCGTAGTTGACGAGGGTGATGCGCCTGAAGTTGTTCTGCACGGTGGGGATGATGTCGTTGAAGGTGACGCCCGTCAGACCCTCTATGAATGCCGAACCTCCGGCCTCCACGAGGTCGGCACCTTCCTGCGTGGGCACGGTGATGCGTTTCTTCTTGGTGCGGCCGTGGTTGTTCTTCGTCTTCACCTCGAGGAAGGTGAGGTCCGAGTCGAGGTATGTGCGCACGCGTATCTTCTGGCGCGGCGCACGCTTGTTGTGGTGCTCCAGGAAGAAGCGGTGGCCGGGAGTGTCCCAGTAGGTCGTCTCGTAAGAGGCTATGCGCTTGTCGTCAATCTGCTGGGCGAAGTATTGACCTTGGGCCAGCTCCATGAGTGCTGCGAGTTCTGCCTTGCTCGTCACAAACTTCGTGTCGGTGCGGTTGAGCAGCTTCACACCGCTCATCTCGTCGAGAGAGATGGGCGTGAGGTGTGCGAGCCATGAGCGGATCGTTTCGTCGTTATTCATGCATTCCGTTGCGTTTGTGGCTGCAAATATAGTTATAACTTGCAAGTTTCAGCATGAAAGTTTAAAGTTTTTGCATGTCCGACGTCATTTTTTCTGCAAAAAGCCGTTTTGTATCAACTAAAACCTTTATCTTTGTCGCCGAAAGGCTACGCCACGCTGCATCATCAGCCGTTCCCTTCGGCGTAAAGCCCAGAACTCTCAACCCTCAACCAACAACAATAATGGCAGACAAGAAAGAAATCATCTCCAGCGCCGAGGAACGCATGGAAGAAGCCGTGATGTATCTCGAAGACGCCCTGGCACGCATCCGTGCCGGCAAGGCCAACGTGAAACTCCTCGACGGCATTCGTGTTGACAACTACGGGTCTATGGTGCCCATCAACAACTGCGCCGCCGTGACGACACCCGACGCCCGCACCATCGCCATCAAGCCCTGGGACAAGTCGATGTTCAAGGTCATCGAGAAAGCCATCATCAACTCCGACCTGGGCATCATGCCCGAGAACAACGGCGAGATTATCCGCATCGGCATACCGCCTCTCACCGAGGAGCGCCGCAAGCTGCTCAACAAGCAGTGCGGCAAGGAAGGCGAGCAGGCCAAGGTGAGCATACGCACGGCACGTCGCGACGGCATCGAGCAGCTGAAGAAGGCTGTCAAGGACGGTCTCAGCGAAGACCATCAGAAGGACGGTGAGGACGAGCTGCAGAAGCTCCACGACAAGTTCGTGAAGAAGATTGATGCCCTCCTTGCTGCCAAGGAGAAGGAAATCATGACCGTCTGAGCGACGGACGCTAAAGGTGGGTGCCGATGACAGGTATCGTCATACGTAACACAGGGAGCTGGTACGACGTCCGCACGGACGACGGCCAGCTCTTTGCTTGTAAGGTGAAGGGTAACTTCCGCCTGCGGGGCATACGCAGCACAAACCCCGTGGCCGTGGGCGATGTCGTGGAGTTCCGACCGACGGCCGAGATGTCGTCAAAGCCCTGCGGCGAGGGGCGCGACGGCGAGCCCTCGCCTCTGCCGGCTGCTCTCATCACTGAGATCCGCGACCGCCGCAACTACATCATACGCCGTGCCTCAAACCTATCCAAGCAGAGCCACATCATTGCCGCCAACGTCGATCTGGCATGCCTTGTGGCTACGGTGGCACATCCCGAGACATCGACGACATTCATCGACCGCTTCCTGGCATCGGCAGAGGCATACCGTGTACCCGTCTGCATAGTGTTCAACAAGACTGACCTCTACGACAGCGACGAACGCCGCTACCTTGACGCCATCATGTCGCTATACCGCTACATAGGCTACGACGTCGTGCCCACGTCGGCAACCAGCGGCGAAGGCATAGACGCCCTCGTCAGTCGCCTGCGCGACAAGACGACCCTCTTCAGCGGCAACAGCGGCGTAGGCAAGTCAACGCTCCTCAACCGCCTCGTGCCGGAGGCCGGGGCCAGGGTCGCCGAGCTGAGCACGGCACACGACCAGGGCCAGCACACGACGACCTTCAGCGAGATGTTCGACTTGCCGGGCGGGGGCCAGATCATCGACACGCCGGGCATTCGCGGCTTCGGCACCTTCGACTTCGAGCGCGAGGAGGTGGGCCACTATTTCCGCGAGATCTTCGCCACCAGTGCACGATGCCGCTTCGGCAACTGCACACACACCCACGAACCGGGGTGCGCAGTAAGAGAAGCTCTCGACAACCATCTGATTGCCGAGAGCCGTTATCTGTCGTACCTCTCCATGCTCGACGATAAGGACGAGGGAAAGTACCGTGAGAGGATAAGGGGCTGAGTTTCTGTGCTATTCCGTGGCAAATACCATGGTGTATATGCCGGCACGTTCGCCCAGGTTGGCATTGACGGTGAACGTCGCCGTCTTCCATTTGCCGTTTGCCTGCTCGGGGCCTATGGCACTGGCCGTCAGCGTGGCAGGATATTCGTTGTAGGTGGTGCTGCCGCCGTTGGGGTTGCGGTTGGGCATCTTGATGGTGCCTTGGGCCTCGCCAAACACCCATTTGCCGTCAACCTTCTGTGCCGGCACGTTGGCAAAGGTGGCCTCGCCCCAGTAGGAGCTCTTGTAGCGGATGTCGAAGTTCGAGCTGTTCTGCACGGCGGCGCTGACGAAGACGGTGTCGGTGACGTTGGGCATCTTCAGACCTTGAAAATGCTGGCTGTTGCCAGTGGTGGCACCGAGGTAGTTGGCTATCAGGGTCGAAGACTCGGGAGCCGAGGGGTCGTCATCATTGTTCTTGCAGCCGGTGAACAGCAGCCCGCCGACGAGGGCGATGGCAAGGAGTAGGAGATTCTTTTTCATGTTGATGTGTTGTGAATGGTTTTGTGTTTGTAAATGTAGTCGGATAGAGCGGTGCAAAGATAGGATATTAGTGCCATACGACAGTAATATGTGAGGCTCTTTTTTCATCTTTTTACATAAAAAAGTGCAGAAAGGCCTTTTATTCGGCTTTTTTGTTGTATCTTTGCGCCCGAATGAGTTAAACATGCCGTAAATGCGAATCATAACGACTGCCATACTTCTGCTATGCTCTGCCGTCGCACACATCAGTGCCGAGGGACGCCTTGACGTTGCCGATGGCGGTATGCCTGCTGACTCGCTGCACACCACCGACATAGAGGAAATCGTCGTCGTCTCAACACCTAAGGAGACGGCACGCCTGCGGCAGCAGCCTGTCTCGGCAACGGCATTCGCACAGGACGAGATGCGGCAGCGTAACATCGACGGCATGAAAGCACTGACGGCCCACGTGCCGAACCTCTTCATTCCTGCCTATGGCTCGCGTCTCACCACGAGCGTGTATATCCGTGGCATAGGCTCGCGCACGGGCACACCGGCTGTGGCGCTGTATGTCGATGGCGTGCCGCAGCTCTCGCCGGCAAGCTTCGACTTCAACTTCAGCGACGTGGACCGCATCGACGTGCTGCGGGGAGCGCAGGCCACACTCTACGGACGCAACTCCATGGGTGGGGTGGTGCGTGTCTTCACTAAGAACCCATTCCACTATCAAGGCACAGACATCACCCTCAACGGTGCCATACTCCCATCCGGATTCCCAAACGGCCGACCCGACGGCGGGCCGGGACGGGGGCGTGCCACAGTGACCCACTACCACCGCATCAGCGATAAGCTGGCATTCTCGGCCAACTTCTTCGGCGAGCGCGACGGGGGCTTCTTCCGCAATGCAGGTCGCGACGACGAGCTCATAGACTCACAGACAGACCTCGGCGGACGCCTGCGACTCATCTGGCGACCCAAGGCAACCATTGACATCGACGTCACGGCAAGCCACGAATGGCTACGACAGGGGGGCTACCCATACGAGTACCAAGGCATCGTGGGCAACCCCACCACGCCAGACCCCGCACACCATGTCGGCACCGTGGCCTATGACAACCGCAGTGGCTACCGACGCAACCTCACGAATGCCGCCGTCACCATCGACAAGCGGTGGAGGCGTGCCACACTGACGAGTGTCACGGGATTCCAGCACCTCCACGACCGTATGGACCTCGACCAGGACTTCACCGACCGCAACCTCTACACCCTCATGCAGCGGCAGAACGTCAACACCATCAGCGAGGAGATTATAGTGCGCAATCCTGCAACACAACCAGCGGATGCCAAAGTGCCTGACAACAGATGGGCATGGCTCTTCGGCATAGCTGCCATGCGTCAGTGGAACACCACCGACGGACCCGTGAGTTTCAACGACGACGGACTGGCATGGCTCAACGGACTCGTCAACAATATGGCCAACACTCACATGCCCGAGGTGAGCACCACGCAATATACCATGAACTTTATGTTCAACAACCAGATCCTCGGACGCCAGCTCGGATTCCCCGGCACTTACAAGATGCCCGTGAGCAACGCCGCCCTCTTCCACCAGAGCACGATTGACAACCTCTTCGGCGCGGAGGGACTTTCCCTCACGGCAGGGCTGCGCATAGAGTACGAGTACCTGAGTCTCGACTACGACGCGCGCTATGGCTTCGACCAGAGCTATGCCCTCGGCGGCAGGCTGACATATCCCGACGGCAGCGTACGCGAAGGCATGGTGCTCGTGCCGGAGTCACACTTCCGAGTTGACGATGCCATGCAGGGCAATGTCCACGACGACTACGTGAAGCTGCTGCCCAAGTTCACGCTGCAGTGGTCGCCAAAAGGCAGCAATGCCACGCCGCTGCAGACAGTCTATGCCAGCATCTCCAGGGGCTACCGCTCGGGAGGCTACAACTGCCAGATGTTCAGCGAGCTGCTGCAGGCACGTATGCAGTCGCGCATCATGAAGAACGTCACGGCATCCACGATGCCCATCGTGCGCGAGCAGCCGTCAATGCCCGATGTCGCCAAGGCCACGGTAGAGCAGATACTGACATCAATGTCGGAGGACAAGCCCATCGACGTGACGGCACTAACATGGTACAAGCCCGAGTCGTCATGGAACTACGAGGTCGGGGCGCACCTTAACTTCTTCGACTCGAGACTGCAGGCCGATGCTGCACTCTTCTATATGGACACGCGCGACCGCCAGCTCTCGCAGATGGCTGCCGGAGGACTCGGACGCGTCACCGTCAACAGCGGTCACAGCAGGAGTCTGGGAGCCGAGCTGTCACTGCGTGCCCGCGTGACCGACGACCTCGACATTCAGGCTGCCTACGGGTTTACCGACGCGCGCTTCACCGACCAGGAGATGGTGAATGGCAGCACCCTCGCCGACAAGGCTTTCGTGCCATTCGTGCCGAGACACACCCTCAGCGTGGGAGCCACACAGTCATGGAGCATTCCGTCAAGACGGTGGATGGAGGCCGTCTTGCTACATGCCGACTACCGTGCCGCCGGGCGTGTCTATTGGAACGAGGCCAACAGTGCATCGCAGGCTTTTGCCGGGATGCTAAATGCACGTCTCACGCTGCGATGCTCGCAGCCGCAACCGAAGACCGACCACCCCGTGGCCTTCGACATAGCACTCTATGCTACCAACATCCTCGCCACTCGCTATCAGACTTTCTATTTCGAGACCATGCAGCGCGGCTTCGCACAATATACACGCCCCACGGAGCTTGGCATAGACATCCGCCTCCGTTTCTGATGCCTTTTTCGTCAGAAAACGCCCATTTCACCGAGCCGGCACCCCTTTTTCATCGAGCCGGCACCTCTTTTTCACCGAGCCTGCACCCCTTTTTCATCGAGCCGGCATCCCTTTTTCTTTGTTGTCCGCAATGGTGATGCCGAGACGTATGTTGAAGAGCCATCCCTTCGGGCCTCGCCTCCGCTAAGCATTCCCCAAGTTCAGCCACCAGTATCTTCCAGACGAGGTGTTTTCATCCCCTAGGGGAGTATTGTAACTCCCCTAGGCGAGTATTATAACTCCCCTAGGCGAGTATTATAACTCCCCTAGGGGATGCATGTGCCTCGCCCAGAGGATGCATGTGCCTCGCCCAAGGTCGAGCGCAGTGTGCAATCTTTCATCACATCAGGTCAAGTATTCAAATTTGAATATAATTATGTCTCTGTTTCCGTAAATTGTCAATTTTAAAACTTGCATTTTCTGGAAAAATGACTTGCACTTTTACGCCATCTCGCTCGGTGAAATGGGCGTTTTTTGAGGAAATATCGGTAAAATACACACTTTTTACCGTTTTATAACACAAAATGTAAGTATAAAGCTGTATCTTTGCACCGCAAATTAACGATAATAGCAGTTTTATTCTAAAAGTAACACGTAAAGTTTAAAAATGAAAACGAAACACACATTACTTTTCCTTATGATGGGTGCGTCAATGCTTGGCGCATGCGTCTCGGAGGATCAAGACTTGGCTCCCAATCTGAGCCAGACAGGTGTGGCTAAGAAAGGTCGCCTCACCGTGAACCTCAACTCGAATGCGCGCTTCGATGTGACAACCCGTGCTTTGAATGAGGCCAACTACCGTAACACAAACAACTACACTGTCCAGATCTTCAAGTCGGGCAGCGATGCACCTCTCATGACATGTCAGGGGTCTGAGCTCACCACCAACCTGCCAAAGGAACTTGAGATCGGGTCCTACACGGTGACAGCATCCTATGGCACGGAGAGCAAGGCTTCGCGCAGCGACTTCCGCGTTGAGGGCAGCAAGACCTTCACCATCGAGGCCGACAAGGATGCCAGCGTCAACGTTGACTGCGCACCCACCTGTGGTAAGGTCAGCGTGGCCTTCGATTCCGAAATGGCTACTTATTATGATAACTACAGTGTGACATTCGGCGGCACTAAGGCCCTCGGCACAGAGACCTTCGAATGGGCAAAGGCAGACACGGAACCTTGGTATGTGCAGCTCGGCACATCGGCAGAGACCATTAACTACACCATCTCCCTCACAGCCAAGAGCGAATATGCCATCACCGATGCCACCGGCAACAAGCAGACCACCGGTACGGTGACAGGCACCTTCCAGCTCGAGCGCAACAAGGCTCAGAAGCTCATCGTGAAGCCCAACTACGTGGCTCCCACAGAGGGTGGCATAACAATCACTATCATCATTGACGACAGCGTCAACGAGAGACAAGAGACCATTACAGTGCCTGTGAGCTGGGTCTAAGCAGCAGGACAGCAAAATACTAAATCGTCAAAATAACGTCTAAACAAATGAAACTGAAATACACATACCTCACGGGCATCGTCGCTGCTGCCATGTTCACTGCCTGCTCAAGCGATACAGACAGCGTAGCACCTAACGGCGACACTGGCATGATGGCGGTCAACGTCACCAAGGAGACGCCAGAAACTACGCGTGCCAACACCCAAGTCTATGACTTCCCCGTCATCGTGAAAGATGCTGAAGGCAACGTCGTGAAGAGCTACGAGCGTGCCGATGCCGTGCCCTCCACGGTGCTGATGGCCGTCGGCAACTACGTAGTGGAAAGCCACACACCCGGCGAAATCCAGAAGCGCATGACAACTCCCTACTACTTCGGTTCCGCCGACATGGAGATTAAGAAAGACCTCACGACGAATGTCGATGTCATCTGTAAGATGCTCAACAGCAGCATACAGATGCAGTACGATGCCGACTTCCTGAAACTCTTCACGGCGTGGACCATCACGCTCGACGACGGCACGGAGACGGCTCTCGCCTTCACCAACAACGACGGCAACACCCCCGAGGCTGTTTACTGGTACTTCGAGAACACCCCCGAGGTGCTGACCCTCCAGTTCAAGGGCACAACGAAAGCCGGTGCCGTCATCTCTGCCACACGCACACTGCAGAAGGACGAGGTCGCCCTCAAGGAATATCCTGATGCCGACAAGAAGTTCGTCGGCGGCGATGTCCTCGTCATCAACTTCTCACCCGTGGAGAGCACATCTGGCAACGTCACCGAGATCCATATCAATGCCAACGTGTCGTTCGACGAGAGCGAGACAACGATACCCGTTGACGTCACTGTCGCAAGCCTGACACCAGGAACCGACGAGCCGGGCACGGGCGACGACCCCACACCGGGCGGCGACGACCTCATCAAACTCACCATTCCCGCTCCTGTCACGCTGTCGGCCGCCGAGTCTGCTACCGCCGACCCATCGACGGGCGACGTCACCATGGTGGCACAGAATGGGCTGAAGAGCGTCATCGTGAAGGTCCAGTCATCCAGCGATGAGATGATGGAGCAGCTGGCCGCCGTGGCCGACGAGTACCCGGGCGTTGACCTCGTCAACGGATGCGAGGTCGTGGGCAACCAGAACCTCGTGGCATTCCTGGGGGGCCTGGGCAAGGAAATCACCGTTCCTGCCGAGGGCGACACCAACTATACCTTCCCCGTTGGACAGTTCTACCTCTTCCTCGGCATCCTGCCCGGTGAGCATAACTTCCTTATGACCGTCACTGACATGCAAGGCAATAAGAAGACGGGTACCGTTAAAGTCACCATCACGGAATAATCGCTTTTAAATTTTGAACCTAACGATACTGCAAAACAAAATGAAAAGGATATTATATATTTGCTCACTCCTCACGGCTTTCGTGCTATGCACGTCGTGCAGCAGTGACATCGAGAAGGCCGAGCAGGGCTACCTCAAGCTGGAGATGAACACCCTGGTCAACACCAACACACGTGCCTCTGCACCTGCCGGCTACGCACCGAAGACCATATACGTCGAACTGGTCAACAGCGCAAGCACCGTCATAGCATCCACCGACGACTTCGACAACGATGCCGACTTCAATGGCAAGACCTTCGAACTCGAACCCGGAACATATACCGTCAACGCCCATTCCGCAGGTTGGGACGGAGCAGGGTCGGGACTCGACGCTCCCTACTACGCCGGTACGGCCACCGTCACCGTCACCGCAGGCACCATCTCAACGGCCAAGGTCACTCTGACGCAGAACAATGTCAAGGTGACAGTGAACTGGGACGAGAGCATCACCGAAAACTTCGTCGAGGCCACTTCCTCTGTCGAGTCGAGCATCAGCGGCGTGAACCCCATCGTCTTCACCATGGGTCAGACAACACAGCCTGCCTACTTCCCCGTCTCCGACCTCACCTTCGCTCTCAGTGTTAAGAACAAGAGCGGACAGTCCTTCACTCAGAGCAACACCTTCAATGACCTCAACGCCAAGGATCACCTCGTAGTGACCTACAAGCTCGCCGAGGCAGGCAGCGAGGGCAACGTCAGTGTCTTCGTCGATGACGCCACTCACACCTACACCTGGACAATCCAGATACCTCGCAAGAGCAGCATCTCACTCGATGCCAAGGCTGTGAACGCATGGAGCAACTTCGGCGTGGCAAGCTGCACCGTCACCAAGTCGGCAACCTTCGACGACAATGCCGTGACGCTCCAGTACAAGAAAGCTGCCGATGCCGAGTGGACTACCGTTGCCAACAACCAGCTGACAGCCAGCGCTACAGGCTACTCATACAAGCTCACAGGCCTGACACCTGCCACACCCTACTCCTACCGCTTCGTTTACGCCACTGCCGATACCGAGGTCCTCAGCAACGTGGTCAACTTCACCACCGAGACGCAGACGCAGCTCTACAACGGAGGATTCGAGAACTGGTACTCTGAAGGCAAGATTGACATCTGCGGCCTCCAGGCCGACGGCAAGTACTGGAATTCGAGCAACGCCGGCGCTGCCAACTACATCGGCAGCGTGACAACACAGGACACCGGCTTCAAGCATGGCGGCAACTCGTCGGCAAAGCTCGCCACCGCGTGGGCCGTCGTCAAGCTCGCAGCAGCAAGCCTCTTCACCGGTGACTTCATTGGGCTTATCGGCACCAAGGGCGCAAAGCTCGACTGGGGTGTTCCCTTCACATCACGTCCTACTGCCCTCAAGGGATATTACAGCTATGCTCCGGGTTCCCTCAACCGCGGCAATCAGCCCTCGGGCGTCGGCGCTCCCTCCAAGGGCTCCAACGACCAATGTCAGATCTTCTGCGCACTCGTCACCGAGCAGTTCCATGTTGCCAATGCTGAAGCTTCCGGCTACGAGATGACGACAGGTCTCGACTGGGAGAACGACCCCAGAGTGGTGGCCTACGGCCAGATGACACAGGGCACAAGCAGCAATGGCGCATGGCAGGAACTCAACATCCCATTGAAGTACCACTCTACGACAGCGAAACCGACCCACCTCATCATCGTATGCTCGGCAAGCAAGTACGGAGACTACTTCTACGGCTCTGACAAATCCGTCCTACACCTCGATGACTTCGAAATGGTCTATGGCGACAACCCAACGGTAAAATAAGATGTAATGATAACGCAACCTAGTAGATACCTTTTCGGGCTGCTACTGGCACTCTGTGTGCCGGTAGCAGCCTACTCGCAGACTAATGCACAGAGGCGGTCAGCACGACAGACAACCTACAAACAGCCGGCACGGGCACAGTCGCCGCTGCAACCCCAGCAGAGGATGGTGATGCAAGAGGCCGGAATATTGCCGCAGCGAGCCGCCGTCACCACCGACCGGAGGCAGACCAAGGAGTCGCTGATGCCGGGACAGATGGTAGTGGCACGACAGGACACGATGATGGTCACCAAGCGTGATACCTTCATCATCGTCAAGGTCGATACCAACTTCGTCACCAAATACGACACCATGTCGGCCGACCTCCTCAACAAGCCCGCTATGGTTTATGCCAACGGCGTGCCAGACTCCATAATAGAGCAGGCAGTGACACGGGCCATGATGCGTGTCTTGCGAGTGCAGGGCTACTCCAGCGACTATTTCACCGACGAGGTGGAGCAGCCGCGAACACGCGCCGAACAGATCTGGGACCGCTCGCAGGAACGGCGCAAGATCAAGCGCGTGGACAGGGCTTTGCTCAAAGCTGTCTTCGTCCCTAAGAAGCAGTGGATGCTCGGCGGCACCATCAACTTCCAGGAGTGGGACACCGACAACATCAACCTCCTCGTGCTCAAAGACGTGAACATCGAGGGACATACCTTCTCAGCAAGCCCCTATTTCGGCTACTTCGTGGCCAACAACATCGCCATCGGCGGGCGATACAGTTACAGCCGAAACTACTTCTACCTTGGCAACTTCGACCTCAACCTGGGCGAAGACTTCAATATCAGCCTCAAGGACCTCTATTATCTCGAACATACTCACGAAGCAACCTTCTTCATGCGTTCATACATGCCGCTCGGACGTAGCAAGATGTTTGGTTTCTTCAACGACATACAGCTCACATACTCACACACCGTGGGCAAGAACAGCACCGGCTCCGGAGCCGACTACGACGGCAGCTACGGCAAGACTCACGCCCTGAAGCTCAGCTTCTGCCCGGGCATGGCGGCTTTCGTCACCGACTTCCTCGCTGCCGAGGCCAGCATTGGCGTCATGGGATTCAAGTACAAGTGGCAGGATCAGCACACCAACCGCATAGAGTCCGGAAAGAGCCGATCCACAGGGGCCAACTTCCGCTTCAACCTCCTCAGCATAAACCTCGGACTCACATTCTACCTGTAAAGACAGGCATAACCTCCCAAACCATTTCCCTCCCATCTCCATCTCTCCCATTCCCTCCCATCTCCATCTCTCCCATTCCATCTCTCCCATCTCCATCTCTCCCATTCCCTCCCATCTCCATCTCTCCCATTCCATCTCTCCCATCTCCATCTCTCCCATTCCCTCCCTCCCTCCCTCCCATCTCTCCCATTTCCTTCCCTCCCATTTAGATGTTCATAACCCTTAACCATATCCCCTCCCTCCGTCGCGTAAGCCGCCGTATCACGGCGGCCACCGCCTCCGTCTCCATCTCCGCCTCCTGCACATTCCTCCTCCTCACTCTCTCATCCTGCTCCATCAAGGATGACATACCTTACCCCCTCCTTGAGGCCGCCATCACCGCCTTCCAGGTCGAAGGCCAGTGCAACGACACCGACACCGAGACCGCTGCCGCCACCATCAACAAGAACGACCAGACGGTGGAGCTCTTCGTCAGCGACACCGTTAACCTCGCGCGCGTGCGTGTCTTAAATATGTCTGTCACCAACGACGCCACCATAAACCCCTCGTCGGCATGCCTCAACCCCTCATCGTTCCCGAAGAAGAGCTTCGAGGCCCCCGCCAACGCCACGGCAACACTGATGAACTTCGCCGGAGGCACGGCAAAGTTCAGGCTCACTACATACCAAGACTATGAATGGACAATAAACGTCAGGCAGGTCATCATCCCTAAAGTCACCTTTGAAGGACAGGTGGGCGATGCCGTCATCGATGCCACGAACCACAACATCATAGTATATTTGTCTGCCGGCCAGAACCTCAGCGCTGTGCGCGTCATGGAGTTCCGGCCCGCAGGTCAGCACTGTCATGTCACGCCAGACCCTGCCGCCACGCCGACCTACGACTTCTCGCAGATGCGCACCTTCACCGTGCAACCCGGCAACGGCACGGCAGCAGCCACATGGCAGGTGTTCGTCTATCACACCGAGGCCACACAGCAGGCCACGGCCCAGGTCTTCGCACGAAGCGTCAGCGCTACTATCAGCGGACAGGGCATCTCTGGCACAACGCCGAAGGTGGAGCTGCGCCGTCAGGGCGAGACGCAATGGACGCAGGTGCCCGATGCGCAGGTCGCCGTCAACGGCTCCCGATTTACCGCCGAGGCCACGGGACTCACACCGGGCCAGACCTACGAATACCAGGTCACGGCAGGAACAAGCGCCACTTCCGTGCAGACATTCACCACCGTGGCAGCACAGCAGCTCGAGAACGCCAGCTTCGACCGATGGCATGTCACGGGCTCCAGCAAGAACGCCCTCTACCTGCCATGGGGCGAGGGCGACACGCCCTACTGGGACACCGGCAACCACGGCGCCACAACCGTAGGCGCAAGCAACAGCACCTACGAGACCGAGGGGTCACGCACCTACGCCAACCTGCAGTCGAAGTATATCGTCATAAAGTTCGCCGCCGGCAACATCTTCACGGGTGAGTACGTCGAGACCGACGGCACCAATGGCGTCCTCAACTTCGGACGACCTTTCAACGCCTTCCCCACCAAGATGCGCTTCGACTTCAGGTACAAGACATCGACCATAACACGTACGGCAGGCGACTGGAAGGAGGCTTACGGCGACTACATCTCGCGGCAGCTCTACGAGGGACTCAAGGGAAAGCCCGACTCATGCAACGTATATGTCGCACTCGGCGACTGGCCAAAGACCGACTATAAGGGCAAGACATGTAACTACCTCATACGCACAAGGGCATCGGCGCTACACCTCATGGACATGAAAAGCCCAAACCTCATTGCCTTCGGACAGATGACATGCGGAGACGATGTCACACAATGGAAAACAGAGACCATCGACATAGACTACCGCGTGCGCGACCGTCAGCCTACAACCATCATCGTCGTGGCTTCAAGCTCCAAGTACGGCGACTACTTCACCGGAGGAGAGGGGTCACAGCTGAATGTCGATAACATAGAACTACTATACGAATAGCCACTCACGCTGGCCATCACCATACAGCCTCCAATAATGACACTACGATACACATTAAGGCTTCTGATAGCAACACTCACCATGGGCATGGCATCATGCACTGCCGACCTCGACATGCAGGACGACAGACAGGGCACGCTGCGACTGTCGCTGGCGGACATCTGTACGCAGACACGTTCCACACCGGCACAGCTCGGAGCACCCACGGCCGCCGACTTCATGCTCTCTGTCACCAGCTCTGTCGGACGTGAGGTCTATGTCGGACCATATACCACCGACGAGATAACGCTGCCCGTGGGCGAATATACCGTCAAGGCATACTACGGCGAGAACGCACTACTCGCCGTGGATAAGCCTTACTACGTGGCATCGCAGGCGGCAACGGTGCTGCCCGACGAGGTCACCGACGTCAACCTCACAGCAACGGTGGGAAACGCCCTCGTCTCCGTGGTCTTTGGCATCGACGAGGCAGAGAGGCAACGCTTCGACCGCTTCTACAGCGACTATGCACTCTACGTCGGCGTGGGCAACTTCTCCATTCCCATCACCAAAGAGGAACCGCAGAAGAGCGTCTATGTGCGCGACGGCAGCGACGTGACACTGCGATTCTGGGGAAAGCTCAAACTCGAGAACGACCGCGAGGTGCAGACCGTCCTCAAGAGCACCACACTGCCGGCAACGCTCTGCGCACAAGACCATGCCATCATAACACTCACGCTCCCCGACCCCGAGAGTGCTCTTACAGTGGCCATAGCAAAGGTGGAAATGCAGGAACTTACACTCGACGAGACGATACCGCTGTCGTGGCTGCCGGTGGCAATGGTGCTGCCCATGCACCAATATGATGTCAACGGCAACCTCGTAGGCACGAACCTCATCATCACGGAGAGCTACCCCGGCATGAAGTGGAGAGCCGTCATCACCAACGCAGCTGGAACGACGGTGCGAGCCGTGGAGGGAACGGGAGCACTGTCCTCCGACTGGAATAACAACGCGTCATGGCCATACCTACCGCAGGGTAAGTACAAGGCGACATACTACCTCATCGCCGACGACGGCACGGCCAACATGGCCAGCAGCCGGGACTTCAACGTCCCGGCACCCGACATACGCGTCGCCGTGGGAGGCTACACATCATACTCCAAGTACCTCGAAGGAGACATCGACGCCGCCAACGCCTGCGACCGACTCACCGTCTATGAGCCCAGGGCAGCCCTCAACGTCAGCACTGCACTCCTCGTCAACGACAACTATGGCTACACCTTCACATACACCTACGACGGCGCGACAGGCGACGTCCCGGCCGGAGTCAACGACTATGCACCCGGCAACCTTACCGGACAGGCCGTGCAGAGAGAACCGCATGTCCTGCGCATCAATGCCACGTTCGACAACGTCAGCGCTACGGCTCAGACGAATCTCATCATAACGGGACTGCCGTACTCGCTCGACCTGCAGAACCATGAGGAGTGGGATGCGTCGGGAGGCGTAAAGTGGTTCGAGAACGATGTGCGACTCGGACACCTCAGCACAGGAAGCCAGTACATACAGACAACGACGTCGATATGCCTGCCCCCGGCAACATACTTCTGCGCCGACTACAGTGTCAACGTGCACACGCTCACCGTGGGCACATACCTCACCATCAGCGCCGGACAGACCGAGATCCTGCGATATGACGAGGACGGGACGCCGTTCCGCGATACCGATCACCTCTACTCCGGCACGACGGACACGTTCCACGACGACGGAGCATACATCACCACAATACGTTGCTACAACGACTACGGTGCCGGGCAGACATGCTCGCACGTCTATTCCCTCACATTCAAATACGCCACATATTAATACATGGACAGACGGATATATATATATATAATAATGTGTATCGCGATGCTCACCTCATGCCAGAGTGAGACGGACATCAGCGCAGGACAGGCTGTGCTCGAACTCCAGCTCACGAGGGCAGGACGCCAGGTGCCTGTCGCCACACGTGCCGTGGATAACGACCTCTGCGTAGATATCTTCGACGACGAGGGCGACCTCATCAACCACTATGCACCGGGGCAGGTGCCGGCGAAGATCGTACTCGTACCCGGAGCTTTCCGTCTGCGGGCATACACCGACAATCAGGACTCATGGCAGACGGCCAACAGCGGAAGAGGCGAGGCATGCTACTATGCCGAGACCACCTTCGAGATGCAGGACGACATGGTGTTCAGACTCAAGCTCGATGTGCCGGCTACCAACTATGCCGTGGCACTGAAACTTCCGGAACACTTCCACGACCTCTTCACGGCATACACCTTCACCCTCGCAAGCGGCTCACGGACCTTTGCCATCACCGACACCCAGAAGGCATTCTTCACCACCGACGACGGAGGATTCTCATACGCCATGCGTGCCACTAACGCCGACGGCATCACTCACGCACACTCGGCAATTGACTTCCCCGATGTGGAGACAGGCAAGTGCTTCACAGTGAAATACTCATACGCCACGAGTGCCAACACCGGAGGCGTAGATATCATCATCACCGACGACATGGAGACCGGCGACACCAACATCAGTCTGTAAGCCCCCTAAAGCCTCTCCCCAATAATCTTCCCCCAAGCCTCTCCCCAATAATCTTCCCCCCAGAGCCTCTCCCCATTAATCTTCCCCCAAGCCTCTCCCCAATAATCTTCCCCCAAGCCTCTCCCCAATAATCTTCCCCCCAAAGCCTCCCCAATAATCCCCTCCAAAGCCTCTCCCCAATAATCTTCCCCCCAAGCCTCTCCCTAATAATCTTCCCCCCAAGCCTCTCCCCAATAATCTTCCCCCCCCAAGCCTCTCCCCAATAATCTTCCCCCCAAGCCTCTCCCCAATAATCTTTCCCCCAGAGCCTCTCCCCCAATAGCCTATGAATTCAAATAGCCTATGAATCGCAGCACAATCATATCATCCACCCTCTGTCGCGTACGTCGCTGTATCACAGCGACCCACCCCCCCCTTGCCCTCATACCCCTATTCCTAACCCTCCTCCCCTTCTTCTTCGCCTCTTGTACCTCCGACGGACTCCCCGCAGAGCCCTCGACACCCGCCGCCGACAGCATCAGCGCCGACAGCACAGGCACCTTCGAGCTGACATTCACCGCCGCCACACGTGCCGCCACGGAGGCACCCGCCACACGCGCCACCACCACCGTCATCACCAAGGAGGAGGCCGACAACTTCCTCGTCACCGTCCTCAAAGGCTCCGACACCATACGCACCGCCACACGTCTGCGCAACCTCAACACCAGTCTCAGTGCAGGCTACGGCTACCGCGTCATGGCCGAGAACTGCACCACCACCGAGGCCGTCACCGTCAACGACGGCTGGGGGCAGAAACGCTTTGCCGGCACCAGCGCCGCCTTCGCCATACGCGCCGGCCAGACCACAGCCGTCAACGTAGGCTGCTCAGTGGCAAACGCCGCCATCGAGGTCGTCTTCGACCAGAGCTTGGCAGAATACTTCACCACATCATACGACGTCACTATACGCGACGGCAACCGCACCATCGTCTTCAACGCTGCAACGGCAGGACATAAGGAGGGCGACGTCGTGACTCCGGGACGAACAGCATACTTCAACCTCGATGCCGACGGCACACACCAGGTGGCATACACCATCACCGCCGTAGGACCCAAGACGCTCGTCAAGGAGGGACAGCTCGACCTCAGCAAGGCAAAGATAGAACGCATCAACCTCAACTACGAGCGCAGCAACTTCGACTTCAACATCACCCTCGATGAGGAAGAGGTCTTCGTGACAGAGGTCATCAATATCACCGACGATGACATCTCCTCTGACGACGGCATCACGGAGTTCAATGCCACCCACGAGGCCTTCGTCGCCGACGCTGCCACCTCACGCCTCAACGCACCGGCATCACGGGCCGTCATGGCCGACGACAACACCGGCATCACATGGGAGACCGACGACGCCGTGGCCGTCTATGACTTCAGGTCCATGCGCCACGTCTTCACTGCCAGCAACATCAGTGGCGACAAGGCCAAGTTCAGCGGCAACGTGACGGAGAAAAGTCCTCTCTTCGCCGCCATCTATCCATACAGCACATCGGCAAAGGAGGCCGCATCACTCTCCACACTCGCTGCCACACTGCCCACAACGCAGTATGCCGTGGCAGGAAACATAGCCTCGGCACTCAATATCTCCGTGGCGAAAGGCGAGCGGCACCTCGACGGAAGCCCCGATAATGTCACCTTCTACAACGCCACGCAGCTGATGCGCTTCTCCGTGCCACCCTACGCCGAAAACAAGATAAGCAGCATACGCCTCACCGCCAATACCGCCATCGCCGGCACGATGGACATCGACTATAGCGGCGACAGACCCGTCACTACCATCGGTGCTGCACAGAGCAAGACAATCACCATACTACCGCCGCGACGTGTCAACACCTTCGAGGCCGGGACATACTACATCGCTGCAGCACCCGTCCGCCTCGACGACTTCACGCTGACATACGCCTGCGAGGGAAAGACATACACACAGAACTCCACGACGGCTGTGGGAGGCTCGCCATCACATATCTACGACCTCGGCAGCATAGACCTCATCAGCACACCCACGGCGACTGCCACGCATGTCTATGCCGACAATGTCCTGCAGGGCACCGTCGTACAGGTAAAGGGTGAACCCATCGAGGGACAGCAGTGGACCGCCGACATCAAGAATGCCAACGGAACCACCGTGCGCACCATCTCTGGCACCGGAGACCTCACATCAGACCATACCGATGCCAGCTGGCCGTTCCTGCCAAGGGGCACCTACACCGTGAGCTACACCTTCACCGACAGCAACGGCGACACAAGGACGAAAAGCGTAGCACTCAACGTGCCGGCACCGACGCTGACGCTCACCGTGGATGGCTACTCCGCTCACACGAAGTATGAGGCCGGCGATGCCTATGCCGCCAACGCCTGCGACAGACTCACCTTCTACGCCCCCTCGGCACGACTCAGCGTGGCTAACACGTTGATGACGAATGCCAATTACACACGTACCTTCACACGGTCGTGCAACGGGCAGAGCACCACGACCACCGAGACCACCAACGCCCCCTCGTGGGCCAGCTACACCAATGTGCCCGTCAGCGGATCACTCTACACCTTCGCCGTCACGGCTAACTTCGCCGGAGAGAGCGTGACAAAGTCTAAGCAATTCCGCATCACCGGACTACCGGCCAACTTCACGCCCCCCACGAAGGCCACGGGATGGAGCAACGACAAAGGCACCACCGACTTCAACCGCGACCATGTGCGACTCGGCAATTATTCCTTCTCCCAGCCACACCGCATAAAGAACGACACGTGGTTCAACATTCCCGCCGGCACGAAGATGTCGCTCGACTATGACATCGCGCTCCACCGCGCTGCCGTCAACACCACTGCCAACGTCAAGGCCGGTGACCAGCAGATTGTGGAATGCACCAACACGAAGTCTTACGATGACGTACACAACACCGGTGTCCAGCAGTTCACTGCTAACGCCAACGTCACCAAAGTGACATGCGAGGGAAGCTACGGCTCCGGGGCAACACACACCAAAGTATATAAACTCTTCTTCCAATACGCTCAGTGATAACTCTTACCACCATAAACAACTATAAGGGATGCCAAGCCGCAAATCCTGGCGGCAATGCCTGTCGGCATGGCTATATCCCACATCACTCACCGAGGCTGCTGCAACGGGCTATGCTCATGCTGCCATTGCTGCTCATGGCATGTTTCAATGAGGTGCCGGCACCGGAGACGGGGCAAGGCTCATTCACCATAGGACTCGCCACAGACACCTTGGGCGTCGAGATCGACACACGCGCACCACGACAGCTCACCGATGTCGAGGCCTCTGACTTCCTCGTGACGCTCACCGATGCCGACGGCACGGTATGGCAGTATAAACGCTTTGCCGACATCACGGCGGCAGACCGCACACAGCCCCTCGGAGAGGGCTACGTGGTGACGGCAGAGAATATCACCGCGACGGCTGCCGAGAGCAACAACGGAGGATGGGGAGAGCGCAGATTTGCCGGAAGCTCCGAGCCTTTTGCCGTGGTGGGAGGACAGACAACGCACGTCACCGTGCCATGCAGCATGGCTAATACGGGGCTGTGCGTCAGCTTCGACGAGGCCTTCACAGACTACTTCACTGACTTTGCCGTGACGACAGACGACAGCCGCGCCCTGAAGTTCAGCGACGATAATGCCGCACCGGCACAGGCTAACACGCCGGGCGACTTCCCCGCTACGACGGCGGTGGCATACTACAACGTTGACCCGGCTACGGCCACCGTGACAGTGCCGCTCATCATTTCCGCTTCGGCAGGATGGGACGGAACAGTGCGACTCACACGCACACTGACGCTGCGGAAAGGACGCCTCACACGACTCGCGGTGCGACTCAACAGCACGGAACCCACGACAGGCAACATTTCTGTTCTCGCCATCACATACGATGACACATTCACCGAGGGAGCTACCACGCAGATCGTGCTCGAATAGACTCCCCATGACAGCACATCAACCCCATATATACAATAATTCAACAAACATTAACATCAAACCATTCACAACAACATGAAAAAGTTATTCCTCAGCACCGTGGCAGTAGCTGCCACCTTCGCTCTCACTGCTTGCGTCAGTGAAGACCAGAACCTCGCTCCCAACGAAGCCGGAAAAGGTTACATCGCACTCAACGTCACAAACGATGACGCTCTGACAACACGTACCGTGCAGACAGTTGACGACGCCTCCACATGGACCGTCAGCGTCAGCGGCGGCACGACAAACTTCTCCGGCACCGCCGCACAGCTGGCCACAACGCCATTCAGTGCAGGAACGGGCTACACCATCACAGCCTCCAACTATGCCGACCTCGCTGCCGCCCTCGATGCAAACGGCGGTCTTGGCGATGCCTTCTACACTGGCACATCTGAATCCTTCGAGGTCACTGCCGGCGGAACGGCAACACCCAGCGTGGCTTGCGGAACGGCCAAGAACGCTCGTCTCACCATCAACGCCTCGGCGTTCGACAACATCACCATCAACTCGATGACAATAACTGCTGGTTCACGCAATGTGATATTCCCCACCACACCCACTACCACCACTGCATATTTCGCAGTAGGCGAGGCACTGACCCTCAACATCAACTACACTGCTGCCGATGGCGAAAAGACGGTAACTAAGCCCATCGCAGCCCTGGAAGCCGCAACGGCAAACACCATCACACTGGCAACAAATCAGAATGGCCTAATCAACCTCACCATCACCTACGAAGGCACCTTCACGGAGGGGACATCGGCAACCTACACCTTCGATGCCGCAACAGGCAAAGAGCTCTAATTCCTAATAACTCAACCCAATGAAGCACCTGAACCCCATCCTTGCCACCATCCTGGCAGCAATGACCATAGTGCTGGCATCGTGCCAGCAGAATGACACCCAGCTCCCTGACGGAGGTGGCACGGGGCGCATCGTGCTCTCTCTCTCCGAGCCAGAGGCATACGTTGAGGTGGTGGCGCGCGCAAGCGGCGCCACCGCCACACGTGCCGAGCAAACCCTGGAGAACATCAGCGACTACCTCTTCACCGTCAGCGGAACCACCGCCGACGGTGACGAGGTGGCCGAACAACCCCTCACCATCGCCGACGCGGAGGCAATACTCCCCGCCGGCACATACACCATCAGCGTGCAGGGCAACAGCACCCTCGCCACTGCCGCCGCCACTGGCGTCGGCAAGCCGTTCTACGCCGGCTCCTCAGTGGATGCCGACGGAGCAACAGCATCATTCAACGTTGCGGCCGGAGCCGTCACACCCGTGCGCGTGCTCCTCAAGCCCGCCAACGCACAACTCGTGATACGCCTCACCACGGCATTCACCGACAAGTACAAGGACATAGCCTTCACCGTAGGCTCGCGAACCCTCACACTCCTCACCGAGGACGACATGCCCACCACCTCCACCGAGGTGACAGCCTACTTCCCCGCCGGAGATCTCACCGTGGCCGCCACGGCACGCCTCGGCAGTCAAGTGACAGAGATCATACCTGTCAGCAACGCCATAAGCCTCGCACGAGGCACCACCAACACCCTCGACCTCAACGCCGACCCCGTCAACGGCACGGTAATACCCACCGTGGAAGGGCAACACAGCGGAGAGTTTGACTAGGCTTTCCTAGGCTTTCCTAGGCCTTCCTAGGCCTTCCTAGGTCTTCCTAGGCCTCCCTAGGCTTTCCTAGGTTTTCCTAGGTCTCCCTAGGCTTTCCTAGGCCTCCCTAGGCTTTCCTAGGCTTTCCTAGGCCTTCCTAGGCCTCCCTAGGTCTTCCTAGGTCTTCCTATCACAGCTCACCATAAAACCCAACCTCATAACCCCAAACAGTATGCCAGACCATAAGCATTTCCTTCGGAAGCAAGAGAACTGGAAAGACCTCTTTTTCTATCGGAAGTCAGAAGTCCTCTACCAGCTGACATTTCGCTTCACACAGCGATTCTTGCAGCGAGGAGACCGCACTATCGACCAGATGGTGCAGGCGGCACGTTCGGGCAAACAGAATATCATCGAGGGCTTCACTGCTGGAGTCACCTCGACGAAAACAGAAATCAAGCTGCTGAATGTAGCTCGCGCAAGCATTCAGGAGCTACAAGAAGACTTCAAAGACTACATCCTTGCCAGACAAATAACGTTCTGGGATGCGAGTCATCCACGATTCCAGGCGATGATGTCATTCACCCAAACTCATAATGACCTTCCCGATTACAATGCCAGCATAGAAAGCATGACTGATGAGGAAATTTCAAACCTCGGCTTTACCTTATGCAAACAGGTTGATGTCATGATGACAAACTTCCTCAAAGAGATGGAGCAGCACTTCATAGAGG
Source organism: uncultured Prevotellaceae bacterium (assembly GCA_947167455.1). Lineage (GTDB taxonomy): Bacteria > Bacteroidota > Bacteroidia > Bacteroidales > Bacteroidaceae > Physcousia. Next base: position 40,025 of record CAMVIB010000003.1, on the reverse strand, counting down.
AAGGCGGCATGAGCGAGCGCATGACTGCTGCACGCCTCGGACGCAGGAAAGAACAAAACGAAACCATCGAGGCGCAAGCCCACGAAATAGAGGATCTCAAAGCCAACATCGACAAGCTACAGGCATTACTCGACCAGCAACAAGCTACCATCGCAGAACTGAACGCTCAACTCGCCAGCAGCACCGCCGAGCTGGAGCAATGGCACTCCTGGTGGCAAACCAACAAGCATCTATTCCCAAAAGATAACTCTAAGAAGCAAGAATAAAAACTACTAGGAAGTCCTATGACCACTAGGAAGACCTATGACCACTAGGAAGTCCTATGACCACAAGGAAGACCTATGACCACTAGGAAGACCTATGACCACTAGGAAGACCTATAACCACCAGGAAGACCTATGACCACAAGGAAGTCCTATGACCACTAGGAAGTCCTATGACCACTAGGAAGACACAAGAAACCAATTCACAACAAGACAATGAAACAACTACAACATATATTCATAATCATTATAGCAGCACTCGCCTGGAGCACAGAGGCGGGGGCTTGGGGGGATAACACAAGCTATGTGTTGAATGAACCTGCCAATCATGATTTAAAAACTATTGATAATGGATTCGAATTAGAATTATCAGGTCCAGCCAGTAGATTGACATTTGATGCATATCATGATAGAGCATGGGTTTTTACTTGGATTGACGCTTATGATTATATGCATATTGAAGCCACAAAGAAAGATGGAACAAAAAAGGAAATATATTATACAGGTGATAGGGCTTTTACAAGTAGCAATAAAAATTATACTGTAGATATTAATCCTGCAGATATGGATATTGCCAAAATACGTTTTTACACCACAACAGGTGCAACTTTAGTGAAACATATCAGTAATATCAAAGTCACCCGCGCCACCACCCTCTCCACCTCCACATCTTCCCTCTCCTTCGGCAACGTCACCAAGGGCAGCAGCAAGACGTCGAATGCCAGCGTTGACTACAACAACACGACCTACTACCAGCAGGTGACGGGTAAAAGCACCAACGAGCTGTTCTCCGTCACCGCCACAACCGTAGGCGCCACAGGCAAGGGGCAGAGCATCCCCGTCATCTTCAAGCCCACCGCCGTAGGCACACACACCGGAACCGTCACCCTCACCATGAACGGCAAGACCGTGACGTTCAGCGTCAGCGGCACCGGCGTCACCACCTATTACGGTCAGGCTACAGCGCAGGCTTCTGCAGGCGGTAGCGCGTATGTCTCGTTTACTTCATACGATGCTGCTACTTCTACGAGTGCCACAACAAACACGGCAAACACAACGGCGTCGAATGCGAGCAAAACAGCATATTATAAAGCCACGGTGAATACGGGCTACCGTTTCCTGGGATGGATAAAGGGGACTGGTAGCTATAATGCTAGTAATGTTGTATCAACCGATTTAACATACAATCCTAGCATCACTTACAGCTCAGAAACTTCCGAATCACCAACAGTAACGACCTTCAAGGCATGGTTCGCCCCGGTGTTCAACTTCTCTGCCACTGCCACACCCAGCAATGCCACATTCGGCACAGCCACAGCATCCGTAGCAGCAAGCGTGGAGGGCAACCCCGAGCAGGCCAGCGCCAGCACCACCGCCACCTACACCGCCACGCCCGCCGAAGGCTGCACCTTCAACGGCTGGTATGAGGCAGCGGACTTCAGCGGCAAGCCCGTCTCCACCAGCGCCACCTACACGGTGACGCTCACCAACAGCACCCCCGGCTCCACCGTTAGCAAGACCTTGTATGCCAAGTTCAAGAAGAACCCCGTCCTCACGTGGACAGACCCCGAGCTGGACGTGAACCTCGTCAACGGCACCACCGTCTCCTCGGCTGCGCACGGCGTGGATGAGGGTCTGAACATCACCTACACCTCCAGCGACACCGGCGCCGTCACCGTGGATGCCGACGGCACGGTGCATGCCGTGGGCCTCGGCACGAGCACCGTCACGGCCAGCGTGGCTGCCGACGACACCTACAACGCCGACGCCATCACGCGCGAGTTCTCGGTGGGCGAGAAGAAGCAGCCCACCTTCAACCCCGCCTGGGGCGACGCCTCGGCCACTGACATCAAGGTGGGCACGACGACGACCATCGGCCTGGCCAACGTGGCTGAGGACGAGACCTTCAGCATCACGGCCTCGCACACGGGCATCGTCAGCTGGACGCGCACGGACAACACGCTCACCATCAGCGGCGTCGAGGCAGGCACCACGGAGCTGACCCTCTCGCAGACGGGCAACGCCTTCCTCAACGGCAACACCGCCACCTACACCATCACCGTCTCGCGCTACGCCAACACCTTCGACCTGGCCGAAGAGACGAAGGCCTTGAAGGTGGGCGAGACGTGGACGGACGTCGTCACCGACGCGGGCAACGCCAACACCGTCGTCACCTACAGCACACCCGGCGTGGCTACCTACGACGCCACCACCAACGCCATCACCGCCACGGGCGAAGGCTCCACCACCATCACCTTCACCCAGGCCGCCACAGCCACCCACGAGGGCAAGACGCTCACCATCGACGTCACCGTCACCAAGGTGGCCAACACCCTGACCATCTCACTGCCCGGGCAGGCCGCAGAGGTGGACGGCACCATCGCCCTCGCCATCACCGGACAGAACAACACCGATGCCATCGTGGCCACCATCACCGACACACAGCTGTCCTCCACGGTCAACAACGGCTCGGACGTCATCACCTACGCCGACGGCATCATCACTGCCAAGAATGCCGGCACGGCAAAGATTACCTTCAAGCAGCCCGCAACTACGAAATATACAGCCTACGCGAGCGAGACCTACGAGATCACCGTCACGAAGCGCAGCAACGCCATCACGCTGACGCTGAACGAAGCCGCTGCCACGAACATAAAGCTGAAGTACGGAGCCACCGCCACACTGGCCTACACGCGCACCAACATGGACACCACGCCCACCGTGACCCGCACCAGCGGCTCCTATACCACCCTCTCAGGCAGTACCATCACCGCCGGCAACGCTGCCGGTACGGACATCTATGAGATAAGCCAGGCAGAAACGTACAAGTATGAGGCTGCTTATGCCCAGTTCTCCATCCGCGTGAACAACACGGACGAGGCAGTGGGATATGTGCTGTATGAGGAATGGGAAAGATATACAGGAAATTGGAGCGAAGGAACAGTATTAACAATGTCTGGCCCAGGCGACGTGCTTTATTTTGAAGCGAACAAGAATTCTTTTGCTGCCCTTGGTGATATGACGATTAAGGCTTCCACAAATAATAGCAACTGGGATGATATAGCAAAAATCGGTGTAGGACAACTCGATAATGGTAGTTATAAAGAATTCTCGTATTCATTGGGTGATGAAGCTATCAGATATATTCGCCTTGATAACGGTGGAGATTTTAGAAGATATTATAGGAATGTGAGGGTCACCCGCAAGACCTACGTCCTTGCCTCTTCCAACAAGACGGTCTTAGGCACGCTCTACACCGACCAGACCGCCAGCGCCACCTTCACCGTGAGCTACAGCAGCACCAACGGCGGCAACATCAACATCCAGAGCAGCAATCCTCACTTCGTGCCCAGCATCAGCTCCATACCCGTGGAGATTAACAAGATGGCCCAAAATGCTCATAACACCTCCTACATCTGCGGCGTCGATGGCACACAGACCTTCACCGTCACCTACACCCCCGACCCCGACCAGCTGGGCGCAGAGGAGGCCGTCATCACCATCGGTGACCTGTTCTACTCACAGCAAATCAAGCTGACGGCCACCTCGCAGAAATACTCCACCTCCATCGCCCGCGGCACGAACACCGCCACTGAGACCACCGTGGATGGCACCATCGCCAACGCCTTTGCCTTCAACGGCACGAGCAGCACCACGCCGTCGGCCAGCAGCGACGATGGCTTCTACTACACCATCAGCCACACGCTGACCTCCAACGTGAACAACGGCACCGCCGTCATCGCCTACGACCCGGTGAAGAACACCGTCACGGGCCTCAACGCGGGCACGGCACACCTGACCATCTACCAGAAGAAGACGCAGAAGTACCACGAAACGAGGCAGAGCTTCGACTTCACCGTGGCGAAGCTGCCCAACAACGTCGGCATAGCCCTCAGCCAGACCGCCCTCGACGTGGACGGCACGGCCACCGTGACGCTCACCGATGACGACAGCCACGGCGCGCTCTCCGCAGCTTACTCGAACATCACCTACACCAACGAGGCGCAGAACCGCGAGGGAGGCCTCCTGAGCTTCGACGCCGCCACCGCCACCCTCACCGCCATGAATGCAGGCGAGGCCACCGTCACCGTCACGCAGGCCGAGACCTACAAGTACGAGGGTGCCAGCCAGCAGTTCAGCGTCACCATCAGCAAGCTCGCACAGACGCTGACGTGGGACAACGCCTCGCTGGAGACCAGCATACAGGTGGGCAACGTCATCACGGGCAACACCGCCACGTCCAGCGCCGGCCTCGCCGTAAGCTATGCCTCGGCCAACACCGCCTCCATCACCGTGGATGCCGCAACGGGCGCGCTCACCGCCGTCAGCACCGGCTCCAACATCACCATCACGGCCTCGCAGGCCGGCAACTACAAGTACCTGCCCGCCACGCTGACGCGCCTGTTCTCGGTCTTCAACAAGCAGACACCCACCTTCACGCCCGACACCCACTTCACGGGAACATCAGCACGCATAGAGTATGACGGCACTGCCGCCATCGCCGTCAAGGGCGTCGATGCCAACAACGGGTTCACCATCACCGTTGGCAACGGCGACATCATCGACATAGCCTTCGACGCCGATGTCGTCACCATCACCGCCAAGGCATTAGGCACCACCACGCTGACCCTGGCCCAGGCCGGCAATGACGACTACATCGCCAAGAGCCAGACCTACAACATTGAGGTCTATCAGCCCGACGACATGCTCCTGCTCTCGCCCGCCGATGCCTCAACCATCGTTGCCGGAGCGTACAACAAGATACTGCTCAACCGCAACCTCCGTGCCGGCTATTCCACCATATCCCTGCCCTTCGGCACAGATGTCGAGGAACTCACCTCACGCTCCAGCAGCGGCGGCGACTGGGTGGCTCAGCTCTCTGCCGTGACCTACAACAGCAGGGACGGCTACACCCTCTATTTCGACAAGGTGACCTCGGGCACCATCAATGCCAACCAGCCCTACGTGCTTCACCTCTCTGCCGACGTTGAGCAACCCAAATGGACGGGCACCTTCACCGTCGAGGCTGCCGCAGCGCAGAGTGTTGCTGCCTCAACAGGCTATGGTGCTGGCTATGGTCCTGCGGGTTCGTACTCCGACTGGCAGATGACGTCCAACTTCACTGCCGGCTTCGACATGGAAGGCAAGTGGGGCATCGTCAACAGCGTCTTGAACAGCGCCGGAGGCCAGGGCGGCCTGCGCCTTGGCGGCAGTGGCTCGACCCTCAATGCCTTCACGGCCTATATCACGCCGCCCGCCGGCAGCAACAATGTCAAGACGCGCGCTGCCTTCACCGACGAGAGTGGCGAGGTGACATTGATTGAAGGCGTGGCCTTCGACGGCACCATCATCGTCGGCGAGGGCGACGGCGCCGTCTCCACAGCCCGCTACAGCCTCGACGGCCGCCGCGTGACATCATCGCATCGCGGCATCGTCATCGAGCGTCGCGCCGACGGCACGACACGTAAAGTGCTGCGTTAGTAGAACACACCTTAATCAATAAAAAACGATAAAAAGACGAGATAAACGGCTGCAAAGGCTGTTTGTCTCGTCTTTTTTGTATATCTTTGTCGCCATGCAAGGACAAAGACGCATATTTCTCACACTTTTCGGACTCGTCTGCATGGCCGCAGCTTGTGTGGCCAAGCCCAAGCCCCAGCGTGTGCGCCTGGAGACCACCGCCGGCACCATACGCATTGAGTTGAGCGATGAGACGCCGCTCCACCGCGACAACTTCGTGCGCCTGTGCCGTGAGGGCTACTACGACGGCCTGCTCTTCCACCGCGTCATCCGCGACTTCATGATCCAGGGCGGCGACCCCGACAGCCGCGTGCGCCACGGTGCCCCGGCACCCGGCACCACCGACAGCACCATCGTCTCGCCGCCACGCACCAAGCCCCTCGGCGACGGCGGCCCGTCCTACACCATCGAGCCTGAGTTCCGCCTGCCGTGGCTCTACCATGTGCGGGGCGCCGTGGCAGCGGCGCGCGAGGGCGACGACGTCAACCCCGGGCAGCGCAGCAGCGGCTCGCAGTTCTACATCGTCTATGGCCGCACGTGGGGCGAGAACTCGCTCGGCAAGCAGCGCGCCGCCCTCGAGGAGGCAGGCATAGAGATGACCTACGACATGTGGAACGACTACCTTCAGTATGGCGGCTCGCCACACCTCGACGGCACATACACCGTCTTCGGACACGTCATCGACGGCATGAAGGTGGTGAAGGCCATACAGGCCATGCCCACCGACAAGGACGACCGCCCGCTGACCGACGTGATAATCACTAAAGCAACAATAGAATAATAACACCAACACAACGATAACACACAATGGCAAAGATCACAAAAGAAATGGCACTGCGCTACCATGCCGAGGGACGGCCTGGCAAGATTGAGGTGGTGCCCACGAAACCCCACTCCACACAGACCGACCTCTCGCTGGCCTACTCGCCCGGCGTGGCCGAACCCTGTCTGGAGATACAGCGTAACCCCGAGGATGCCTACCGCTACACCGCCAAGGGCAACCTCGTGGCCGTAATCAGCAACGGCACCGCCGTGCTCGGCCTGGGCGACATCGGCGCCATGGCCGGCAAACCCGTGATGGAGGGCAAGGGCCTTCTGTTCAAGATATATGGCGGCATCGACGTCTTCGACATCGAGGTCAACGAGAAAGACCCCGACCGCTTCATCGAGGCCGTGAAGGCCATCGCCCCCACCTTCGGCGGCATCAACCTCGAGGACATCAAGGCTCCCGAGTGCTTCGAGATCGAGCGTCGTCTGAAAGCCGAGCTCGACATCCCCGTGATGCACGACGACCAGCACGGCACGGCCATCATCAGCGGCGCCGGACTCTTGAATGCCCTCGAGGTGGCCGGCAAGCGCATCGAGGACGTGCGCATCGTGGTGAACGGCGCCGGAGCCGCCGCCATCAGCTGCACCAAGCTCTACTGCGCCCTCGGCGCCCGCAAGGAGAACATCGTGATGCTCGACAGCAAGGGCGTCATCACCGCCGACCGCGAGGGTCTTAACGAGATGAAGCGCCTTTTCGCCACCGACCGCACCGACGTCCACACGCTGGCCGAGGCCATGCGCGGCGCCGACGTGTTCCTGGGCCTGTCGAAGGGCAACGTCGTAACGCCCGACATGGTGCGCTCCATGGCCCCCTCGCCCATCGTCTTCGCCCTGGCCAACCCTGTGCCAGAGATCAGCTACGAGGACGCCATGGGCAGCCGCACCGACGTGCTCATGGCCACGGGCCGCACCGACTACCCCAACCAGATCAACAACGTCATCGGCTTCCCCTACATTTTCCGCGGCGCCCTCGACGTTGCCGCCACGGCCATCAATGAGGACATGAAGCTGGCCGCCGTGCGCGCCATCGCCGCGCTGGCCAAGCAGCCCGTGCCCGACGTGGTCAACGAGGCCTACCACGTCAACAACTTCACCTTCGGCCCCGACTACTTCCTGCCCAAACCCGTGGATCCGCGCCTCATCACAGAGGTGAGCATGGCCGTGGCACGCGCCGCCATGGAGAGCGGCGTGGCGCGCCGCCCCATCACCGACTGGGAGGCCTACCGCCAGCACCTGCGTGAGCTGATGGGTCAAGAGAGCCGCCTCACACGCCAGCTGCGCGAGACGGCGCGCAAGAACCCGCAGCGCGTGGTCTTCGCCGAGGGCATACACCCCAACATGCTCAAGGCCGCCGTGGAGGCCCGCGCCGAGGGCCTGTGCCACCCCATCCTCTTGGGCAACGACGAGCGTATCACGAAGCTCGCCGCCGAGCTGGAACTGTCGCTCGAGGGCATCGAGATCGTGAACCTGCGCCACGACCGCGAGGCCGAGCGCCGCGAGCGCTACGCACGCATCCTCGCCGAGAAGCGCCAGCGCGAGGGCTACACCTTCGAGGAGGCCAACGACAAGATGTTCGAGCGCAACTACTTCGGCATGATGATGGTGGAGACGGGCGACGCCGATGCCTTCATCACGGGCCTCTACACCAAGTACAGCAACACCATCAAGGTGGCCAAGGAGGTCATTGGCATCCGCGAGGGCTACAGCCACTTCGGCACCATGCACATCCTCAACAGCAAGCGTGGCACCTATTTCCTGGCTGACACGCTCATCAACCGCCACCCCGACACCGATGCCATAGTGGATATAGCACGCCTCTCGGCACACACGGTGCGCTTCTTCAACCACGAGCCGGCCATCGCCATGATCTCGTACTCAAACTTCGGCTGCGACACCGTGGGCAGCCCCGCCATGGTGCATGAGGCCGTGAGCCGCCTGCAGCAGCAGTACCCCGACCTGCCCATCGACGGCGAGATGCAGGTGAAGTTCGCCATCAACGACGGTCTGCGCGATGCGAAATACCCCTTCAGCCGCCTCAACGGCAAGTTCGTGAACACCCTCGTATTCCCCAACCTCTCCAGCGCCAACGCCGGCTACCAGCTCCTGCAGGCCATGAGCCAGGAGGACACTGAGCTGATAGGCCCCATCCAGATGGGCCTTAACAAGCCCATCCACTTCACCGACAACGAGTCGTCGGTGCGCGACATCGTCAACATCGTTGCCGTGGCCGTCATCGATGCCATAGTGGAGAAGAAGAAGGCAAAGAAGAACTAGGAAGTCCTAGAAGTCCTAGGAAGTCCTAGGAAGCCCTAGAAGCCCTAGGAAGTCCTAGGAAGTCCTAGAAGCCCTAGGAAGTCCTAGAAGTCCTAGGAAGCCCTAGGAAGTCCTAGAAGCCCTAGGAAGTCCTAGAAGTCCTAGGAAGTCCTAGAAGCCCTAGGAAGCCCTAGGAAGTCCTAGGAAGTCCTAGGAAGCCCTAGGAAGTCCTAGAAGTCCTAGGAAGTCCTAGGAAGTCCTAGGAAGCCCTAGGAAGCCCTAGAAGCCCTAGAAGCCATAGGAAGTCCTAGAAGCCCTAGGAAGTCCTAGAAACCCTAAGAAGAGCTCTATAAACCCCAGCAATCAAATCAATCACTAAATCATCATAGCTATGACCAAACGATTCCTCTCGCTGCTTACGGCAGCTGTCATCGCCCTCGTGGCCCAGGCCGAGGTGAAGTATGTGTTCTACTTCATCGGCGACGGTATGGGCGTGAACCAAATCAATGTCACGGAGACATACCTTGCCGCCCTCAAGGGCAAGATTGGCTTCGAACCCATCTGCATGGCCAGCTTCCCTGTCGTGGGAATGGTGAACACCTACAGCGCCACCAACGGTGTCACCGACTCCGCCGCCGGCGGCACGGCCCTGGCCTGTGGCAAGAAGACCAAGAACGGCGCCATCGGCGTGCTCGAAGACCTGGAGACGCCCGTCACCAGCATCGCCTACTGGGCACAGCAGTCCGGCAAGGCCGTGGGCGTGGCCACCACCGTCGCCATCACACACGCCACCCCCGCCTCTTTCTACGGCCACCAGCCCAGCCGACAGATGTACTACGAGCTTGGCAAAGACCTCTGTGCCAGCGGTTATGACTTCTTCGCCGGCTGCGACTTCCACACGCCAAACACCAAGGCTGGCGAGCCCAGCCTCCGCGAGTTGGCCAAGGCGGCAGGCTACACCATCGTCACTGGCAACTACAAAGACTATGAGCGGCGCGGACGCAAGGCCGACAAGCTCATCCTCCTGCAGACCGACGAGCAGAACGCGAAGCTCGAGAGCGACCACCTGCCCTACGCCCTGGACCAGACGAAGGACGACCTGACGCTGGAGCAGATCACCCGCGCCGGAATCAACTTCCTCATGTCGAAACAGAAGGACGGCTTCTTCTTCCAGATCGAGGGCGGCATGATCGACTATGCCTGCCATCGCAATGACATCGGCAATGCCATCAACGAGGTGCTCGACATGGACAAGGCCGTGAAGGTGGCCTACGAGTTCTACCAGCAACATCCCGACGAGACCATCATCGTCATCACCGCCGACCACGAGACGGGCGGCCTCGTCATGGGCCGTGGCCCCTACGAGCTCCACACCGACCTGCTGCGCTACCAGCGCAAGAGCATCGACGAGCTGAAGTGGATGCTCAAGGAGCAGTACAAGCGCTCGCCCAAGAAGTTCACCCGTGCCGCTGTGGATAAGGTGCTCAAGGCCGAGATGGGCTTCGGCTCCGGCATCACCCTCGACGAGAAGCAGCAGCAACGCCTCAACGGCCGCTGGAACAACGTTGAGAAGGCCATGACGGCTGTCAACGCCCTGCCCGGTGATGCCGACGTCGCTGCCCGCAAGAAGGCCGACGACGATGTCAAGGCACGCATCAGCGACATGTGCGAGACTGTCAAGCACATCCTCTCCGAGGTGGCACTCATCAGCTGGGCCAGCGGCGGCCACAGCAACGGCTACGTGCCTGTCTATGCCGTGGGACCCGGCACGGAGGTCTTCCAGGGCCGCATCGACAACATCGAGATAGCTCCCGCCATGGCCCGCATCGCAGGCTACACCATCAGCGAGTAGGCGGCGCCGCGACAGACACCACACAAAAGATTAAACCCAGATCGGTCATTAGACCGTTACGCGCCAACCATTATTCTTTTTTTCATCTGTCTTATCGTTTTTCGGTTACAATGGAACCCCATTGCGCCCTCAAAAACGACAAGGCATCTGATTAAAAATAACAACGGTTATCATCATAACTCTAATGACCGATCTGGGTTAAATGATTATCCGCAATCGTACCACCAAAGAGACCGCAACGCGGTCTTCGCTCAATAACCGAGGGTACGAGCGTAGCGAGCACCCCCGGATAACAAGCTCTATAGAGGCAAGCACTCTGAAAGAGTGCCCGAACAGCGTAATGGGCGACCCCTTCAGGGTCGATGTTCCCCTTTTTGTCCCTATCCGGGGGTACTGCGCACCCCCGGTTATTGAGAGGAGACGCTTCCAGCGTCTTGGTGGTACGATTGCGGATAATCATTAAGATTAACGTTCATAGCCGGGGTAGCCTCAGGAAGCGACATCGCGGCCAGCGTCAGTAACGTTTGAGCCCAGCTTGCCAATGATCCACATCGATCGTCTGGCGGTTGAGCCCATCAAAGATGATGTGTGGTCAGGGCGGTACGCACAAACAATGATATATGAAACTATGGGTGTGAGCGAAATGCGTCCTGTGACGGACACAAGCTGCAATGTTCAGAAGGTGATGTATGGCGTGAGGCGTCGTATGTCGGCCTCTGTGAAGTCCTCGAGCAGCGAGAGGTCGCTGAGCGATGATATCCTGCCGTATGTCTTGCGGTACTGGATGATGGCTCGCGCCTGCCTGTAGCTGATGTATGGATGGCGTGAGAGAGTGCGGCTGTCGTCGGAGTTAATGTTCAGTGGCCTGATGATGGGCGTCTCCACCGTAAACCACAGTTTCAGCTCGTCGGGAATGACGTCTCCGATTTCGGAGAGCTGATCTACGCTGGCGAAGCCGCCGAGCCGTTCCCTGTATTCAACGATCTTGCGTGCGCGGTACGACGCTATTCCCGGTACCTTCTTCAGTGTCGTGGTGTCAACGGTGTTGAGGTCGAGTGTTATGAGTTCGCGGAACTTTTCCCGCGGTGGTAAGAGTTCGCGGGTTGACGGCACGGCATCAGAGTCTCTGCCGTCTGACCTGGCGTGAATGGTGTCGCCTCTATGGCTGTCACCGCCGGCGGCCCGATCCTCGCCGCTGGCGTCGGCGTCGTGATACATATCGCTGTAGAGTCTGAAAGCCTCGCCGATGCGAATATGCGGTGCGAGCCTGTTGTATGTCTCTGGCGTCATGCCCGGCACGCGTTTGAAATCCTCTGCCCTGTGGTATCTCCCGTTGCGGGCGCGGTAGGTGTATATGGCTTTCACCTGCCATGGCGACAGCCCGAGCCTGAGCAGTGTCGTGGAGTCCGCTGTGTTTGGGTCGAAGTCGAAGGTCTCCACGCGAATCGACGGCGTGGCGTAGGTCTGCCTGTCAGATGCCCTCGACCCCTTTGTCCTGCCGTAGCTGCGACGGTAGGCCGTGTCAAGGTATGCGGCATCACTGATGATAGCATCTGCCGAGTCGATATATACTGAGTCGATGGCAAAGGCGCGCGTGTCGGGTCTGAGAAACAGCTTGTCGATGAGCAGCGTCATTGCCGCCGTACCGAATATGGTGGCGAAGATTGTCAGTGCCCTGAGGTCGGCTCGTGGTATGTTCATGGCAGGAACGTATAGTTGTAAAGGGCGTTTTCAGACGTCTTGGCGGATGTGTCGCCTACATGAGTTGCCCGATGAAGATGGCAGCAATTGCTGTAGGCGTCACATAGCGTACGAGGAAGAGGAATGTCGGCACGATGAAACGTGGCATCTTGAGTGTCCCGTGGTTCGTCAGCTCCTCCTCGACGAGAGCGCGCGGCAGCCGCCATCCTACGAAGAAGCTCAGCACGATGCCCGAGAGAGGCATAATCCACTGTGCGGTGACATCGTTGAAGGCATCGAAGAACCCTCTGCCGAAGAAGGGCTTGAACCCTGCCAACGGCCCGAACGACAGTGCGCAGAGCGCTCCGAGCACCATGGACGTTGCTGTCATGATGGAAGCGGCGTGTCGGCGCGGGATGTGGTATCTGTCGCATAAGAAAGCCGTCACCTCCTCGTGCATGGAGATGGTGCTTGTGAGCGCCGCGAGCACGAGCAACAGGTAGAACATGAGTGCGAAGACATATCCCACGACGGGTGTGTGTGCAAAGAGTCGCTCGAAGATGTCGGGCAGTGTTATGAACACCAGCCCCGGGCCGGCATCAGGCTGCACGCCCTGCACGCTGAACACCGCCGGGAAGATGATGAAGCCGCTGACGACAGCCACCATGGTGTCAACGCCCACGACGTTGGCCGCCGTCTTCACCAATGGTACATCCTGCTTGAAATAGCTGGCGTAGGTGCTCAGGCAGCCGATGGCGATGCTTAGCGAGAAGAAAGCCTGCCCCAGAGCACTGAGTGCCGTCTCGGGTGTCAGCTTTGAGAAGTCGGGTCGTAGCAGGAAGAGCAGGCCGTCGGTGGCGCCTGGCATTGTGAGGCTCCCGAATGCCATTACGAACATGAGGACGAGCAGCAGCGGCATGAGGAGCTTCGAGATGCGCTCTATGCCGTTCTGCACCCCGCGCACGATTACCATGTGCGTGGCGAGCAGGAAAGCCAGTGTATAGAGCAGTGGCGGCAGTGTTGATGAGCTGAACTCGGCAAAATATGCCGACTCGTCGCCAAGGGACGTGAGTCGCCCCATGAGGCCATCGACGGCATACTTCAGAATCCAGCCCGCCACGACGCTGTAGTAGCTCAGGATGAGCGTGACGCATACCATGCCGGCATAGCCCGTGACGGGCCATAGTGAGGGCGCGAGGCGCGAGAGGCGTGTGTCGCGCGGGTTCTCGCGCACCAGCCGTTCGTAGGCCGTGGCGATGTCGGCGTGCGTGCGCCGCCCGATGATGAACTCGGCCACCATCATCGGCACTCCGAGCAGGATGACGCACGCGAGGTAGAGCATGATGAAAGCCGCGCCTCCGTGCTGGCCTGTCTCCACGGGGAAGCGCCAGATGTTGCCAAGACCCACTGCCGAGCCTGCCGTGGCCAGCACGATGCCGAGTCGCGACTTGAAGTTGCCGCGATGGGCGCCGGCGGCGTCCGTCTGCCCGGCATTACGGTTATTGCTATCTGAGTTCATAGACGAAGATTAAGGTAATGGCGATGGGCGCAACCCATTTCATGAAGAAGACGAAGGCCTTGAGGAGAGCCTCCGGCACGGGCTGTGTGCCGTTGTTGGTGAGCTGGGCCGTGATGATGGCGCGGTCGAGCCGCCAGCCGGTGAAGAGAGCAATGATGATGCCTCCCACGGGCAGGAATATCTTGGCCGACACGAAGTCGAAGAAGTCGAAGAACGTCATGCCGAAGAGCGGGCGGACGTCGCGCAGAGGCCCGAAGGAGAGCGAGCACAGCGTGCCCACGGCGATGACGGATGCCGTGACGATGCCCGTCGCCGTGTGTCGCGAGATGCGGAAGCGCTCTATGAGGAACGCCGTCGGGGGCTCGTGGATGGACATCATGCTCGTCAGCGCCGCGAGGAAGAGCAGCAGGTAGAACATGAAGGCAAAGGCGGCTCCGAGCCATGGCACGTCGGTAAAGGCAGCCTGGAACACCTTGGGCAGCGTGATGAACACCAGCCCCGGCCCGGCATCGGGTGCCACGCCCGTCACGCTGAACACGGCAGGGAAAATCACGAATCCCGACATGATGGCCACAAGCGTATCGATGAGCGCCACGCTGCCTGCCGTCTTCACAAGCTTGGCATCGTCGGTGAAATAGCTGGCATAGGTGCAGAGACATCCCATGGCAATGCTCAGCGAGAAGAAGGCCTGCCCCATGGCACTGAGCACGACGTCGGCCGTAATCTTTGAGAAATCGGGCCGCAGGAGGAATGCCACCCCACTCTCAGCCCCCGGCATGGTGACGGATGTGGCCACGAGCACAAACATTATTACCAGCAGCATAGGCATCATGAGTTTCGACGAGCGCTCTATGCCTCCCTGCACGCCGCGCACGATGACGAGGTGGCACATCATCATCGATGCTGCCATGTAGCCCAGCGGTATCAGCGGGTGTGAGGTGAAGGCCTCGAAGTAAGCTGTGGATTCGCTGATATGTGCCACTTCGCCGAGTGCGCTCTCCATGAGATATTTGAGCGTCCAGCCGGCTACGACGGCATAGTAGCACAGTATGAACCATGAGGTGAAGACTCCGAGATAGCCCTGAAACACCCACGCCGTTCCTGGCGCGAGCTGACGATATGCGTCGGCGGTGTTCTTGTGGGTGTGGCGACCGATGATGAACTCCGCCACCATGAGCGGCACGCCCAGCACGAGCACACACAGGACATATATCAGTATGAACGCTGCCCCGCCGTTGGCACCTACCTCGGTAGGAAAGCGCCAGACGTTGCCCAGGCCCACTGCCGAGCCCGCTGCGGCAAGAATAATGCCTAACTTGCTGCCGAAATTTGCTCTTTTTTCCATATCTTGCGGCAAAGTTACGAATTATTATTGTACTTTTGCGCCCAAAAACTATAAATATGTATTATATGGATGCATTTTGTCTGAAAAAAGTAGCTTTCCGATACCCGTTGAGCCTCCTGACGTGCTTCGCAATATGGTTCCTGTCGCTCGCGCCGATAGGCGAGCTGAAGATTGTTCAGGATGCTGGTATCGGCGACAAATGGGCTCACTTCTTGATGTATGCCGGGTTCGTTGCCGTGATGTGGGCCGAGTGGCTCCGTGTGCAGCGGGCTTCAGGCTGCCGGCTGTCATCCTCTGATGTCGTGCCGTTGCTGGTGCGTATGGCGCTTATGCCGTTGGCGATGAGCGGCGTGCTCGAACTGCTCCAGGCGTATGCCACGACATATCGCTCCGGCGAATGGCTCGACCTTGCTGCCAATGCCATCGGCGTGGGCATCGGCAATGTCGTGGGACTTGCTGGGGCGTGCCTCATGGGCCGTAGGACTCACACCCCTGGCTGTGATTAGCCAGCCCTTCGGGGGCCTGACCTACAAGGCATACATCGCAATCATACCACCAAAGAGACCGCAACGCGGTCTTCGCTTTGGTAACCGAGGGTACGAGCGTAGCGAGCACCCCCGGATAACAAGCTCTATAGAGGCAAGCACTCTGAAAGAGTGCCCGAACAGCGTAATGGGCGACCCCTTCAGGGTCGATGTTCCCCTTTTTGTCCCTATCCGGGGGTACTGCGCACCCCCGGTTATTGAGAGGAGACGCTTCCAGCGTCTTGGTGGTACGATTGCGGATAATCATTAAAGGTGTGTTCTATTAATTAATAAATTCTCTATGAATTATCTTTGTTTGCTCTTGCCTCTTTCCGGCATCTTTTGCTCCAAGTTCTTGGGACGTAGCCCGCTACGCCCCGGCGGCCTTGAAACAAAATCTGTTCGGAAATAGCCTAAGAGCAATTCAAAGCTAATTTATAGAACCCACCTAAAAAAGAAGCAGGGGTGGCTCATCACATAGGAAAGTGATGAGCCACCCCTGCGGGGCTTCTTATGAGATTTGGCCGCCTCGTTGCTGCCGCCATTGGCGGCGGGCAGTGTCATTCCGCTCTGTCGAAGGCGTCGCGTATGGCTTGGGCTATGCCGGCCATCTCGTCGGCGGTAAGTTGCAGCTTCGGGTTGGAGAAGAGCATGTCGCGCTCGCTCTGCATCGGCACGAGGTGTATGTGAGCGTGCGGCACTTCGAGTCCGAGCACAGCCACGCCGACCTTCACGCATGGGATTACGCTCTTCATGGCACGCGCCACGTGAGCGGCGAAGATATGCATGCGTCCCAGCTCTTCGTCGGTGAGGTCGAAGATATAATCCACCTCCCGGCGTGGTATCACCAGTGTGTGACCTTTTGCGAGCGGGTTGATGTCAAGGAATGCGTAGAACTCGTCGTTCTGGGCGCAGCAGTACGATGGTATCTCGCCGGCTGCTATCTTGCTGAAAATAGACATGTCTGAAATTATCGTTTATAGGTGGGTTATATTTAGCCGGTGCGTCAGCGTGCGGCGCTTATTCTTCGAATGAGATGTCGAGGATTTCGAGGTTAATGATGCCCTGTGGCACGCGTATCTCGGCCACGTCGCCGACTTTCTTTCCGAGCAGGCCCTGTGCTATGGGTGTCTTGATGCTGATCTTGCCCTCACGAAGGTTGGCCTCTGTCTCCGACACGATGGTGTATGTCATGATGGCATTGTTCTTAACATTCTTCAGCTTCACCTTGCACAATATCTGCACCGTCTCGGCACTGAGCTTGCTTGTGTCGATGATCTTGGCCTCTCCGATGGTGGCCTTCAGCTGTGTGATCTTAATCTCGAGCAGCGACTGTGCCTCCTTGGCGGCGTCGTATTCGGCGTTCTCGCTAAGGTCGCCCTTGTCGCGAGCTTCGGCAATGGCCGCGGATGCCTTGGGGCGCTCCACGGATTCTAAACGTTGGAGTTCGGCCACGAGCTTGTCGTAGCCCTTTTGTGTCATGTAAGCCATTATTTTATTTAGTGTTTTTTTAGGATTTGACGATAGGTGTCGGCTTGTTAGTCTTGCAGTACGTGTCTGTGTACTTGGATTAGGTGGTGTGTTAATGTTGCTTCTGACATAATTAGAGAAGAGCTCCGAACAGTGTAACGGAACCCTTCTTTTGTCGTTTTGCGACCGCAAAGGTATGTCATTTGCCTGTAACTGCCAAACTTTTACTTGATATTTTTCATTTTCTTGTCTTTTCGCAACAAGAAATCCGATTATTCAACTTGCGCACGCTCCGAAATTTACAGCCTGCGCTCAACCCGCCGTAGCTTCGACACCTCTATGCTGGGGCGGGCACACGGGGCGCGCGGTCATGCCCGTCACTATGGTTGGTATGACCCGCTCTGCGTTCCCCACTCCGGCTGCACATGCATCCCCAAGAGGTTTCACATGCATCCCCAAGAGGTTTCACATGCATCCCCAAGAGGTTTCACATGCATCCCCAAGAGGTTTCACTAACATCCCCAAGAGGATTAACTTAGCCCACGAACGTGGGCGCATTGTCCCACGAACGTGGGCTAATCGTCCCACGAACGTGGGCTAATCATCCCACGAACGTGGGACAAGCGAATCTTCCAGGCGATGCAGGTGAATCTTCCAGGCGATGCAGGTGAATCCTCCAGGCGATGCAGGTGAACCCTCCAGGCGATGCAGGTGAATCTTCCAGGCGATGCAGGTGAACCCTTCTGGGGAAGATGACGAATCTCCTACATCATGAACTCACGCCATCCTCAAAGCCCGTAATTACCGTAAGGACTGCAAACCTGTCTCCTCTCAATAGCCGTAGCCGCAGACACGGTTCTTCGCATGACCTGCGTAGAACCGTGTCTGCGGACACATGCAGCCTGCGCTATAATCTTCTGCCCTTACTTAATGGTGTGTCCAATAGGTTGTAGTCGCTTGGTGGCGCTCCGGCTGGGTGTGGCCTCAAAGCTCTGCCTCTATGGCTTTGGCGATGTCTGTCACCTGTGAGTCTCTGAGTCTCAGCTCGGAGTGTCGCCCCACGATGAAGAATGTCGGCAGGCTCTGTACGCCGTAGAGGTTCACGATGTCGTTATCGAAACCCTCTGTACACTGAACGCACACCCACGGCAGCGTCTCTGTCATGGTCTTCCAGTAGTGGGCATCGGCATCGAGCGATACTTGGTAGATTTCGAGTCCGCGGTCGTGGTAGCGGTCGTACAGCTCCCGCATCTGCAGTATGCGCTCTCGGCTGTCGGGCAGTCGGTATGACGTGAAGTCGAGCAGCACGACGTTGTCGGCGAGGTCTGAGAGTCGTCGCTCGCGTCCGTCTATGTCGGGGAATCCCATGTCTATGATGCCTGTCTCGCGCACCTTGTCGCCGTCGAGCTCTATCTCCACCCGTCGTGCCTGACGTGTGTTTGTGATACCCCGCATGGCGATGTTGCCGAGGTTCTGCGTGCGTCGCGCGTTGGGGTAGCGTTCCTGCCACTGTGTTGCCACGGCGGCAAACACCTGCACGTCAGAGCGGTCGCTCTCGGGGTTGAAGAGCAGCGTCTGCCCCAGTGTCTGGAACAGTGCGAAGTATGATGCCGGCGATGCGGGGTCGGCCACGATGTAGTCGCGTTTGAGCGTTAGTTTGTAGTTGTCGTGCAGCTGTCGTGCCCTCTCCAGCTTCTCGAGGTCGGAGAGCGAGGCATCGTTGCCCAGCTGCCGCAGCTGCTGTTGCAGCTGCATGTTGAGCAGCGATATTGTCTTCATGGTGCGGCTGCCGCTGTTGCCCTGGATGTCGTAGGCCGTTGCCATGTGTGCGAGTGGTGCCTCTATGTTGATGTCCTCGGTGCTGTCAACGACGAAGTTTATAACCTTTGTGCCGATTCGCAGGCGGTAGAAGTCGGGTGCCCACTGCTGTCGTCCTGTGGCAGAGTCCGGTTCTCCGAGAGCCTCCATGTCGCGTCGTATCGTGAAATGGAAGGCCCCGTCGCCACCGAGTCGCACGGAGTCTGCGGGCACTATGCCCTGCAGCGTCGCGGCTTCCACGTAGAGTGTGGAGTCTGCTGCTCCGCTGATGTGTCCCGACAGTCGGAAGGCCGGTGTGTCGTTTGTGCACGACACCATGGATAGGAATAGGAAACATACGAGCAGTACTACGATGCCCATGGCGATGACTCCCGTCATGACTCGCTGGTTCAACTGTGATGCTTTACGTTTGCGCATAGTGTTTTTGTGTGGTGGTTGTGATGATTGTCTTTTTTTTGTGTGGTGTGAGATGTTTCTGTTGCTGTGCCATCGTCGTCACTGTCGGGGCAGTGAGCATACGATTTGCAGTGCTCGCCGGACGTCGCTGTCGTGGTGTGCATGGTGTTCCATGGCTCCGCGCTGATGGTAGTATCGGCTCACGATTTCGGTCTCCAGGTAAGGCTGTATGTATCGTCTGAGGCTTATGAGGTCGCCCCTGAGGTCGTTCTCGCGCAGCCGTGCCTCCAGTGCGTCGAACTCAGCCTGTGCCCTCTGCAACCGTCCTTCTGCCTGTGCCAGCAGTCGCAGTTGCCGCAGTGCGTCGGCCGTGCGTCCGTTGTAGGTGAATTCGCTTGCGGCGATGGTGTCGGCGAAGGCGGCATACTCATCGTCGGTGAGGCCGAAGTCGGCCGGCTTGGCTATCGTGGCGTGTGCTGCGGCGTAGCTGTTTGCGAAGTCGAAGAAGGCGTCAGAGGCATAGAGGTCGTAGAGCATCGTCGGCACGGAATCTACGGCGATGATGCTGTCGGGCAGCACGCCGCCCCCGTCGCGCACTATGCGTCCTCGCTTCGTGCGGAACTCGTGTGTCAGGCTGTCGGGCAGTGTCGTTGCCGCCGTCGATGTCACGCGTCGGCGGTAGTCGTAGGCCTGTATGCAGCGTCCCGACGGCAGGTAGTAGCGTGCCGTGGTGATCTTCAGCTGTCCCCGGTATGGCACGTCGCGTATGCCCTGCACGATGCCCTTGCCGTATGTCCGCTGTCCGATGACCGTTGCGCGGTCGAGGTCTTGCAGCGCTCCGCAGATGATTTCTGCCGCCGATGCCGAGCCGGAGTTTACGAGCACCGCCAGCGGCATCACCGTGTCGATGGGTTCTGCCGGCGTGCGGTAGTCAGTGCATGTCGCCGGCACCTTGCCGCGTGTCGCCACCACGAGGCTGCCTTTTGGCACGAAGAGCCCCACTATCTCTGCCGCCTCGGAGACGGAACCGCCTCCGTTGTCGCGCAGGTCGAGCAGCAGACGCTTCATGCCTGCCTGCCGCAGCTCGTTGACGACGTTGCGCACGTCGCGTCCCGCGTGCTCAGTGACGGATGCGAGATATACGTATCCCACGCTGTCGGCCAGGATGCCGTACCATGGCAGCGATGGCGTCTGTATCTGTCTGCGTGTGAGTTTGTATGTCAGTGGCTTGTGGCTCCCCGGCCGTTGCACGACAAGTTCGAAGGTCGTCCCCGGCTCGCCGCGCAGGTTCTTGCTGACGCGGGCGTTGTCCCACCCCTTGGTGTCGCGGCCGTCGATGCTGATGATGACGTCTCCGGCGCGCAGCCCGGCCTCCTGTGCCGGGCATCCCTCGTAGGGCTCCTCGATGACACTGCGTTGCTGGCGTTTGGAGAAGCGTATCACGGCTCCTATGCCGGCATATCGTCCCGTGGCCATCGTGCGCAGCTCCTCCTGGTCGTCGTCGGGGTAGTACACGGTGTATGGGTCTATCTCGTTGAGCATACCGTCAACGGCCCATCGCATGGCGGTGTCTGCCGAGAGAGTATCGACATAGTACATATCGAGCTGTCGGTAGATGTCGGAGAATATCTCGAGTCCGCGGCCGATGTCGAACACACGCTGTGCGTTCGTGCTCTCGCACGCGAACATTATTATCAATAAGGCCGCTGTGCGGCAGTGTCTGCAGAGTGACAGTAGTAGGGGTGATGTCATGAGTGTGTGGGTGTGGATGTTTGTTGTTGGGTTATTCGTCAAGTAGTGCGAGTTGCCGTGGTGTCAGCGGCGGTACGTTAGAGCCGAGCACTTGTATGGCATGCACGGCCATGATGTTGCCGTAGCGCAGACATCTGTCGAGGGTTTTGTGCGCCATGATGCCGTGGAGGAATCCTGCCGCGAAGAAGTCGCCGGCCCCTGTGGCATCGGCGACGTTGCTGCACGGTTCTGCCGGTGCGAAGGCCTCGTCGGTGCCACGTCGTGCCATGGCGCCCCTCTTGCCCATCTTCACTATGGCAGTCTGCACGTGTTCCGCTATGTCGGCGAGAGCTGTCTGCGGGTCGGAGGTGCCGGCGTATGCCTCTGCCTCGTCGTGGTTGGCGAAGACGATGTCGGCATAGTCTCTTACGAGATGTCGCACGAAGTGGCGGTCGGCCCTGACGATGTTCCATGACGCGAGGTCGTAGCTCACCGTCATGCCTGCGGCCTTAGCCTGCCGCATTATCTCCTCCACGGTGTCGTGGTCTTGCACGAGGTAGCCTTCTATGTGCAGGATGTCGCTCTCTCCCGTGGCTGCCGTCGTGTGGAAGGGCAGGGTGGTGGTGTCTATCTGCGGTGCCACCCCGAGGTATGTTGCGAAGGTGCGTTCCCCGTCGGGCAGTATGAATGTCGTGGCGATTCCCGTGTGCCCGTCGTGTGCCATGAGCAGGTGGCTGTCAGTTCCGCGTCGGCGCATGCTGTCGGCGAAGAAGCGTCCGTGCTCGTCGTCGGCCACGGTGCCGATGTATGCCGTGGCGTGTCCGAGCATCGATAGGGCGTGTATGGTGTTGGCCGCGCTGCCGCCGGTGGCGCGCACGGGTCTCAGCGGCGCTGTCTCGGCCTGTAGGTGCCGCATCTGTGCCTCGTCGATGTGCCACATCCCTCCCCGGGTGAGTCCGATGTCAGAAAGAGGCTTTTCGTCGGCCAATTTCACCAAAATATCGACCAGAGCATTGCCAATTCCTATAATTTTTGCCATATCTTGAAAAAATTTCTGCAAAAGTATTGCATATTTTTGAAAAAACCTCTACTTTTGCCCCGCAATTCCGAGGAAAACGCGAAAAAAGTGGTTTTTCAACCCTTTTTACCGCCGTTTCTGCATGAGAACACTGCTTCAGTAGCTCAGTTGGTTAGAGCACCTGACTGTTAATCAGGGGGTCGTTGGTTCAAGCCCATCCTGGAGCGCAAAATCTCGGAAGAGCACTGCTTCAGTAGCTCAGTTGGTTAGAGCACCTGACTGTTAATCAGGGGGTCGTTGGTTCAAGCCCATCCTGGAGCGCAGGGCGTTGGTCCGCAATTCTCTTTTGAGGTTGCGGGCTTTTTTGTTCTGACACGTCTCTTCCCATCTCCAACATCAACACTATTCAATGAGTACAGACATCACAGCAACAGCCACCACCTTCGCCAGCCTGGGGCTTGCCGAGCCATTGCTGCTCGCTATCGACGAACTGGGCTACGTCAGCCCCATGCCCGTGCAGGAGGCCGTCATCCCGCACCAGCTCACTTCCACCCAGGACCTTGTTGCCCTGGCACAGACGGGTACCGGCAAGACGGCAGCCTACGGCCTGCCGTTGCTGCAGCGCATACTGACCTCGCCGCGCAGCGAGCACACGCCCCGGGCCGTCATCCTCTCGCCGACGCGCGAGCTGTGCCTGCAGATCACCGACGACCTCCGCTCCTTCGCCAAGCACATCCCCGACGTGCGCATCCTGGCCGTCTATGGCGGTGCCAACTTCGAGCCGCAGATACGTGCGCTGAGGCACGGCGTGGATGTGATTGTTGCCACGCCGGGACGCCTCATCGACCTCATGCAGAAGGGAGCCGCCCACCTCGAAGGGGTGGAGACGCTAATCCTCGACGAGGCCGACGAGATGTTGTCGATGGGCTTCTCGGAGAGCATCGATGCCGTGCTCGAAGGCATACCCTCCGAGCACACCACGCTGCTGTTCTCGGCAACGATGAGCCGCGAGATAGAGCGCATAGCCAGCAGCTACCTCCACGATGCGCGTCAGGTGGTGGTGGGGTCGCGCAACGAGGGTGCCGAGAACGTCAACCACATATATTATATGGTGCATGCGCGCGACAAGTACTTGGCACTGAAGCGCCTCGTCGATTACTATCCGCGCATCTATGCCATCGTGTTCTGCCGCACGCGTCTGGAGACTCAGGAGGTGGCCGACCATCTCATTCAGGACGGCTACAACGCCGATGCCCTCCACGGCGACCTCTCGCAGCAGCAGCGCGACCTCACCATGCAGCGGTTCCGCCAGCACCGCATACAGCTGCTCGTGGCCACCGACGTGGCGGCGCGCGGCCTCGACGTTGACGACCTCACGCACGTCATCAACTATGGCATGCCCGACGATATCGAGAACTACACCCACCGCAGCGGTCGCACAGGGCGTGCTGGCAAGAAAGGCACCAGCCTCTGCATCGTGCATGTCCGCGAGCGCGGCAAGATTCGCGACGTGGAGCGCACCATCAAGAAGCAGTTTGAGCGTGGCACGCTGCCCACGGCACGCGACATCTGCGCCAAGCAGCTGTGGAAGGTGGTTGACGACATCGAGCGCGAAGTGGTTGACGACGAGCAGATAGCACCCTTCATCGACGAGGTGCGCCAGCGTCTGGAGTGGCTTGACAAGGACGACATCATAAAGCGTGTCGTGAGCCGGGAGTTCGGACGCTTCCTGCGCTACTATGCTGCCGCACCCGACATCGAGGAGGTGACCGGCGACAAGAAAGACACGAAGCGCAAGGAGAGACGCGAGGGTGGCCGTGCCGCCGGCGACCATGCCCCCGAGGCGGGCTACACCCGTATCTTCATCACCCTGGGCAAGGTCGATGGCTTCTATGCCCGTGAGATAATAGGTCTCGTCAACCGCCGTTGCGAGGGGCCGAAGGTGGAGATGGGGCGCATCGACCTGAGACCCACATTCTCGTTCTTCGAGGTGCCTGAGGCTGAGGCCGAGCGTGTGCTCGGCGCCATGCAGGGACTTACGGTGAAGGGTCGCCGCATCGGCGTGGACATCGCCCAGCCCTCTGAGGGCTCTGGCCAGGAGGGGGCGCGGCACTCTGGCCGCCGCGACGACGGCGAGCGTCCTGTCCGCGAGGGTGACGCCCCGGAACGTAAAGGCAAGAGCCGTGCCCAGCGCCGCTTCGAGAAGGCCAGCGCCGACCGCTCTGCCTCTGGCAAGCGTGGCGAAGGCGGCAAGGCAGGCCGTGGCTCCAAGGACAAGTCCGTCGGCAAGAAGAAACGGAAAGGTGAGGGCGACGACCAGTGGGTGCCATCCAAGAAAGGTGGCAAGCACGATGACTGGCGTCAGTTCTTCCAGCACAACGACTCACGCCCGCTGCGCGGCGACGAACCCGACTTCTCGGAGGAGGGCTGGGCCAAACGCACTAAGAAATGATGACTCCGGCAGACATATACCGCTTCTACCGCGACGGCTTCAGGCAGATGACGCTCGGCCGCACGCTATGGCTCGTCATACTGGTGAAGCTCTTCGTCATCTTTGCCATACTGAAGGTGTTCTTCTTCCCTGACTTCATAGGCCGGCACGCAGCCCCCGGAGCCGAGGCCGACTTTGTGGCCGGCGAACTCATGAACAGGAAATAGCAGGCAGCGGCCTGCAACAGCGCCCCGCGTCGGCGAGGCACGAAGGACACTTTCAGGCGTACACGCTATGAAATACATATCTATTACCTGTCAACTTACCCACCATAATTTTCTATAAACCTTATGTCACCTAACCTGCTTACCATCGATGCCGCTGCCGTGGACTGGGCACGCGCGCAATTTGCCCTCACGGCAATATACCATTGGCTCTTCGTCCCGCTGACGCTGGGGCTGGGACTCATTATGTCCATCATGGAAACGCGCTACTATCGCACCGGCGATGACTTCTGGCGCCGCACGACACAGTTCTGGCAGCGTCTCTTCGGCATAAACTTTGCCGTGGGCGTGGCCACGGGCATCATCCTCGAGTTTGAGTTCGGCACCAACTGGTCGAACTACTCTTGGCTCGTGGGCGACATCTTCGGCGCGCCGCTGGCCATAGAAGGCATCATAGCGTTCTTCATGGAATCGACCTTCGTGGCCGTGATGTACTTTGGCTGGGACAAGGTGTCGCGCGGCTTTCACCTCGCCTCGACATGGCTGACGTGGCTCGGTGCCACCATCTCGGCATGGTGGATCCTCGTGGCCAATGCGTGGATGCAGTACCCCGTAGGCTGCGAGTTCAACCCCGACACCATGCGCAACGAGATGACATCGTTCTTCGACGTGGCGCTCTCGCCGTTTGCCATCGACAAGTTCTGCCACACCGTCATCTCGTCGTGGGTGATAGGTGCTGCCTTCGTCGTGGCGGTGTCGGCATGGTATCTGCTCAAACGGCGCGCTGCCGAGCGCGAGATGGCCCTGAAGAGCCTGCGCATCGGTGCCGTCGTGGGGCTCGTGGCATCTGTGGGTGCTGCCGTCAGCGGCGATGAGAGTGCCTACAAGGTTGCCGAGGTCCAGCCCATGAAACTCGCTGCCATGGAAGCCCTCTACAACGGCGGCACCGACCAGAGCCTCACCGCTGTGGCATGGGTGAATCCTTTCCGTCAGCCCGACTACACTACCGAGGGTGAGGCTCCGCTGCGCGTGGCCATTCCCAACGGGCTTAGCATCCTGGCCACACGCACGGTGCATGGCTTCGTGCCGGGTGTCAACGATATCCTCAACGGCTACACCCTCGAGGATGGCACCGTGGTGCCCAGTGCCGCCGAGAAGATGGCGCGCGGACGTGCCGCCATCGCTGCCCTGGCCGCCTATCGTCAGGCCAAGGCCGACGGTGCCGACGAGGCCACGCTAAGCACACACCTTGCCGCCCTCAGGGCCGACATGCCATACTTCGGCTACGGCTTCGTGAAGGACGAGGCCGAGCTCGTGCCTTACATTCCTGTCAACTTCTGGGCGTTCCGTATCATGGTGGGGCTGGGGTCGCTGTTCATACTCTTCTTCGCACTCATACTGTTCCTGGAGTGGCGTAAGAGAGATGTCAGCCAGATGCGCTGGCTGCTCATGGCGGCCATCGCCATGCTGCCCTGCGCATACGTATGCTCTGAGAGCGGGTGGCTGGTGGCGGAATTCGGGCGTCAGCCATGGACCATACAGGACATGCTGCCCGTCTCGGCATCCGTCTCGGACGTCGAAGCCGGGGCCGTGGCTGCCACGTTCTGGCTCTTCCTGACACTCTTCACTGCCATGCTGGCCGTGGAGGTCAACATCATGCTCAAACAGATAAAGCGCGGATCTGAACATAACTCTTAACCCCAAAACATACCTGCCATGACTCTCCTCTTCCTGCAACAATACTGGTGGCTGCTGGTCAGCCTGCTCGGTGCCCTGCTCGTCTTCATGATGTTCGTACAGGGCGGCAACTCCCTGATCTTCTCGCTCGGCGCTACAGACGTACAGCGTCGCGCCCTCACTAACAGCACAGGGCGTAAGTGGGAGCTCACGTTCACCACCCTCGTCACCTTCGGCGGAGCCGCCTTTGCCGCCTTCCCGCTCTTCTACAGCACCAGCTTCGGCAGTGCCTACTGGCTGTGGATGCTCATACTCGTCACCTTCGTGGTGCAGGCCGTGAGCTATGAGTTCCAACACAAGCAAGGCAACCTCCTCGGCGCACGCCCCTTCCAGTTCTGCCTGCAGCTGAACGGCATCCTCGGGCCGTTGCTCATCGGCGCTGCCGTGGCGACATTCTTCGAGGGCAGCAACTTCGTGGTGCAGAAGGACAACCTCACACTCATGGCCGACGGCGGCGGGCTGCTGTCGGGGGGCTCGCTCGTCATCTCGGCATGGGCCAATGCCAGCCACGGCCTCGATGCGCTGTTGTGTCCGTGGGTGCTGGTGTTCGGCTTCGCGGTGGTGTTCCTCACGCGCATCCTCGGCATACTCTACTTCATGAACAATGTCGAGGACGAGGACATACGCAGCCGTGGCAGCGTGCGCCTCGTAGGGCAGACGGTGCCGTTCCTCATACTGTTTGTGGCATACCTCGTGCATCTCATGCTCAAGGACGGCTATGCCTACGACCCCGCCACGGGTGTCATCGCCGTGGAACCCATGAAGTACCTCCACAACCTCATTGCCCTATGGCCGTTGGCCATCGTGCTTGTCGCGGGCATCGCCCTCGTGCTCTTCGGCATCGTCGTGGAGATCCTTGCAGGTTCTCCCATGCCCGGCGTCGGCAAGAGGAAGGATTGCTTTGCCGACCGCTATGCCAACAAAGGCATCTGGTTTGCGGGGACGGGCACGGTGCTCACCGTGCTGGTGTTGCTGCTCATCGCAGGGTGGAACAACACGGCGTTCTATCCCTCTACCGCCGACCTGCAGGCTTCGCTGACAATAGAGAATGCATCGAGCAGTGAGTTCACACTGCGCACCATGGCATGGGTGTCGCTCTTCATACCCTTTGTGCTCGCGTACATCACCTACGCATGGCGTGCCCTCGACCGTAAGAAGGTCACCACCGACGAGATGGAGCACTCACACCACACCTATTAGCCTTGGCGCGACACACCACACTGCCGGCGGCAAGGGCGGCAAGACAGGCGACAGCGCCACCACAGCGCGCAACGCCACAAAAGGCACCAACGCAACCAAGGGCAAGAAGAAGAAAGCCAACGACACCGCGCAGTGGGTGCCGGCCAAGAAGAGCACAAAGCAAGACGACTGGCGGCAGTTCTTCAGGCAGCACGACGACGCACGCCCGCTCAAGGGACCCGAGCCGGACTTCTCCGAGGAGGGATGGGCCAAGCGCAGCAAGAAATGAGAGACCCATTAAGCAAAAATCCCACGGGAGAGTGTTCTCCCGTGGGATTTCTGCATTATCGATGATTGCATCACGCCCGTCAGGCGGATTGCCATAGGACGGGCATATACATGCCCTTCATTTGAAGGTGTGGCCTACCAGGCAAACTCAAGGTCGCTGCCCTCTTCGCTGTACTCCAATTCCTCGTTGTCGTCCAGGCCGCTGGTCTTTACTACCTTGAGCGAGGTGACCAGGATGCTGCTCTCTACTTCTGTTTCCATCAGCAGCAAGGCGGGCTTCATATATTCTTTCTTAACCATGGTTGTGTACTCCTTTCTTTATTTGATGATTGTCTTTTTACCATTCACGATATACACCCCCTTCTTGAGACCCTGCGGGTACAAGCGTCCTTCGGCCGAGCGCTGTGTGGGCTGCCCCTCGATGCTGCGGCCGTCGAGCGTATAGATGCCGCTGGCGTTAGGCAGGGAATCGTGAATGGGTAAATCGTAAATCTCATTGATGCCCGTCGCGTCGTCGCCGAAGCTCATGCGGAAGGCGCGGGCCAGCGATGCCACCTCAGGCTTCAGCTTGAAGTAGGCGCGGAAGCCATTGATGTTGCCGTTGCCCGATGGGTAGGTCAGCTTGTTCCCGCCGACGACGAAGAGCACCGTCTTGTCGCCGCCCGTCAGGCTCGTCGGGTTCACGACGGGCACGAAATCGACGGCCGTCGTCTCGGTCGTGGTGGTCGTGTTGCTGATGGTCACGCCGTTGAAGGTCGGGTTCACAACTTTCTCGCTGACCTTGACGAGGTAGGGTTTGCCGGCCTCGATGCTCTCAGCTTCGGCGAAGTTCAGCGTCAGCACGCCGTCGGCAAAAGTCGAGCTTTGCAGCTCCTTGACCGTCGTGATGCCCTTGGCCGAGAGTTCCGAGACACTGATGTCGAAGGGAGCCGCGAAGGTGTTGTACGAGCCTGCCTGCAGCGTGCGCGTCAGGGTGACGTTGCTAAAGTAGCCATCCACTGCTGTCACCTCTCCGGCTTCCGTTTCGTTGAGCGTGATGTCGGCGGGAGCTACGTAGTATATGTCGCCGCAGAGAATGCCGTTCTCGTAGGCCGTCATCACGCCGAAGTCCTGCACGAGGTCACCGAGGTTGGCCGGGGCAGTGGCGAGGGCATATGCCTGCTTGCCCTTGGATTCAGCGTCGAGACCATTGACGAACGACCTTGCATCGGTATCCTCATCGATATTCTTCGCGGCAATGGTGTAATACGTATTGGTAAACAGTCTGGTTGGATTGGCCGGAGTATAGTTGAAGCCGATGGGATGGAACTTGGAGGAGCCAGAACCGGCAAGCGTGCCGCAGAAGAGGCTGTTGGTGACGGCCATGGTGTTTCCTGTCACGCCTTCGCCCCAGCATATGAAGCCACCGGTATAGTCGCTGCCCGTAGGCGAGAGCGTACCACTGAAGACACAGCCGTTGATAGTTATCTGAGCGTCTTGGCTATGACCGATGAAGCCACCCATGTACCGGGCACCGCTGATTGTGGCAGCCACGTTGCAGTTCTCGATGAGGATGTCTCCGTATGTCGCTTTCGCCAGGCCCGCAACGTGTTTCTGGCTGCTCGTTATGTTGCCCGTCACCACCAGGTTGCGGATAGTGGCGTTCTTGATGTAGCGGAACGGAGCCGGAGAGTTGCTGTTGTCGGTGATGTTGACGTTCAGCGTGTGTGCCTGTCCGTCGAAGGTTCCCTGGAAGGAGAGGGCTTCGCTCGTGCCTGCCGTAGTGTTCACGGCCTCGCTGATGTCCTGTGTCAGCTTCACGGTCTTGCCGCTGTAGGCGTTACCGTTGTTCACATCATAGCAGAACGAGTTCCAGTCGCCAGCCGAGCTGATGAGGTATGCCCCCGTTTCGTCGGTAGGCAACAACCACATGGCGCTCACCACTGCGTCGGCTTCGGACATGGTCAGCGTCGGCGTGTCGGTGGTGGCGTCGGCCAGCGTGCCGCCGCCCGTCACGGCGTATGCGCTGAAGGTGTAGCCCTCGCGGTCGGCGTGGCTCAGCGTGAGGCCTACGGCCTCGCCGCTGCCGGCGTAGTAAACGTCATTGTACTTGATGCCCGTGGCGTAGGCCGTGATGCCGCTGACGCTATACTCAGTACACTCGCCGCTGATGGCGAGGCTGGAAACGTCGTCGCCCTTGACGATGCTGAAGGCCTGCTTGCCCTCTTTGACCAGGCTGGTTGCTGCTGCCACGTCGTTGTAGTAGCAGTTGTTGAGCACGCCGCGTTTCTTGCCTCCAACGAACATGTAATGGCCGTGATACTTGGTGACGGTGAAGCCGGCAGGTGCAAACAGACAGTCGTTCAGCGTGGCGGTGCTGCCAGCGCGTGTCCAGCCTACCATGCCGCCGCCCTCGTAGCCTGCAGCATTGGTATAGGTAATCGTGCCGGTGAACAGGCAGCCGTTCAGGGTAAGGCTCGAATTTTCTATCACCGTGGCTACGAAGGCGCCGCAGTCAATGTCCTTGCCGTAGCCTGAGGTAAGTGCTACCTCGCTCCAGCAGTTGGTGATGGTGCTGTTCGCTGCGAAACCTGCTATGCTGGCAGCCCGCATATATGCTGTTGTCGTCTCGCTACCGGTGATGTGCAGGTTCTTGATGGTGGCTCCACTGATGGCGCCGAAGGGGGCTGACGTGACATCGGCTGTGGTGGTCGAGTAGATATTGAGGTTCATCGTATGGCCCTGACCGTCGAAGGTGCCGGAGAAAGGATTGAGCGAGTTTTTACCTGTTCTCGTAGTTACACCGATGATGTCGTCCGTCATTTTGAAGTAAATGCCGCTGTACGTCTCGCCCCCGGCGACATTAGCGGCAAGTGTGTTCCAGTCATCTACATTCTGAATCTGAAACGGGTCGTCAGCCGTGCCGCTGCCGGCCCATGGATAGACATTGACTGTGCAGGTGGCGGTCACGTCGTCCGACGTGTCGGCAGTGCCGTTGGTGGCGGTGGCGGTGATGGTGGCTTTGCCCAAGCCCTGAGCAGTCACTACGCCATTTCCATCGACGGTGGCCACCGAGGCATCGCTCGTTGTCCATGTCACGCTCTTGTCCTTAGCGTTGATGGGGGCGATGGTTGCAGTCAGCGTCAGTGTCTCACCTACAGTCAGCACACCCTCCGTCTGCGCGAGCGTCACGCCCGTCACATTGACGTATGTGGTGAAGCTGACTGTGCCACTCCAGCCGCTCACGTCGTTGCCGCTCCTGCCACGCACCTTCACCGTGTATGTGGTAGCCGGAGTGAGGTTCTCGAGGGTGTAGGGGCTGGCTGCGCCCTCTGTCACGGTGCCGTTGACATCGATGTCGAAGGTTTCGGCATCGCCTGTCCAGGTCACTTCAGCGGTAGTGCTACCGGGCGTTACTGCAAGGTTCCGGGGTCTCTTCACAGCCGGGCCAGGCAGCGAGGTGAAGGTGATCTTCGGGAGGAAATACTCTATTGTAGCACCTCCGTCATTATAATACTTGATGGCTGCGTTTTCGATCGGAATGCCATACCAAGACGTACGTGTATAACCTCCTGTGAGCACAAGTTTGAAGCCAATCTTCAGATTATCGCCGCTATATTCGAAACCATTGTCAAGCGTGATGGTCATCTTGCCGTCGGCAATATTGACGGTAGCACTGGCAGCCACCTGATCCATGTCGCCCCATTCGAAGGTGGCAGCATCAAAGGCTGTTGTCGAGGTTTCTGCCATATATACATCGAATCTGGCATTGCCAAAATCCTTGGTAGCAGTGCTTGTATAGAAGGTCATGTCCGTAATCTGTCGTCCCTGCATAGCAGTCAGGCTCGATGCGGGAATGATGAACTGGCTCATAGTACCCTGTGTGTCGGCATAGTTACCATTGAAGGGTACATAGTTATTCATTGTCGTGCCATCGTTGACGGTCAAATCAATGGCATTCGTAGGCTTGAAGCTCACCTCGTTGCTCCAAGCACTATAGTTGCCGCTGCCGTAGTCGGCGCGGATGCGGGCATAGTAGGTAGTCTCGGCGGTGAGGCCCTCTAAGGTATAGGGGTTGCTGGTGACATCAACCTTGGTGGCAGCGTCAGCATCGAAGCCCTTGGTAGTAGAGTAGGCAATCTGCCAGGCCGTCTCGTCGCCGCCTGCCGTCCAGCCGAATGTAGCCGTAGTGGCAGTTACGCCGGTAGAGGCGAAAGCCTTGGGAGTCTTGTAGGGTGAGTCGGAATCAATAACCAGATCGTCTATGTATAAGCAATACTGATCATTGGAGGTACAGGCGATGCAAATATATTTCGTACCGGCAGGACAGGTCGTGGTGTACTCTTGCCAATTGGTACTCTCTGTCTTTACCTCATCCCCAAAAGTGAAGGATGACGTTTCTGCATCTGTCGTAGAATAACCCACCTGGAACGACTCTTCATACGAAGTGCTATGTGCCTTATACCAGAAGCTGACGCTTATCGAATAGGATGAGGTGGCCAGCTCGGGCGAAATGAGGTACTGGGGGTAATTACTTGTGTAGTAAAAACGAAAGGCATAGTCTCCTTCGTATGCATCACTAGTGCCTAATTTGTAGTTTTCACTGCTACTGTGGCAATTGACTTTTGTCCAGCCGCTTGTCGAGCAGGATGCCTCCTCGAACCCATAGCTGTACGGCAGTACTTTCTGTGCCCATGCGGAATTACCCCCCCCAACGACGAGCATCGTCAGGAGCGTCAAGAGCATCAGCTTGCCCTTTCTGGGATTGATAAAAACTTTTGTAAGCATTTTTAAGGATTAAAAATAGTGTGAATTAAGATGATGATTACTGTAACTACTGCGGATATGGCGGCGGCACCCGTCGTCCATGCCACGATTTAGTTCGTGGCTGCAAAGTCGCGACGACACACGCAGACGCACGCGACTCGGATTAATGTGTGCGTCTCTCCTCTGGGTTATACGTTTTTGTGTTCTATCTGTTGTGTATTGTGTTTATTACGAAATTGCGGTGCAAAGGTACGACTTTTTTTGTAATACGAGCGACTTTCGCAAAAAAAAAGTGTGAAAAGGCACGACGTATAGTAAGTTTTTTGTACTTTTGCCGCGCAGGACGCGCTGCCAAATCCCCGCGCCATCAAACCTCAACATACACATACTACAATGAAAGAATTCCTGAAGTACGTCTTTGCCACCGTCGCTGGCATAGGACTGTTCATCGCCCTGGCCACGGTCATCGGCTTCGTCAGCCTCATCGGCATGGGAGCCAGCGAACAGGTCACGGCCTCCGTCAAGCGCGGCTCCGTGCTGCGCATCAACCTCACCGGCGAGCTTATGGAGCGCGCCGGCGAGACCGACCCCATGAGCCTTCTCTTGGGCGACTTTGAGACTCCGCTGGGCCTGGACCAGCTGAAGGCCGCCATCGCCGAGGCCGCCACTAACGACAAGGTGGCCGGCATCTACCTGGAAGTCGGTACGGGCTTCCTCGGTGCCGCCCCTGCCATGCTGCAAGAGCTGCGCCAGACTCTCCTGGACTTCAAGGACAGTGGCAAGTGGATTATCGCCTACGGTGACATATACTCGCAGGGAGCCTACTACCTCGCCTCTGTCGCCGATGACGTGGCCTTGAACCCCGAGGGCGTCATCGACTGGCACGGTCTGGCCAGTGGCGCAATGTTCATGGCCGATGCCCTCGAGATGGTGGGCATCAAGATGCAGGTCTTCAAGGTCGGCACCTTCAAGAGTGCCGTAGAGCCATATATCCTCAACAGCATGAGCGAGCCCAACCGCCTGCAGGTGACATCGTTCCTTGGCAGCATGTGGCAGCAGATGGTGGATGAGGTGGGGCTCAGCCGCGGCCTGACGTCGCAGCAGCTCAACGAGATTGCCGACAGCCTGCCGGCAATGCGTCCTGCAGAGTTTGCCATAGACCACTGCCTGGCCGACACGCTGCTCTACATCGACGGCTTCAAGCAGATGCTGCGCGACCGCCTGGAGCTTAAGGAGAAGAAGGACATTCCCTTCGTCACCCCCGCCGATGTCATCGCTGCCGCCGACAAGGACAGCGAGGACGACCGCATAGCGGTATATTATGCCTACGGCGAGATCATCGACAGCGAGGAGTCCTCCTTCCTGCCTTCTGCAACGACGAACATCGTCACCATGCCCACCCTTCGCGAGCTGCAGAAGCTGCGTAAGGACGAGAAGGTCAAGGCTGTCGTCATCCGTGTGAACTCGCCCGGTGGCAGCGCCTTCGCCAGCGAGCAGATATGGCATGAGATACAGCTTCTGAAGGCCGAGAAACCCGTTGTGATCTCCATGGGCGGATATGCTGCCAGCGGTGGCTACTACATAAGCTGCGGTGCATCGAAAATCCTTGCCGAACCTACGACCCTGACGGGTAGCATAGGCATCTTCGGCCTCATACCTTCGGCCGAGGAGCTCATCACCAACAAGGCACGTCTGCACTTTGACCTCGTCAAGACCAACAAGTACTCCGACTTCGGCGGCGCATCTGTCATGGGACTGCTGGCACGTGGCTTCAATGCCGACGAGAGTGCACTGTTGCAGGGTATGATAGAGCGTGGCTATGACCTCTTCACACGACGTGTGGCAGAGGGTCGCGGCATCTCGCAGGACAGCGTGGATGTGATAGGCCAGGGTCGTGTGTGGACGGGCGAGCAGGCTCTGAAGATAGGCCTCGTGGACGAGCTTGGCAATCTCGATGACGCCATCGAGGATGCTGCCGAGCTTGCCAAGCTGGAGGACTACAGCGTGGACGAGTACCCCGCGCCCTCCAAGTGGACGGACAACCTCATGAAGAAGGGCGGCGACAGCTACTTCGACTCACGCCTGCACCAGACGCTGGGCGAGGCTTATCCGCTGGCTGCCATGTTGCAGCAGTTGCTGGCTGTCAAGCGCATAGACCAATGCGTCTATGCACGTCTGCCCTTTGACTTCTGCATACGATAGGTGATGTCCTGGCTTTAGCCCGGCATGGGCAGCAGGCATCTTCACATAGCACACAGAGACACGGAGTCCCGGAGATAATGCTGTCTCCGGGACTCCGTGTCTCTGTGTGCCGAAATGGCGGTTCGCCATGTTGTGTGGCTAAGGCTTCAGGCTCGTCATCATCCATGCCAGCTCGTGTGCCAGCTGCCGCAGGTTGTCGATGCCGTCGCTGTCCTGGAGAGCCTGACCCGTTGTGTGTGCGTGGATGACACTGAGATGCCTCGATGACGCTATGGGCATACTGGCTGACTGGAAATAGTTGTTGAGGCGTGCCAGGGTGGTAGTGGCGCCAGACCTGCGGCAAACGGCTATGCTGGCTGCCGGCTTGTGGCGCAGGAGGTGTGCCAGTGAGTAGAAAACGCGGTCGAGGAGTGCGCAGAGTGAACCGTTGGGGCCGCCATAATAGACGGGCGATGCTATGACTACGGCATCGATGCCGTCCTTGAGGGCTCGCAGGATGCGGTAGTAGGGCTCATCGCGGAAGGTGCAGCGTCCTGTCCTTCCGCACATGGCGCATGCCACGCAGCCTTGAACGGGCTGCTGGCCTATGTGTATGGTCTGTGTGTCGATGCCATGCTGCGAGAGCGTGGCTGCCAGCTCACCGAGGGCGGCGCTGGTGTTGCCGTTGTGTCGTGGACTTCCGTTGATGAGTAGCGCTTTCATTGCCGGAATTGTATGTAGTTACTTCAGAGAGGGTCAACGTCGAAATAGATGTTTGCCGAGGAGTAGAGGTGCTGTGCAAGCAGCGTCTGGCGCACCTTGTACAGATGGTCGTGTACCTGTGTGAGTGGCAGTGTGGGTTCTATCTTCAGGATTACGCGTCGTATGTAGAGGCTCTGAACGCGTGCCACCGGCGGCTCGTCGGGTCCGAGGACACGTGAGCCGAAGATATGTTGTAGGTCTATGGTGGCCTCACGTGCCAGCTGGTCGATGACGGTCTGGCTGCGGTGCTTGATGTATATTATGATGAGCCTGATGAACGGGGGGAAGGCGTACTGCCGTCGTTCGAGCATCTGTGAGGTGTAGATGGCGTCGTAGTCGTTGGCGACGACCTGGGCTATGAGCGGCAGGTCGGGGGCGTAGGTCTGCAGCATCACGAGCCCCTGCCGCTGGCGTCGCCCTGCTCGTCCTGCCACCTGCGACATCATCTGGAAAGCGCGTTCCCAAGCGCGGAAGTCGGGCTGGTTGAGCATGGTGTCGGCGGCGAGGATGGCCACGAGGCTTACGTTCTCGAAGTCGAGACCCTTGGTGACCATCTGCGTGCCCACGAGGATGTCTGTGCGTCCCTGTGCGAAGTCGTGGATGATGGTCTCGTATGCCTGTCGTGAGCGTGTGGTGTCGAGATCCATGCGTGCTATGCGTGCCTCGGGGAAGTGTGTGTGTATGTCGTCTTCGATGCGCTCGGTGCCGAAGCCCGTCTGACGGAGGTCATCGCCCTCGCAGTTGGGGCAGCGTGTGGGTATGTCGGTGGTGAAGCCGCAGTAGTGGCATGTGAGTCGGTGAATGCGTTTGTGGAGGGTGAGCGCTACATCGCAGTGCGGGCAGTGTGGCACCCATCCGCAGGTGCGGCATTCTGTCTGTGTGGCAAAACCGCGTCGGTTCTGGAAGAGGATTATCTGCTCGCCTCTGGCCAGGACGTCGCGC
Organism: uncultured Prevotellaceae bacterium; assembly: GCA_947167455.1. Lineage (GTDB taxonomy): Bacteria > Bacteroidota > Bacteroidia > Bacteroidales > Bacteroidaceae > Physcousia. Next base: position 3,318 of record CAMVIB010000003.1, on the reverse strand, counting down.
ATGGCATCGAGGAGCTGCGGCGAGAAGGCTCCTTCCATGAGGCGTTTGCGGCGGAGCTCCTTGACGTTGACGACCTCTATGCGCGGGAGGCGTACGTTGCCGTAGCGCTCGGTGAGGCGTACGAGTCCGTACTTGCCGGTGCGGGCGTTGAAGTAGCTCTCGAAGGAGGGTGTGGCGGTGCCGAGGAGGACGTGTGCACGCATGCGTGCCGCGAGGAGTATGGCGACGTTGCGTGCGTGGTAGCGCGGTGCGGGGTCTTGTTGCTTGAAGGTGGTCTCGTGCTCCTCGTCCACGATGACGAGTCCGAGTCGGCTGAAGGGCAGGAAGACGGATGAGCGCACGCCGACGATGATGTCGTAGGGCTCTGGCGAGAGCTGTCGCTGCCAGATGGCTGTGCGCTGGCTGTCGGTGTATTTACTGTGATAGACACCGAGCCGCTGTCCGAAGACAGCGCGGAGACGGTCGGTGAGCTGGCTCGTGAGGACTATCTCGGGTAGGAGATAGAGCACTTGCTGTCCTTGGGCTATGGCATCGGCTATGAGGTGTATGTAGATTTCTGTCTTACCGCTGGAGGTGATGCCGTGCAGGAGGCATACGTTGCGGCTCTGCCACTCTGTGTTAATGGCTTCGTATGCTGTCTGCTGGGCGGGGGAGAGGGGCGGTGAGGCGGGTGTTGCCGGCGTGTCGGCAGTCTGCGGCGTGCTGCCGGTGGCATCGATGGGCATCGGTAGCACGACGTCGGCTGGTGGCTCGGGGTCGGTGCGTCGGCGCCGCGACTCGGCCTTGCCTTTCTTGAGGGGTGCCGGCAAGGCGGCCTTATATACCTCGCCCAGAGTGCACATGTAGTAGTCGGCAATCCACTGCCAGAGGCTGAGCTGCCAGTCGAGGATGATGGGCTTGGGGTCTATGACGGAGATGATGGCCTTGAGGTTTATGCCCTGGGGCTCGGTGTCGTGGAGGCGCACGATGAGTGCCGCCGTGGTCTTCTTGGCACCGAAGGGCACGAGGACGCGACAGCCCGCCTGAACGTGAGGTTGCAGGTCTTCGGGCAGGGCGTATGTGAAGAGTCCTGGCACTGCCACGGGCAATACTACATCGGCATATCGCATTTCTGTGTCGGGAAAAGGGCCTATCCTACTGTGCCTTCGAGGGAGACGGCGAGCAGCTTCTGTGCCTCTACGGCAAATTCCATGGGCAGTTTGGTGATGACGTCGCGGGCGTAGCCGTTGACGATGAGTCCCACGGCCTCCTCGGCGGGTATGCCTCGCTGCTGGCAGTAGAAGAGCTGATCCTCGCTGATGCGCGAGGTGGTGGCCTCGTGCTCTACCACGGCATCGGGGCATCGTGAGTCGATGTATGGGAAGGTGTGTGCGCCGCAGGTGGAGGAGAGGAGGAGGCTGTCGCACGAGCTGTAGTTGCGCGCACCTGTGGCACGTGGCGACATGCGTACGAGGCCTCGGTAGCTGTTCTGCGAGCGTCCGGCGCTGATGCCCTTGCTGATGATGGTGCTCGAGGTGTTGGGTGCGAGGTGTATCATCTTGGTGCCGGTGTCGGCCTGCTGGAGGTTGTTGGTGACGGCGACGCTGTAGAACTCGGCCTGCGACCCCTCACCGGCGAGGATGCATGAGGGGTATTTCCATGTTATGGCGGAGCCTGTCTCGACCTGTGTCCACGAGAGGCGTGCGTTGGCACCGCGCAGATGGCCGCGCTTGGTGACGAGGTTGAGGACTCCGCCGCGGCCGTCTTTGTCGCCGGGATACCAGTTCTGAACGGTGCTGTACTTGACTTCGGCATCGCGCTCCACGACAATCTCTACGATGGCGGCGTGGAGCTGGTTCTCGTCGCGCATGGGGGCTGTGCAGCCCTCGAGGTAGCTGACATAGGCACCCTCGTCGCACACGATGAGGGTGCGCTCGAACTGCCCCGTGCCTCGGGCGTTGATGCGGAAGTATGTGCTGAGCTCCATGGGGCAGCGCACGCCGCGTGGTATATATACGAAGGAACCGTCAGAGAAGACGGCGGAGTTGAGGGCTGCGAAGAAGTTGTCGCGTGGGGGCACGACGGTGCCGAGGTATTTGCGTACGAGGTCGGGATGCTGGCGCACGGCCTCGCTGATGCTGGAGAAGATGATGCCCTGCTCCGCCAGCCGCTCACGGAAGGTGGTCTTCACGCTGACGCTGTCCATGACGGCATCTACGGCGGTGCCGCTGAGCGCGAGTCGCTCCTCGAGGGGTATGCCGAGCTTGTCGAAGGTGCGCATGAGCTCGGGGTCTATGTCATCGACGCTCTGCGGCCCCTGCTTTTTCTTGGCCGAAGAGGTGGGGTCGGCGTAGTAGGATATGGCCTGGTAGTCGATGGGAGGTATGTCGAGGTGGCCCCATGTCGGCTGCTCCATCTGCTGCCAGGCGTGGAAGGCGTCAAGGCGGAACTGGAGGAGCCAGTCGGGTTCTCCCTTCTTCTCGGAGATGAGGCGCACGGTGTTTTCGGTGAGGCCCCGGTCGATGATTTCTGTCTCTACGTCGGTGGTGAAGCCGAAGGCGTAGGTCTGCTCTGCCACCGAGCGTACGAAAGCGTTGTCTTGTGTGGGCATGACGAGGGGATATATTATATGAGATGTGTGTATGTGATGGCTGTACTGCCGTTGCTATGCCTGTGTCTTTGCTGCGTGCCACTGTGACACGGCGAGGTCGAAGGCGATGGATGTCGTCATGCGCAGCGGCTCGAAGAGGACTGAGTTGTTGCGGGCCTCGTCGTCAACGAGCTTTGTGATGGCGAGGACGTTGCAGAGCGCTCCGAGTATGAGGATGTACTTGACGACGCTGATGACGAGTCCGGCGCTCTTGTTGATGCCGCCGAGTCCAGTCCAGTTGAGGAACTGGGTGAGCAGTGAGCCGAGAGCCCATAGCAGGATAGGTACGCCCATCCATATCAGTATGAAGGCTATGATGCTGGCGATGCTCGGCGACGTGCCTATGTGCGGCGCGAGCTGGTAGCCTACCTGTGCGTAGAGCATACGGGCGGCATAGATGCCGAGGAATACTCCTGCGAGGCCGAGTGCCTGCTGTATGACTCCGCTGTGCCAGCCTTTCCAGGCTGCTGCGATGAGCACGAGAATAAAGAATATGTCGAAACCGTTCATTATTTTTGAGGAAGAGGGGTAGAGGGAGAAGCCGCCGTGATACGGCGGCATACTCAACTGGGAACCTTATGAGCATACAGCCTTAAGCCTTATGACCTTACAGCCTTACAGCCTTATGACCTTAAGCCTTACAGCCTTATGACCTTAAGCCTTACAGCCTTATGACCTTAAGCCTTACA
>CAMVIB010000002.1 GCA_947167455.1 uncultured Prevotellaceae bacterium | reverse complement strand
CTGACGGTCAAGAAGTTGGGCAATGCGGATTATGGTTTAGCGGACAGTAATAATTTCGTTGTGCAACTGTGCTTCCAACTGTGAGAGTTTCATCTCCTCCACCTCTATCTGCATGCGTCGGTCTGACAGTTGTGTCTCGATGTTTGTCCGCAGTTGCTCCATCTGCTGGCGACGTATCTCGCGTTCGTCGAGTGCCTTGGCCATCTCCGTCTCTGCCGACTGTAGATCCAGCCGCAGCAGCGGCGTGCCCACATCCACACTGTCGCCACTGTGGGCATAGACTTCCAGTATGCGGCTGCTGATGGGCGATGTGACGACCTCCTCGAAGGCAGGCACGATGCGTCCTGTGGCCGTGACACTCACCTCGATGGTGCCGCGATCCACCTCAGATACGACCAGCGTCTTGCGGTCTATGGTCGTCAACATTTGCGAGCCCAACCAGGCACCGACGCCCATCACCACGATGAAGCCGCACAGCCATTTCCCAAGACGGATCACTTTTCTCTTTCGCTGGACGCTGACAGGTATCTGCCTGTCCATGGCTTGATTATCTGCTTGCATCTCTCTACGATTTTATTATTTTCTCGAAATCAACGATAATACTCTCTCCCCGCTCAAAATCCCACAGCGCAATGCTGCGTAGCTGGTAGTAGAAGTACCAGTAGTTCTGCAGCTGACAGATGCGGTTGCGACGTGCCTCGTCCTTGGCCGTCTGCGCATCGGAGAGTTCAAGGGTGGATATGCTGCCGATCTTGAACGTCTCGACATTCGTGCGGTAGCGCCTCTGGGCTATGGTGTCGGCCTCACAGGCTATGCGCAGCTGCGCGGCCTGGTTGTTGAACTGCTCCGTCAGCACGAAGACATCCTGGCGGAATTCCTGTGCCTGACGGTGCAGCTGCCCTTGCACAATCTCGCGGTTGCTCTCAGCCACGCGACGCTGCCCCTTGCGTTTGCCCCAGTCCAGCAATGGCACAGAGAAGCCCACCTGCACCACCTCCTTACCGAGCAGGTCGCGGTAGGCACGACCCACGTTGCTGCCCGTTCCCGTGTAGCCCACCTGCGCATAGAGGTTAATGCTCTGACGTGTGGCACGGGCAGTGGCCACGGAGTAGTCGGCCTCCAACTGCCGACGCCGTATAGTGGTGGCAAAGGCATTGTTGTTCAGGGCATGGGTCAGCACATCTTCATATTGCAAGTGCAAATCCGGCACCTTGTCGGGCACTTCAGGCACGATGTCCGCCTCCACATTGAGGAACGAGCGCAGTGCAAACTGCCTTGCTTGACGTGCGCTCTCGGCATCGGTCAGCGTGCTTCGAGCCTTGAGGACATTAAGCCGCATCTGTAGGACATCGTTCTCGCTGATGGTGCCCATGACACGTTTGGCCAGCGCCACCTCGTAGAGCTTCTCGGCCGTCTGTAGGTTCTGGCGTGCGATATTCACCTGCTCGCCTGCCAGCAAGAGGCTGAAGTAGAGACTGATGGCCTGCATGGCCACCTGTTCTGTCTCGGTCAGGAAACGCGCCTGCGCCTCACGGTAGCGCAAGGGTTCGATGCGGCGGTTCCACCTCACGTGATTGACGCCGAAGAGAGGTTGCGTCAGCGTGACAGCCACGGGCAGCGACATCAGCTGAGTGCCCGTCGCTACCCCACCCCTCTGATGCAGGAAATCGAGCGATGACTCCACGGTGACGGAGCCGCCCGTGAGCCATATCTTCTGACCGACAACCAGAGAACCACTAAGACCGATATAGTCGTTGCGCACGAAGGAGAGCCCGCCGTCGGCCTGCTGGTAACTGGTGTAGCGTTTGTTCCAACTGGGCACAGTGGCCGAGAACGACACCTCCGGCAAGAGGTCGGCACGATAACTGCGCCACTGCCAGTAGGCCGCCTTCAGCTCGCCGAGAGCCACAGCGGCATCCACGCTCTGGCGACGTGCCATGATTATGCACTCCGACAGCGTGAGGTGCAAGCAGGAATCTGCCCGTGCCCCCACTGCAAACAAAGGGAAGTCGCAACACGCCAGCATGATAATGTATAATAGATTTTTCTTGATCATAACGCTTCATGAAATGCAAAAACGATGCCAGACGCATAAAGCGTTAATAATCAAGTAAGCTCACTGCCGTGGGTGTCCATTTATGGACAGTGGTGTGTCCGTTTATAGACACACCACTATTATAAATGGAATGAAAAGTTGTGAGATGATGATCAAAACACCTCGCTGAACATGGCACGGTATGCTTCGACCTTCTTGTCGAAGGCGAGGGGATATGCCCGCGAGGATGATGGGAGCCTATAGAGGCGTAGGCCTGTGCCTGGAATGGGGACACTGGCATTCACTTTGGGGATAGACGGTATGCCGAGGCTCTGGCATACGGTGGCGGTGGCCTTCTCGCCCGTGGTGGCTATTGCCCGGCAGTTCGGCAGCTGGCGCAGCAGGGCAAGTACGTCTGTTGGCTCCACGACCTCGAGATGTGCGTCCGAGGCATTGTCCTTAAGCCGACGGACTGCCGTGCATGTGTCGAAGAAGGCTATTCCTTTCCGGCTACAGAAATCCACTATGCGCTCCAAGCGGAAGCTACAGACCTGTGTGTCAACGAAGTAATCTTTATCGCCAAAGAACACAGCACCCTCGATGCGCCAGTGGTCGTTGATGAAATTGGGATAATAGAAGTCCATGCACCAGCGCTTGCGCTGTGGCGGGAAGCTGCCGAGGAAGAGCACCTTGGCAGTCGGTGGCAGGAATGGCAGCAGTGGGTGGTACTCCACACCCCCACTGCTGCGTGCTATGTTTTCTGTGTTGAGGAATGATGTCATGACGGATGCCACATTATGGTTGTGAAGGAGAAGTGCTGATGGTGATAAGAGATTGATTGCTAATGCTCTTTACGGTCGTAGAAAGCCCCTTAGGGGCGATATGAAACTCGCCTAGGCGAGTTATGTAACTCCCCTAGGCGAGTTACATAACTCCCCTAGGGGATGCAGGTGCCTCGCCTAGGGGATGCAGGTGCCTCGCCTAGGGGATGCAGGTGCCTCGCCCAGGGGATGCAGGTGCCTCGCCCAGGGGATGCGGATGAAGTGACATGTCACTCACTTCAGCCAGCGGGCAAGCCAGCTGAAGTATGTGCGCTGCCAGAGGATGCCGTTCTGCGGCTTCAGCACCCAGTGGTTCTCGTCGGGATAGATAAGGAGCTCGGCCTCGATGCCACGCATGCGAGCGGCGTTGAATGCGCTCATACCCTGTGTGGCATTGATGCGGTAGTCCTTCTCGCCATGTATGCAGAGTATGGGCGTGTCCCACTTATCGACGAAGAGATGCGGCGAGTTGCGGTAGGTGCGGTCGGCAGCGGGCGTGCGGTCGCTGTTCCAGTAGGCGTCGTCGTACTCCCAGTTGGAGAACCAGTTCTCCTCCGTCTCAGTGTACATGGCTTCGAGGTTGAAGGCTCCGTCGTGCGCGATGAAGCACTTGAAGCGCTTGTCGTGGTGTCCGGCGAGGTAATAGACGCTGAATCCGCCGAACGATGCTCCCACGGCCCCGAGGCGGTCGCGGTCAACGTACGGTAGTGAGTCGCAGGCATCATCGATGGCGCTGAGGTAGTCGCGCATGCACTGGCCTGTCCAGTCGCCGGAAATCTCTTCGAGCCATTCCTGGCCGAAACCGGGGAGGCCACGGCGGTTGGGAGCTATGACTACGTAGCCCTGCGATGCCATGATGTAAAAGTTCCAACGGTAGCTCCAGAACTGCGAGACGGGGCTCTGTGGGCCGCCCTCGCAGAAGAGGAGTGTGGGGTATTTCCTTGAGGGGTCGAAGTGCGGGGGCTTAATGACCCAGTAGTGGAGCTGCCTGCCGTCGGTGGTGGTGCACCATCGTGGCTCGGAACTGCCGGGTGCGAGCTGTGCGAGGATGTGGGCGTTCTCGTTGGTGAGCTGGGTGATCTCAGCAATGGAATTGCTGAGCACGGTGACGGCGTAGAGGTCGGCGGGGTGGAAATAGTCGTGGCGCTCCATGAGCAGACGTCCGGAGTCGATGTCTGATGTCTGGGATGGTATCATCTTCAGGCTTCCCCAGTCGGCCTGTAAGTCTGTGAGCTGTGCTACATTGCCATCGAGGTCGGTGCGATAAAGATTCTCTGTGGCATGCCATACCCCTATGAAATAGAGTGTGCGACTGTCGGCAGCCCATACAAAGGCATCGACACTGCTGTCGAAAGTCTCTGTGACATAGCGCAGCTCGCCGCTCTGAAGGTCACAGACACACAGACGCTGGCGGTCGCTCTCGTAGCCGTCGCGCTGCATGGAGAGCCATGCCACGTAGCGGCCATCGGGCGAGAAGCTCGGGTTCTGGTCGTAGCCGACGTTGAAGTCGTTGAAGACTTCGCTGTTGACGGGTTGGTTGCGCAGGGATTTCGTGGGGTCGCACTCGGGGGCATACTTGCCCTCGCCATGTACGATGGCGCCGTACAACTCCATGCCCTTACAGGCGTTGCGTGCCATATCGACATCACCTCTCTCTGTATCGAAAATATAGATGTCTGAATCTGTACTAATGCTATATGCGAGCCCCGTCTTTGTGCGGCATGTAAAGGCCACGAGCCTTGAGTCGGGGCTCCAGGCGAGCTGCTCGACGCCTCCGAATGGCTCCATGGGGCACTCGAAAGGTTCTCCTTCGAGCATGTCGTACTCCTCGCCGCTCTCGATATCGAGGATGAAGGGATGCGGGATTGTCTCGACGTAGTGGTCCCAGTGGCGGTACATGAGGTCGGTGATGACACGGCCAGTGGTCTTGGGCAGGTCGGCAGGTTTGTCCTTGATGATATCGTGATATGGTACGGCCTTTACGAGTATGACCTTCTTGCCGTCGGGCGAGAAGAGGAAATCATCTACGGAGCCGCCGGTGTCAGTGAGCTGTTTGCGTGCTGTGCCGTCGGCCTTCATGGTCCACACCTCGCCCCCGGTGAGGAATGCGAGCCTATCGCTGTCGAGCCACACGGGTGATGAGCCGGAGCCGAGTAGTGAGGGTTGGGGTGAGGTGGCAGGTGTGTCCGTCTGGAGTGTCTCTGTGGCGGGAGAGTCATGCCCTGGCGTGCGCGATGAGGCATCGGCATCGGGTATCGGCGTTGTGTAGATGAGGGTGCGGCTGTTGTTTTCCTCTACGCTGTAGTAGGTGACTTGGTATGCTGCTTTGCTGCCGTCGGGGCTTACGTCATACGAGCCTATGCGCCCCATGGCCCACAGGGCTTCAGGCGTGAGGGTGTCGGAGCTGAGGGTTATCTCGTTGCGAGCCGGAGCGTCACTGCCGGCAGTGGTGCATGATGTCAGCGGCGTGAGTGTGGCAATGACGGCCGACGCAGATAGGATTCTCAAGGCTGCTTTCATTGTTTGTGATGTTGTGTGAGTGTGGAAAGACTATCGCTTTTGCTGCTGCTGGGCTTCCTGTGCCATTTTCTGCAGCGCTTCGAGCCGTGCTGCCATGCCCGAGTGCTTCTTGGGGTCGTTGGCATGTTTTGCCTTGTAGGCCTCAAGCTGTGCCAGCAGCTTAGTGTCGTCGGTGGTCTTGCGCAGGAACCACATGATGAGTATGCTGGTCAGGCCGGAGAGGAAGTAGTAGTAGTTGAGGCCGGAGCTGTAGGTGTTGAACATGAAGAAGAACATGAGGGGCATGAGATACATCATCCAACGCATCATCTTCATGCTCTGTTCCTGCTCAGGCGACATGGCAGCGCTCTGTTGTTGCTTCATGCTGATCCATGTGTTTGCAATCTGCATGACACAGAAGAGCACGCAGAAGATGCTGAGGTGGTCGCCGATGAGCCAGATGTCCTTACCCCAACGTATGACGTCGTCGTAGGCACTGAGGTCGTCAGCCCAGAGGAAACTCTGTCCGCGTAGCTCGATGGCATTCGGCACGAAGTTGAAGAGGGCGATCCAGATAGGCGCCTGGATGAGCATGGGCAGGCAGCCTCCCATGGGTGAGACACCATACTGCGAGTAGATTTGCATCATCTCCTGCTGCTTCTTCATGGCATCCTCCTGGCGCGGGTATTTCTTGTTGAGCTCGTCCATCTTGGGTTTGAGGACGCGCATGCGCGCGCTGGCGAGGTAGCTCTTCTTGGTGGCGGGATAGACGAGAGCCTTGACGATGATGGTCAGTAAGAGGAGCACGAGCCCCATGTGCAGGCCGAAGCCCTTGAGCCAGTCAAAGAGGTAGATGATGAACCAACGGTTGATCCAACGCACGACAGGCCAGCCGAGATAGACGAGGTCTTCGAGCTCGAGGTCGCGGTCGGCGTTGAGACTGAGGTCGTTGTGAGCCTTCAGCGTATGGAAGTCATTGGGTCCGAAATAGAGCTGAAGCTGTGTGGGCCTTGCGCCGGTGGGGTCGAAGGCGGTCTGTAGCTGTGCCTCATAGCTCTTGAGGTAGCCTTGTCCCTTCTGATAGAGTCTTGACGTGAGATGTGCGCCAGTGAACTGCTGCTGGCTGATGAGCACAGCCGAGAAGAACTGATTCTTGAAGGCCACCCAGTCGAGAGCCTGTTCTATCTCCTCCTCGTCGTCGGAGGTCTCGCTGAGATTGTCGGTCGTGCCGTCATTGCTGTGGTAACGTATGCAAGAATAGCGCTGCTCGAAGTCGAAGCCTTTTTCGAGCTGGTGGGCACGGTCGTTCCAGTCGATGGTTAGCGCCTGCGTTGAGGGCATGAAGAGATTGGCGATGCCGTTGGCCCGCACCACCATGTCAACCATGTATGCATCGGGCCGCAGGGTGTAGTCGATGTCTAACGAACCCGTCGCGAGAGGCAGACGCAGCGTCACCGACTCAAGGCTCTCCCCTGCCCCGCTTGCCGGCATGTCGGCAACCTGGAAATAGAGCTCGTCAGTGATGATGTTGTCGGTCTTTGTGGGCAGGGACAGACGCATGTGTGCATCGTCGGGATTGACGAGGCGCACGTTCTGCTTTTGCTGGTCTTGATAGTTCTTCAGCTCTGCCGTCTCGATGACACCGCCATGAGTGTTTATGGTGAGGCGGACGTTGTCGTTCTCGAGGGTGATGAGTTGGCTGCTGCCGTTGCGGGCACTGAAGAGGAGGCTCGTGGAGTCCTGCTTCATGAGCAGAGCCTGTGCCTCGGCAGCCTTGATGCGGGCCTCCTCGGCCTGTTGTGCTTCGATGCGACGTGATGCCGCGATAGAGTCGCTTTCGCGTTGTGCCTGAATCTGCTCTGCTGTCGGCTGGCTGTACCAGGTGAACACGATGAGCACAACTGCCATGAGAGCGAATCCTGTGAGTGTGTTTTTATCCATAAAGATTGTGTTGACTGCTATATAATAATATTAATGTACGCGCGCGTAGTCGGCAACGCGCCTATGGTTGGGTGTCTATTGTCTTGTTGATGCTGTCGATATATTCCAACAGCTCATCGCGCCCTTGGCGCGTCTCTGCCGATGTGATGAAATATGGCGGCAGAGGATCCCATTCTTCCCTGAGCTTGTCGAGGTAGGCATTGATGTTCTCGCTCAGACGCTGGCGGCTTAGCTTGTCGGCCTTGGTGAAGACGATGCTGAAGGCTATGCCGCTCTCTCCGAGCCAGCGCATGAAAGCGAGGTCGATGGCCTGCGGCTCAAGCCGGCTGTCGATTAGCACGAAGAGGTTCGTCAGACACTCACGTTGCAGGATGTAGCCCTCTATCATGTGTTCAAGCTTGGCACGCTCGGTCTTGCTACGCTTGGCAAAGCCATAGCCGGGCAGGTCAACGAGATACCACTCTCCGTTGTTGATTACGAAATGGTTGATGAGCAACGTCTTGCCTGGCGTTGACGATGTCTTGGCAAGCTTGCTGTTGCCGGCAAGCATGTTGATGAGACTCGACTTGCCGACGTTGGAACGACCGATGAATGCATACTCCGTGGTGCGGTGTTCCGGGCACTGACTTATGAACTCGCTGCTCTTGAGGTAGGTTGCTGTACGTATTTCCATCTTTGGTTTAGAAGTCGTAGTTCAGGCCGAGCGAGAAAAACTCCTTGAACATCCAGTGGCTCTCGCGTGCGCTACCATCGGCCAGCGAACCATCCTCGTTGTACTTCACGTTATAGTACTTGGAGTCTTCATAGCGCGGGTACAGGAAGAGCTTTGTGGAGAGATACTTGTTGATGGTGAAGTTGATGATATTCTCGTTCTCGATGCGTGTGAGGTTGAAGTTGGAGAACCAGTAGAGTCGCGACTCCCATGAGATGTTCTTGATGATGTTGTACTTGAAGCGGAACTCGATATTAGGACCCCACTCGTGTTTGGAATGATGGCCTTCGTGAATGCCGTAGCGGCCCACCAGACTCTGACGTTCGACATAGGTGATGACGTAAGACAGCGGTGCGAGCTTGAGCGTACCCTCGAACTTGGGCCTCTTAATCTTGAAGTCCATACCGATAGATGCACGGACGTATAGCGGCGAGACGAAGTCGCCCGTCACGTTGGATGTCTTTCCGTCATAGCTCATATATGGCTGCGTCTGCAACTGCAGCTGTGCGGCATAGTTCCAGTTGCCGACAGCCTTGATGCCGAGGTTCGACGTCAGACGCAACAGGTTGCTTGTCGGACGGAACTTGGTCTCTGCCGTCTCGGAAGTCTGGAAGCCGAGCTGTGCCTCGAGCTTGTTGTCAAGCTGCACACGACGCTGGTTGTTGTAGTTGGCATCGAATGTGAGCAGTCCGAGGAAGGCATAGTTGTTCTCACCGCCCTGATACCAGTTCTTGGAGAAATAGCTCTGTGTGAACTGCAAGCCGCCATTGCCTTTGAAAGTCCAGAAGTTGGGCTTCTTGACCTCCGGCTCCACAGGCTCCACGTCAATCTGGATTGCCTCCGGCTCGACCTTCTCGGCGAGCTTCACCTCGGGCACTTCAACAGGCTTTGCGAGGTCGCTCCTCAGTGTGCCTGCCTCTTCGAGCTCGTCCGGTGTGGTCTGGAAGAGCTGCGGGGCTGACACGTATGCCCGTGCCAGCTGTTCGTTGATGAGCGTGTTGAGTGTAAGCTGTGCGTCCTGAGTCTGGCCGAGAGGCGGCAGACCGGCATCGGCAGACGATGTTGAGGCAACGAGTGGCATGGCATTTCCGAAACTCTGCGCGAGAGCACTGGCATAGAGCGTACCGGGTCCAAGAAGACGATACATATACGGACTCGGCATCTTGGCACTCGACTCGGCTGACGCTTGCGCATTGTTGACGAGATCATCCAATGCTGCTGCGTATTTGGCAAGGATGGTATCAGCTTGCTGCATCCTGCCGACCCTGTTCTGGCGTGCCATGGCAGCGCCCGTGAGTGACAACATGGCACATAGTAGAATAAGATGAAGTTTCATAACATTGCGAATTTTGGCGCAAAGGTAGTGATATTTGCCGTCTTACCCAAGGAGAACGACCTTTTTTCGCACGCGCGCGCGCTTTTTTGTGAAAAAGTAGTGCGGGACGGACAATTTTCATTACTTTTGCAGTCATGAATCTAATAGTTGACAGCGGCTCCAGCAAAGCCACATGGCATGTCAGCCTGCACGGCGGCATGTCCTTCACGATGCAAACCACAGGCATCAACCCCGTCCGCGACTCCGTGGAGTCAATGTCCGACATCATCCGAAGCACACGCTCACGCATTGACAGCGAGCTGACGCATGGGCGTGCTGGTTCGCTCCAGCATGATAGCAGTTTCGGCCACGTATGGTTCTACGGCGCGGGGTGTCAACAGCCTTTCGCACAGCCCCTCGCCAGACTGCTGGAAACGGCATTCTGCAATGCCGAGGTCTGCGTGGAGAGCGACCTCCTCGGTGCCGCCCGTGCCCTGTGCCAACACTCAGAAGGCATGGCGTGCATCCTCGGCACAGGTTCCAACTCATGTCTATACGACGGCACACGTATCGTGGCTCACACACCCGCCCTCGGATGGATTATCGGCGACGAGGGCAGCGGTGCCGTGCTCGGTCGCACCCTCGTTGGCGATGTGCTGAAGGGGCAGTTGCCAGAGAACCTGTGCCGCGCCTTCCTCGACCGCTTCGGTCTGACGCAAGAGCGCATTATCGATGCCGTTTATCGTCAGCCACTGCCAAACCGTTTTCTGGCATCGCTGGTGCCATTCCTCACCGAACATCGCACGGAGCCGAGCATCCACGACCTCCTCGTGAATGCATTCCGCTCGTTCTTCGTGAGGAACGTTGCCGCATATTCACGTCGCGACCTTTCCGTAGGTTTCGTGGGTGGCGTTGCCTATCAGTTTGAAAACGAGCTTCGTGAGGCTGCCCATGCCGAACTTTTCAACATCGGTCGCATTTTGAAGGACCCGATGCCCGAAATGGCGCGTTTCCACGGTTGTTAGGCACATAGCTTGGGTGATAAAACATTACTAATCGACATCCTTACGCACGTCAAAGTATAAATAACGTTAACAAAATCACAGAATCAGGATAAACATGTTGTAAAACATATCCTTAAATGTTTTTCTTTCGCAAAAAAGGCATAACTTTGCTGCCGTTATCCTGAAAACAATCTTTTTACCTTAGACGGACTAATACCTAAAGACTAGAGCAATAAGGTCGCTGTGAAGCGACCTTTTGTTATATGTTTTTTCGGCTTCAAGTCCATTTTATAAAGCATTTTCTTGCAATTCTGCATCAGAATGGCTATCTTTGCAGCCTGAAAGACGCATGTCACTCAAGCCCCACCCAAAGCACAAGTTTATGAGAATAGGTTTCGACAACGAAAAATACCTCCGCATACAGTCGGAGCACATCAAGGAGCGTATCGCACAGTTCGGCGATAAGCTTTATATGGAGTTTGGCGGCAAGCTCTATGACGACTATCACGCTGCCCGCGTGCTGCCCGGTTTCAAGCCCGACAGCAAACTGCGTATGCTGATGCAGCTGAAGGACGATGCCGAGATCGTCATTGTCATCTCGGCCGAGGACATCGAGCGCAACAAGGTGCGCGGCGACCTCGGCATCACCTACGACAAGGACGTGCTTCGCCTGCGTGACGTGTTCACCGACCGCGGTCTGCTGGTAAGTTCTGTTGTCATCACACACTTCAACGGACAGTCAAGTGCTGTGGCGTTCCGCGAGCAGCTGGAACGCCTTGGCAGGGTGCGTGTCTATTACCACTACCTCATCGAGGGCTACCCCACCAACGTCGAACTCATAGACTCAGAGTCCGGCTTCGGGCGCAATGACTTCGTAGAGACGACGCGTCCGCTGGTGGTGGTCACGGCTCCAGGCCCTGGCAGCGGCAAGATGGCGGTGTGCCTCAGCCAGCTGTGGGGCGAGAACCGTCGTGGTGTAAAGGCTGGGTACGCTAAGTTTGAGACCTTCCCCATCTGGTCGATACCGCTCAAGCATCCCGTCAATGTGGCCTACGAGGCTGCTACGGTGGACCTTGGAGATGTCAATATGATCGACCACTTCCACCTCGATGCCTATGGCAAGACCACCGTCAACTACAATCGCGACATTGAGATCTTCCCCGTGCTGAATGCCATCTTCGAGAGCATATACGGTGAGAGTCCCTACAAGTCGCCTACCGACATGGGTGTGAACATGGCCGGTTTCTGCATCTCCGACGATGCCGTGTGCTGCGAGGCATCATGCCAGGAAATCATACGCCGCTACTATGCTTCGCTCTGCGACATGGTGGATGGCCGCAAGGACGGTCAGGAGGTGAACAAGCTTGTCGTGCTGATGAAACAGATGAAGCTCACCACGGCAAATCGTCCCGTCACCGTTGCTGCCTATCAGCGACGGTTGCAGTCGAGTTCTCCGAGCGCGGCAATAGAACTTGCCGACGGCACCATCATCAGTGCCGAGACGAGTGACTTGCTCGGCCCCTGCGCGGCACTGCTGCTCAACGCCACCAAGCATCTGGCAGACATCGACCACGCCCTGAAACTCATCCCGCAGGACATGATAACACCCATCCAGCACATGAAGACCTCTATGCTCCACGGCAACAACCCACGCCTGCACACCGACGAGGTGCTCGTGGCTCTGGCAGTGCTCTCGCAGCACGACGACAACTGCCGCAAGGCTCTCGACTCTCTGCCGTTGCTCGACGGCTGTCAGGTTCATGCCACGGTGATGATAAGCGAGGTGGATCGCAAAATCTTCAAGAAACTTGGGTGTGACGTCACTTGCGACCCTGTGCGCAAGAACTGACGCCTCCGCCCCTCGGGCATACAGACATTGTGAGGCTTCCGGCGGCAACATGCGCCGGAAGCCTCACATCGTTTCTTCACATTACATTTCTGTGGGACTCCACTCCACGACCTTTCCACCACGAGCTATAATAAGCGTCGTGTTGAAGAGACGCGTGCGTTCCACAAGGCGCTCTTGGGCCAATCGGATGCCGATGTCAATCTTCTGTTGCATTTCGGCCACTTCTCTGTCAGTCATTGTCTGTGGGGATATTGTATTGATTCTTTAACTCAGCAAAGCGTTCAGGGTTCACAATGTTGAGCCTCGCATCCTTCCAGCCATAAGCCAGCTTCTCTGACGGACAAGTAGAGTTGTCATACAACGCCCAGTAATCTACCACGGGGATGTATAACTGGAAAAAATTGCGCAGCCCGGCATCGAACCTTCGTCTGACGACATCAGTGGGAATGTTATGGCCTCCCTGGCTGACACGCTTCGCCACACGCGCCACCGCTTGCTCGGGCGTTGAGAGCGAGAAGAACAGCAGCGTGACGAAATAGCCACGCCTCTGCGCACGCTGTATGAGGTTGACATAGGAGCGTGTGGCCAGCGTCGTCTCGAAAGCGAAAGTCTTGCCTTCCTTCAGCAGGTAAAGCACTCGTTCTATCATGAGCCGCCCCGCCTGAATGGCAACGCCCTCGGGATTGAAGGGTGAAAGGCCCTTGGCAATCTCGTCGGCATTGACAAACTCCCGACAGTTGAGCATCTCAGGCAAGACGGTGAACGACGCTGTCGTCTTGCCCGCGCCATTGCATCCTGCGATGATATAGAGGTTGAGTTTTTTTGCTTCTGCCATGACGTTTTTGGTTTAGTTGTGGCACAAAGGTAGTGCATTTCGGTTTACGACGGTCGAACTGCTCTTGTTTTATCGCGCATTTTATGAGGAATTAACATTTCATCGAACCATGAGCACATAAAAAAGAACTATCTTTGTGGCGTCACTGCACTAAATCTACGTCTCATGCGCACCGGCAAGTGACATGTGGCTAATGCAGCCCTGCCTGACCATACACCTTCATCCCAAGGCATGGCCATGGATTATGTGCTGACACTTTCAGATAAAAAAAGCATCTATCATTTGGACCAACACTACAACCCTACCATTGCCGCTCGCCTCCGGCAACTGTTTGCACAAGCAGACTGGTCATCATTGCAGGCTTACCTCAGCAGCCTCTCCAATGCACACTTCCGTACGGCAGGCTATATCATTGGCGAACGTATGCTCCGCGACGTGCCTTCAGACGTGTTCTGGGATGTGATGCTCCGACTCGTGACGTGGCAGCCCAAGGCTTTCCTTGTGACGCTGGCCAAGTCTGCCATGCCCCGCCTGCAGAACGGCACACTCACAATCTGCGACGACGGCTTCGCACGCCTTGCCTCAGCCCTCACTGCCGAAGAACGCCTGCTAGACCGCGAGAAGCTGCTTTTGCAGTGGCTGCCCGCAATGCGGCACCCATCGAATATCGAAAAGTTGTTTGCCATGCTGCACATCGTAGAGCCACGCCGGCGGCTGGACTTCCTGCTACGCGTGGAGTCGCTGGCAGCAAACTTCGTGCTGCTGCGCACACTTCGCTTTGAGGAGCACGACCGTGAGCTGCTCGTCACCACTTGTCGGCAGTTGATGCGCCGTGGCACAAGCGAGTCGTTCAACATGGCCAGCCTCATACGCGAGTTTTTCGGACTCGAAGAGGTCCGTGGCGTCTTCTCACTTCGTCTGGAGCCCTACGAGATGACATGCATAGATACAGACTTTGACACCTTCTGCCGGCTGGTGCATAAGGTGCGCTGAACAAGCATCACACTTGTGCGTAAACGCATCCTGTCTGGGTCATTATGAGGGCATTAAGCTATATCAGGTGCAAAATCACTCAACTATTAGTCTGAAAATTTGTGCAAAAACACGCTTTCAATGCTTTTAACACTTGCTTAATGCCAAGAAAACCGTACCTTTGCATCGTCTTAAGAACACAACAGTATTAGTAAGAACGAACTTGTTACATTGTTTAACTTTAAGGTAAAAAAGACTATGTTTGAAAAAGCAGGTGAAATGGCAGGTGCCGTATGGACTGCCCTCAGCGAAAACGGCGCAATGAGTGCCAAGGATCTTAAGAAGGCTTCCAAGGCCAAGAACGACAAAGAGCTCTATCTTGGTATCGGCTGGCTGCTCCGCGAGGATAAGCTCAGCGTCGAAGGAGACGAGAAGGATCCCGTTTTCAGCCTCAAGTAAATCTCCGCAAACACCACGCCCCCTCCCCAAGCAGGAAGAGGGCGGTAATTTTTTTAGGAGGGTGTGTCAAAATAGGCACATCCTCTTTTTTTTGCACAAAGCCCCGACTTTCTCAAGCCAGGGCTTTGTTATGTCGCAAAAATGTTGTACCTTTACGACATCAAAATCAATGTTATGCAAAGGTACCACTTTCGCCCGTATTCACCAAATCAAACGATACTTTTTCCGCAAAGAATCGACAAAGACATAGCGGAGAATGATCCAGTGCGCCTAATCAGCAGCATAGTAGAGAGCCTCGACTTGAGCAGTTTCCGCAAGCTATATAAAGAGCGCGGCCGCAGCCCCTACGACCCGAAGATGCTGCTGAAGGTAGTCATCTACGCCTACATGAACAACATCTATTCCTGCCGCAGGATAGAGAAGGCTCTGAAGCGTGACATCCACTTCATCTGGCTGGCAGGCTATGAGCAGCCGGACTTCATCACCGTCAACCGTTTCCGTAACCGTGTTAAGAACGAGATAAACAACATCTTCACCCAGCTGGTCCTTCTTCTCTCGGCCAAGGGTCTGGTGACACTGGATGTGGAGTATATAGACGGAACGAAGATAGAGTCGAAGGCCAACAAGTACACCTTTGTATGGCGCAAGACCGTTGAGAAGAACCGTGCCAAGCTGATGGAGAAGATACGTGTGCTGCTGTCTCAGGTTGACGAAGCCATCGCCCAGGACAAGGCGGCAGCCGACGAGACTGTCAGTTTTACACCCGAGACGCTTACGGAGATTGCCTCAGAACTGCGCCAGTCCCTCTCGGAGCAGCCTGTCCCCAAGAGCAAGGATGAGAAAAAGACCTTACGCGAGAAGCAGAAGAAGGTAAGGCAGATAGAGCAGATGCGCGACAAACTCTCCGAGTATGACAGTCACCTTGGAACATTGGGCGAGCGCAACTCCTACAGCAAGACCGACCCTGATGCGACATTCATGCGCATGAAGGAGGACGCCATGAACAACGGGCAGACCAAACCCGGGTACAACCTGCAGATAGCTACTGAGAACCAGTTCATCACCGACTTCGGTTTCTTCCACAACCCGACGGACACACTCACCATGATACCCTTCCTTTCCTCCTTCTCCGACAGGTATGGACACTATGCCAAGGAGACGTGCGCCGACTCCGGTTACGGCAGCGAGGAGAACTACGCCTTCATGGAGGCACACGACATGGAGGCATACGTCAAGTACAACCTCTTCCACAAAGAGCAGAAACGGGCCTTCAAAAATGACATCTTCCGCATAGAGAGCCTGTACTATAACCCGGATGGGGACTACTTCGTCTGTCCGATGGGGCAGCACATGGAACGTATCGGGGTAAGACACGGGAAGACCGACAGCGGATACAGGACGGAAAGCGTCATCTACAGAGCCCGCAGATGTGAGGGATGCCCCTTGAGATGGGGGTGCTACAAGAAGAGAAACGGTAACAGGGAGATAGAAGTCAACCACCGCCTCATGGAATACAAGCGCAAGGCACGCGAGCGGCTGACCTCGGAAAAAGGACTTCAACACCGCTCCAAGCGTCCCATAGAACCGGAGGCGGTCTTCGGACAGATGAAGTACAACATGCACTACAGACGCTTCCGACACTTCGGAAAGGACAAGGTCACAATGGACTTTGCCTTCTTCGCCATTGCCTTCAATGTCAAGAAAATGGCGGCAAAGCTACGAAAACAGGGTAATATGCCCACAAATGGATGGCTGTCAGAACCTCTTGAGGGCTCATATACGCTTATGAGGTGCCTGCAGAGCACAGATAAACTGAAAATCACAAAAATGGCAGCATAGCACATTACTACTCACATACGTGCCAGGCTTAAACAAAAATAAAGAGGATGTGCCTATTTTGACACACCCTCTTTATTGTTTAGGGGCAGTTTTCACGGGACGTGTCATCGACGCACGAGGAGCACAACGTTCTCGACATGCTGTGTGTGCGGAAACATGTCCACAGGCTGGATGCGCACGACACTGTATAACTCGTTGAGCAGGGCGAGGTCACGAGCCTGCGTGGCCGGGTTGCAGCTGACATAGACGATTCGCCGTGGGGCGGCGTTGAGAATAACTTTTATGACATCGGCATGCATACCAGCCCGTGGAGGGTCAGTGATGATGATGTCAGGACGTCCATGTTCGTCAATGAAGGCATCAGTGAGTATGTCCTTCATGTCTCCGGCAAAGAAACGAGTGTTGTCGATACCGTTTATCTGGCTGTTGATGCGTGCATCCTCGATGGCATCGGGCACATACTCGATGCCTATGACCTTACGTGCTTTCCTCGCCACGAAGTTAGCAATAGTGCCTGTGCCTGTGTAGAGGTCGTAAACAAGGGGCAAGGCATCCTCGTCATGAGCAGCGGCCCTGAGCTTGTCGCCCGCATCATCAGGAACAGGGATTTTGCAGCCCGCATCATCAGGAACAGGGCATTCACCGCCCGCATCATCAGGAACAGGGATTTCGCAGCCCGCATCTGCCGGCAGCGGCGAGAAGGCAAAGTCACGAGCCACGCTGTAGAGCTGTAGTGCCTGTTCTGTGTTAGTCTGATAGAATGACTTCGGCCCCACCTTGAAGCGCAAGTCTTCCATGAGGAGGAAGATATGATCCCTGCCCGAGTGGAGATGGATATCGAGGTCGCCGAAGGTGTCATTAAATTTGGTATTGTTCACCCACACGAGCGATGTCAATTCTGGAAAAGCCTGCCGCACGGCATCGAGAAGGCTGTCGGCCTGCTGCTGCTCGGCATCACTCTGTATGCAGAACTGTATGAGCAACATCAGTTCTCCGCTGTTGGAGAGACGTATCATCATGCCTCGCAGCAGTCCTGTGTGCTCGCGTGGAGCATAGAAGGTGAGGCCGTGAGCGTATGCATAGTCGCGGATGAAGAGGCGCAGGCGGTCGTTGACGGGTTCCATGAGGTGACACTCCTCTATGGGCAGAATCTTGTCGAAGGTTCCTGTGGTGTGGTAGCCCACACTCTCCTGATGTTCGAATGTCTCGCCGGAGGCTATCTGCTCGCGTGTGAGCCAGCGCCGGTTGCAGAAGCCAAATTCGAGTTTATTGCGATAGGCACGTGTCTGTGCAGAGCCTATGATGGACTGACATTCGGGCAGTTCCACCTTGCCGATACGCCTCAGCTGCTCCATAACCTGATGCTGTTTGGCGCGCAACTGAAGGGGATATGGCAACATCTGCCACTTGCAGCCGCCACACACGCCGAAATGCCGACAGAAAGGTTCAACGCGGTCTGGCGAGGGTTGGAGCATTCGCACCACTTCGGCCTCAGCGTAGTTGTGCTTCTTGTGTGTCACTTGCAGGTCAACGACATCTCCAGGAATAACGAACGGTACGAATACCACCATGTCATTCACCCTGACCAGGCTCTTGCCCTCGGCGGCGATGTCGGTTATCTCTATGCCCTCAAGCAAGGGCAGTGGCTTGCGTTTTCTTGACATTTTAAGTGTGTGGTTGTATGATGTGGCAGATGTTTATGAAGTTTGCTGTTGCTCAGCCAGCTTGGCGAGTCCTCCTTCCGATGTCTCTTTGTAGAGCGACGGCAGGTCGTGTCCCGTCTGCTTCATCACCTCCACGATGTGATCGAAGCTCACTCGATGCTGTCCGTCGGAGAATGACGCATACAGATTCGAGTCGAGAGCACGTGTGGCGGCAAAGGCATTACGCTCTATGCATGGTATCTGCACGAGTCCGCAGATGGGGTCACATGTCATGCCCAGGTGATGTTCGAGTCCCATCTCGGCAGCATATTCTATTTGTGCCACCGAACCGCCGAAGAGCTGACACGCCGCAGCCGAAGCCATGGCACACGCCACTCCCACTTCACCCTGACATCCCACGTCGGCTCCGCTGATGCTGGCGTTGTGCTTCACGATGTTGCCGATAAGCCCTGCCGTTGCCAGGGCGTGTAGTATGCGCTGGTCAGAGAACGCGTGTCCGTGACTGAGATGATACAGCACAGCTGGCATGACGCCGCACGAGCCACATGTAGGTGCAGTGGCAATGATACCTCCTGATGCATTCTCCTCACTCACGGCCAAGGCGTAGGCATATACGAGTCCCGTGCTCTGGAGGTTGGCCTTGTAGCCCTTGGCCTTTACGTAATAGATTGGTGCCTTGCGTTGCAGGCCGAGAGGCCCTGGCAGCACACCCTCGTGGTCGATGCCTCTCTCCACGGCGGCTTGCATGACCTGCCACACCTCCATGAGGTAATCCCAGATGGCAGGACCCTCGCATCGTTCCACATATTCCCAATAGGCGCGACCGTAGTCTTGACACCATTCCATGATTTCGGTGAGTGTCGTAAGGTCATAGACATCAGAACTCTGTGTGGAGTCATCATCGTTGCCCTCGGAGAGCGCTCCACCGCCGACGCTATATACCGTCCACTCATCGCTACGATTGCCATGGTCATCTATGGCCACGAATTTCATGCCATTGGGATGGTATGGCAGGAACACCGTGGGTTCCCAAATGATGTTGACGTGTGCCTGACGGCTGAGGACGTCGGTTATGGCCACGTCTGTCATGTGTCCCTTCCCCGTGGCAGCGAGGCTACCATAAAGCGTCACCTCGAAGGCAAGTGCTTCGGGGTGACGATTCATGTAGATGTGTGCAGCGGCCTGAGGCCCCATAGTATGTGAACTCGACGGGCCCTTGCCGATGCGGTATAGTTCGCGCAATGATTTCATAGTCGCGTAGGCTGTGACTATTGCATCATCTTTTGGGCCGACTCGGCAGCCTTCTGTGCAGCCTTTACGCGCTTCTCCTCATCCTTGATGACCTTCTTGGCCTCCTTGATTTCGGCCTTAGCCTTCTTGATACGGCTCTTCACATCCTTGAGCTTAGAGTTGAGGTCTTTCTCCTCCTTCTGCAGGTCCTTGAGGATTTTCTCTTGATCGGAGATTTGCTTGTTGGCGCGTGTGAGTACCTCCTGGTTAGGTTGTGTGGGATCTACAACAACTTGTGCGGAAACCGATTGTGTACCCAAGGCCATTGCGAGGGCGCACAGAGTGAATAGCTTTTTCATAGGATTTCGTGTTTTTAATAATAATTATTCAGTTAACGTCAGATAAGATACTGATTTGAGATACTCTTGTTCTCTACGACGCGGCGTATCGTCTCAGCTATCAGCCCTGCGATGCTGATTTGCTTTACCTTAGCGCAACGTGCAGAGTACGGGATGCTGTCCGTGAAGACGATTTCTGTGAGCTTGCTGGCCTGGACCCGCTCACTGGCAGGCCCTGACATCACACAGTGGCTTGCTATGGCCCTGACGGAGTGCGCTCCGCTCTCCATCATGATATCGGCGGCCTTAGTAATGGTTCCGGCAGTGTCCACCATGTCGTCAATGAGCACCACATCGGCATCGGTGACATCGCCGATGACCTGCATGGTGCCAACCTCGTTGGGACGTGGACGCACCTTGTTGCACAACACGAGCGGGCATCCGAAGTACTTAGAGTAAGCCGATGCGCGCTTTGAGCCTCCCACGTCGGGTGTAGCTATGACGAGATTGGGCAGGTTTAGGCTCTCTATATATGGCAGCATGACGCTCGACGCGTAGAGGTGGTCAACAGGGACATCGAAGAAACCTTGTTCCTGGTCGGCATGCAAGTCCATGGTTATTACTCGGTTCACACCGGCCACAGAGAGCATGTCGGCCACGAGCTTGGCACCGATGGCAACTCGGGGCTTGTCCTTGCGGTCTTGACGTGCCCATCCGAAATATGGAATGACGGCATTGATACTGCGTGCCGATGCCCGCTTAGCGGCATCTATCATCAGCAGGAGCTCCATGAGGTTGTCGGTGGGGGGGAAGGTGCTCTGTACGAGGAATATGTCACGTCCGCGTATGCTCTCCTCGTAGCTCACCGAGAACTCGCCGTCGGCAAATTTCGTGTTGATAATCTTGCCCTGTGGCACGCCGAGGCTGGCACAGATTTTTTCTGTGAGATACTGTGTAGCGGAGCCAGAGAATACAAGGAAATTCTGTTCCATTGAGGTTTATGTATTACTGTTGTTCGTTTTTGTTCGTTTCTTTGACGGCCAAAATCTGCCGTGGCTCACTTTGCCGCCTTTCGCAGCTTGCGGAAGTGTGCTATCACCTCGCGGTAGTCGAGCCCCGAGTGTATGTTGAAGCGGTTCCAGAGGTCTCCGAGCACCACTGCACCGCCGAAGCCATAGTCGGCCAGCAAGGGCAGTGTCTCGCTGGAGACACCTCCTGCTGCCATGACCTTACGGTCGATGAGCCCGGCACGCGTGGCATCATGTAGCTGTTGAGGTGAGAAAGCAGCTCGCCGCTCGGGTCGTGAGATGCTGTCGAAGACAGGCGAGAGGAAGACATAATCCATGTCGGCACGCAGCGACTGCAGCTCTTCTATTGAATGGCATGAGCGGCTTATCTGTCCGCTGTAAGCCCTTGGCGGCACTGGGTTCTCGTCGTTGAGGTGTATGCCTCTGAGTCCGAACTCTTCTTTGAGATAAAAGTGTTCGTGTACGACGATACGCGAGTGCCACTGCTGCGGCAGCAGGGTGAGCAGACGCTCGGAGTATATAGGCTCTGCTCCCGGCTTGCGCAGATGCAGCATGTCGAGTCCTTCCTCGAAGAGGGCATTTATTATGGTGTCCTCTTCGACGAAGAAGTCCGGAGTAGAGAGCAGTATCAGTTTCATCACTCAGTGTGCTTTGCAATTATGGCGCAAAGTTAGGTGAAAAAGTTGAGAATTGGGGTCTTCGGGGTTAAAGTTTATGGTATTTTTCACTGTTTTAACATTTCGCTTACGGCTCTTTCGAGCTGTATGTCGCGGCCGTGCAGCATATCCTCTGGCTGTGCCACGACGAGGATGTCTGGTTCGAGTTGCTGATTCTCAAGGTAGTTGCCTCGACGGTCGAGCGACCCCACCTCGGGGATTCCGAAGACGAATCCGTTGCTGCGACGCTCCCACCACACTGCCGTCATCGTTCCCGGCACCGGCGCTCCTATGAGCTTGCCGATGGCTTGCTCTTTGTAGAGCCATGGGGTGCCGTGGGCGTTACTGTAGTTGTCTTCGCAGATGAGCATGCACGATGGTTTTGTCCAGCGGTTGTATGGGTCGGTGCCGATATACTGTCCGCGCGGCGTATAGGTCACAGCAGCCGTGCCGGAGAGCAGTTCGCAGACATCGTTGTGGAGCCATCCTCCCCCGTTATGGCGTGTGTCAACAATCACGGCATCACGGTTGCGGTTCTTGTCGGACAACAACTCGCGGTAGAGGGTGTGATAGCTCTCTCCGTCCATAGCCTGAATGTGAACGTATGCCAGCCGTCCCTTTGACAGGCTGTCCACGATGTGCTCGCATCGACGCACCCAGCGTCGGTAGAGAGCATCGCTCACGGAGGCTTCGAGACGCACGGTGACATCCTTCTCCTTTCCCTTGACGGGTCTGACGGTGAGACGCGTGTAGCGTCCGGCCTTGCCGGCAAGCAAGGGATAATAGTCGCGTCCTGCTTCTATTTTCTTTCCGTCAATGTGCGTGATGATGTCGCCAGGAGCCACACACTTGTGGATGTAAAGCGGTGTACCCTCTATGAGCTCTGCCACACGTAGGCCGTCGCCGCTGTAAGCCTCATCGAGGAACACTCCCAGGCTTGCCACTGTCAGCGCACTGCTGCCGACCCTGTATGAGCATCCCGTATGCGACACATTGAGTTCGCCGAGCAGCTCGCTGGCCATCTCTGCGAAGTCCCAACCGTTGTTGATGTGCGGCAGGAAGCGGGCATAGCGTTTGTGCAGGGCATTCCAATCGGCGCCATTCATGCCTGGGTCGTAGAGCTTCTCGCGTGTCTGGTTCCAGATGTGTTCGAAGTAACATGCCAGCTCGGCCGTGGGGCGTGTCGTGTGGAAGCACTCGAAGTCGATGTTCTTGACGGAGCCGGCACTGATGTCGAGCTTCTTGATTTGACCGCCGCTGGCGTAGTAGGCCGTCTTGCCCTCGGCATCCACATCGAATTGACTGAATGTCACGGCTGTGGACTTGATGACAGTGTTGCCAGTCTCGAGGTCACGTTCCCAAAGTGCCGTGCCGAGGGCGTAAGTTGCCACGTAGTAGAGCTTAGTGCCATCCTTGTTGAGCACAGCATCGCCCATGCTGCTGCTGGCAGTGGTGAGGCGCACAGTGCGGAGGTCAAGGTCGCGGAGGTCGAGCTCGGGATTGGCATTCTTGACGCTGTCGGCCTTGGCTTCCTTCTCCTCGCGCTCCTTCTTGGCTTTCTCCTCCTTCTCACGCTCCTTGGCAAGCTCATCCTCGCTCTTCTCCTTGCCCTTCTTCTTGGCCTTCTCCTTTTTCTCCTTTTCCTTCTTTTCCTTTTCTTCCTTTTCCTTCTTGGCCTTTTCCTTAGCGGCTTTCTCGGCCTCGTCGAAACGCTCACGTTCCTCCTTGTTCATATTGAAACGCTCATAGGCATCTTGGTTGAGGAAGGTGATGAAGTAGTCGCGCTCGGCACCCCATGAGCCATGGCTGCGGTAGCCTGCGCGGTCGCTTTGGAAAATGATGGCTTTGCCGTCGAGCGCCCATCGCGGATTGCCCTCGGTATAGCCGGAATTGGTGATGTTCACGAGCTTGCCCTTGCCATCGGCCTGAACGAGAGCGATGTCGGTATTACTCCACCCCCCGGTGCCGATGTATTCTGTGAGCAAGTACTTAGAGTTTGGGCTCCAGGCATAGCTCTGGTCGCCGTCTCTGTATGAATATTGGAAACGCGCCGGCATTACAGTGGTGATGCTCTTCGACTTGGCATCCATGACACACAGTTCCGCCCTGTCGCGCAGGAATGCAATCTTCTTGCCGTCGGGACTGTATGCTGGCTGGAAGCACGTCTGGTCGGGGTCGGTGAGAAGTTCTTCTTTCAGCTCTGTGGCATAAGTAAACTGCTTCTCTTCGTCGCTCTTGAGAGTTGAGCGATATATCCCCCATCGTCCGTTCCGCTCAGAGGCATACACGAGACTTCGTCCGTCGGCAGCGAAGGTCACGTCACGCTCTTCCTCAGGGGTGTCGGTGACCTGACGTGTGGTCTTGTAGTCGAGACTTGTGACATAAACGTCGCCGTCGAGGATGAAAGCTATCTCCTTGCCTTTGGGAGAGATACTGACGCTACGTGCTCCGCCGGCCACCACGCGGCGCACCTCGTCGCGCTCGTTGTTGTCGGAGATGATGCTTATGCTGACCTTCTTGGGCTGACTGCCGGGGCGCATAGTGTAGAGTTCTCCGTCCTGTGAGAAGCACAGTAGTCCGTCGGCCGACGCAGTGAGGTATCTCACCGGTGCCCCCTCGAAGTTGGTAAGCCTGCGTTCCTTGGCATCTGGCGTGGCGAGCTGACGCTCATAGACATTGAACGTTCCGTTCTGCTCGGAGAGCCAGTACAAAGTCTTTGTCTGTGCGACAAAGACAGGATTGCGGTCTTCGGATGGTGTGGTGGTGAGCTGACGATATGTCGGCACGCCACCGCGACCGGCATTGAGGTCGGCTTGCCACAGGTCACGTGCAATGCTGCTGGTGTGGTGCTTTCGCCACTGGTTCTCGTAGCCCTTGATGGCATCGTAGATGATGGTGCCGTCGGGTCCCATGGTGACATTGCCGGCACTGACGTCCGATAGCCACTGCGGTCGTTCTCCCGCGCGCGTGCGTATTTTATATAGGTGTGTGAATACCGACGATGGGAACTGCATGTCCTCCGGCCTCGGCATTCCGGCAGCTGTGAAGACAAGTTCATCGTCGGAAGTGAAGACGAGTGGCGTCTCCGTGCCGGAGTGTGTGGTGAGTCGTGTCAGCCCCTCGCCGTCGGCTCCTATGAGCCATATATCCATGCTGCCTTCACGGTTGGACACGAAGGCTATGTTTTTGCCGCTTGGCGACCACACGGGTTGTGTGTCGTGTGCGGGATTGGATGTCAGTTGCTGTGCACGTCCGCCGCTGACGGCCACGGTATAGAGGTTGCCTTTGTAGGCGAAGGCTATTGTCTGTCCGTCGGGGCTTATGGCAGCTGCACGCAGCCATAATGGCGTGAGTGCCGATGCCGACACGGAAGATAGTGCGGTTGCCGCCGCGATGAGAAAAGCTTTACAATTCATAGTGTCAACGTTGTGTATATATAATTGGCTGGATGTGTATGGTGTTAGTAGCCGAAGATTTCCTGGAGCGACACCCGTCTTACGGGTCCTGTCTGTCCGAGGGCAGACATGTCGAGCTCGCTCTCGTTGCCCAGGATGACATAGCGTCGGGGCTTGCGCGCCATGCGTTCGTTGGCAAATCGCACGATGTCGTCGAGAGTGATGTCGGGCAGGGCGTTGTAGATTTTCTCGTTGATGTCGTAGTCTATGCCACGGTCTTGCGCTGCCATCCAGGCATTAAGCACGGCAAAGCGTGTGGTGCGCTGTGCTGCCAGCTGTTTTGTGAGGCTCTGCTTGGCAATCTCGAATGCACTCGGGCTCTGCGGTATGGAGTCGAGAATCTCGTTGAAGGTGCGTATGCAGTCCATCATCTTGTCATTTTGCGAGATGATGAAGGTGTAGCTCGTCTCGGGGTGTCCCTTGCGGTCGGGCATCTGGTCGTAGTAGGCGCGTGCGCTGTAGGCCAGCCCGCGGCTCTCGCGCAGTTCCTGGAACACGATGCCATTCATTCCGGCGCCGAAGTACTCGTTGAAGAGTGCAGCCACAGGCGTCATCTCCGGCTGCCACGCTGTCTCATCGTTGTTGATGGCCATCATGTAGATATTCTTGGCATCATAGGGTGCAAGCAAGATTTCCGTCGTAGGCGTAGGCTGCTCCATATACTCCTCGAAGGCGAGCGGAGCTTTCAGCTCGGCCGACAGGCGGTGTTCCTGTGTGAGCAGGTCGGTGAGGTCGCCCATCGCACGCGGGCCATAGTAGAGCACGGTATGCTCATAGCCAGTCAGACCATGTAGGATATCCACGAGTTCCTGCGGGTCTGTCTCGGCGAGCAGGGCTGCGGTCATGATGTCACGCTGGCTGTTGCGCTGTCCGTACATGCCGTAAGCGCGCAGCCTGTTGAAGCACTGCCTCTGTTCCAGCTTGGCATCGGCCTGTGCCTTGGCGGCATTGGCAACGTAAGCGGCATAGGCTGTGCTATCCACCTGCACGTTCTTCAGCACGTTCTCCAGTAGCGCCAGTGCCTCGGGCATGTTCTCGTCGAGTCCCGAGAGGGTGATGGTGGTCTGATAGTCGCCTGCCCCGATGCCGAATGAGCAGGCCAGCCCATAGAACTTCTGCTGCACCTGTTCTGCAGTCATCGAGTCGGTGCCGAGCAGCGTGACGTATTCGGCAGCAGCACCAATGCGCTTGTCGGCAGCCGTGCCGAAGGGCAGACGGAACACGAGGTAGAAGATGCCGTTTTCAGTGTTCTGCTTGTAGATGAGCGGCAGCTTGCGTTCGGACGCGCCATCGTTGTCCGGCGTCCAACGGGCTTCGGTCATATCCTTCTTGAAATCCACGAAGCGCGGTTGTATGGGCTCCACCTCCGTGTCTTGGATTTCCTTGACGAAGGCACTCATCTTGTCGCGGTTGGCAGGGATGGCGGTAATCTCGGGCTTGTCGATTTTCTTGATATTGGGGTCGTCGCCCTGACGTTTGAAGACAGTGACGAAGTTGTCTGTCAGGTGGCGCTGTGCGAAGGCTACGATGTCATCCTTCGTAAGTGCCGCTATGCGGTCGATTCTTCCCACGCAATCCTTCCAGTCTATGCCGTTGATGAATGAGCGCTCAAACATCGACACACGTGCACGGTTGTTCTCCAAAGACTGCATCTCACGCAGCTTCAGGTTATTGATGATGGCAGGCAGGATGTCGTCGGGGAAGTCTCCGCTCTTCAGTTTCGCAAGCTCAGCCTTGAGGAGGTCGCGACACTCCTCGAGCGTCTGGCCCTGACGTGGCGAACCTCCCATGAAGAAGATGCTGTGGTCGCAGAGCTGATAGTCGCCTGCAAATGCTCCCAGCATTGTCATCTTTTGGTTGATGTCGAGGTCTATGAGGCCGGCACGTCCGTTCGAGAGCACTTCGCTGATGAGCGACAGCGTGTCGCAGGCAGCATCCTTGGCAGCCGGGAAGGCCCATCCGAGGTAGAGCTGCTCTGCCTCGAGTCCTACCACAGAAGTGTCAACAGGTGCCGTCAGCTCAGGCTGCTCCGCGTATTCCGGACGCTTACAGTCAGGATTGGGCTGCCACTCGCCGAAGTATTTCTCGAGGATGGCGATGGTCTTGTCGGGGTCGAAGTCGCCGGCCATGAAGATGGCCACGTTGTTCGGGCAATAGTAGTTGTGGAAGTAGTTCTTGATGTTCGTTATCGACGGGTTCTTCAGGTGCTCCTGAGTGCCGATGGTAGTCTGCGTGCCGTAGGGGTGTGTGGGAAAGAGCTTGTAGAGCAAGGCGTTGAGCATCTTCTCGCCGTCGTCGCTCAGATAGAGGTTATACTCCTCATAGACAGCCTCGAGCTCGGTGTGGAAGCCTCGGATCACCATATTCTGGAAACGGTCGGCCTGAATGCGCGCCCAGTTTTCAATCTCGTTGGAGGGTATGTTTTCAACATACACCGTCTGGTCGAACGAGGTGTAAGCGTTGGTGCCGTCGCTGCCGATGAGTGCCATCAGCTTGTCGTATTCGTTGGGGATATTGTATTGCGCTGCCAGCTGGCTGACGCTGTCTATCTCGTGGTACGCACGCTTGCGTGCTGCGGGGTCGGTGAGCTGCCGATAGTCCTCGAAACGCTGCTCTATCTCAGCGAGCAGGGGAGCCTCTGCCGTGCTGTCGGTGGTGCCAAACTGCCTGGTGCCCTTGAACATCAGGTGCTCGAGGTAGTGCGCCAGGCCCGTAGTCTCCGCCGGGTCATTGCGCGACCCTGTCCGCACGGCGATATTGGCCTGTATGCGTGGCTCGTTGTTGTTCACAGAGAGATAGACCTTGAGTCCGTTACTGAGAGTGTAGATACGCGTGTCAAGCGGGTCGCCGTCAACAGTCTCGTAAGACTTGCGTTCCTCACAGGCTGACAGCACAAGCAGTGCGGCAGCGGCAAATGAAAGAAGAATTTTTTTCATGTTCGGTGAAGTGTTATATCCAAGATTGCGCGTCAAAATTAGTAATTCGCGCGCGCACCCGCAAGCCTTTGTTAGTTAAAGAATGTTGCATGTCAGAATAAATTGCCTTAATTTGCCTCTCCGCAGGTCTCGGAGTGGCGTTATGTAAACTTTTTTGCAGGAAAAAGTCACAAAAAGGCGAAAAAAATGACATTTTTCTTTGAACGTATCAAAAAAGTGACTACTTTTGCGCGGCAAACTTCAAGAACTAACCCTCAAAGCATATACTTCTACGACGACAATGAAAGAAACTATCCTCGTAACAGGTGGCACCGGATTCATCGGTTCGCACACCACTGTAGAGTTGCAGAATGCCGGCTACGATGTCGTCATTGTTGACAATCTCTCCAACTCACGTGCCGACGTCATCGACGGCATAGAGAAAATAACAGGCATCCGCCCCGCTTTCGAGAAGGTTGATTTGCGTGACTTCGATGCCACAGAAAGCGTTTTCAAGAAGTACCCCAAGATTAAGGGCATCATACACTTCGCCGCCAGCAAGGCCGTAGGCGAGAGTGTTGAGAAGCCCCTGCTCTACTATCGCAATAATATCGTTTCGCTCATCAACCTGCTGGAACTCATGCCGAAGTATGATGTCAAGGGCATCATTTTCTCAAGCTCATGCACCGTCTATGGCCAGCCCGACGTGCTCCCCGCCACCGAGGAGACTCCCATCAAGAAGGCTGAGAGTCCATACGGCAACACCAAGCAGATCAACGAGGAGATCATACAGGACACCGTGGCCAGCGGCTCGCCCATCAAGGCCATCCTCCTGAGATACTTCAACCCCATAGGTTCTCACCCCTCGGCCATCATCGGCGAGATGCCCAATGGCGTGCCGCAGAACCTCATCCCCTACCTCACGCAGACTGCCATCGGCATCCGCGAGAAGCTCAGCGTCTTCGGCGACGACTACGACACGCCCGACGGCAGCTGCATCCGCGACTACATCTACGTCGTCGATCTCGCCAAGGCTCACGTCGTGGCCATGACACGCATCATGGAAGACAAGACCGAGGCTCCCGTAGAGGTATATAACATCGGAACAGGCAAGGGTACAAGCGTACTCGAACTCATACACGGCTTCGAGAAAGCCACAGGCGTGAAGCTCAACTACCAGATCGTGGGTCGTCGTGCCGGCGATATCGAGAAGGTGTGGGGCAACGTCGATAAGGCCAACCGTGTGCTGGGCTGGAAGGCCGAAACGCCACTCGAAGACGTCCTCGCCAGCGCATGGAAATGGCAGTGTGCCCTCCGCGAGCGCGGCATCATGTAAGCATCCCAAGCCTGAAAAAGAACATATGCTGCCGGATGGCAATGTGGTTAGAGACGCTGGTTCAGTGCGAGAGCATCGGCCGACGTTGCACATCAAAGACTGCTGAGCAATCAGCGAGTATTCCAATTTCATAATCCAGCTATCGGACAGCATATTGTCGTGTTTTATTTTGTGTTTGTGTTGTGACTGCCCTTCTGCGTGAGCAGAGGGGCAGTCTTTTTTTGGGGGGGCTGAAGCTCAACCTCGGGGGCACACCCGACGCATGGATTAGGGGGCAGACACTACATGTTTTCGGGGTGCAGAAAAAGCCCCTAGGGGAGTTATGTAACTCCCCTAGGCGAGTATTGTAACTCCCCTAGGCGAGTTTCATAACTCCCCTAGGGGATGCAACTGCCTCGCCTAGGGGATGCAACCGCCTCGCCTAGGGGATGCAACTGCCTCGCCTAGGGGATGCAGATGACACGACAAGAGAACATGCCTAATCACAGTTCCGAGGTAACGTAAGGCAGCAAATGCGGAGGTTGAGCAGCGAATGCCCTGCGCAATGCCACGTCAGGTTGCATGTCACGGAACGATGTCGTAGTCTTTGCCAGGGAGCGTGTCGATGGTGCGGAGGTCGTTGCCCACGAGAACGCGGAGACGTCCTCCCCTCATGCTGCGGATGGTGGCATGCTGAAACTTGCCACGGCTCCAGCTCATGCTTACCTCGAAGCCACCCCGTGCGCGCAGGCCGCGCACTTCACCCTCCGGCCAGAACACCGGCAGCGCCGGCAGCAGGCGTATGAAGCCCTCGTGGCTCTGTAAGAGCATCTCTGCCACACCGGCCGTGAAGCCGAAGTTGCCGTCGATCTGGAATGGCGGATGGGCGTCGAAGAGATTGGGATAGACACGTCCGTTGGGGTACTGACTCTGTTTGCTGTCGGAAGGTAGGGGGTTGAGCAGGGTGCGTATCATCGTGTAGGCATGGTCGCCGTCGAGGAGGCGTGCCCAGAGACACAGCTTCCATCCTATGCTCCACCCCGTGGCATCGTCGCCGCGATACTGCAGCGATGCACGGCAGGCGCGGAAGAGGTCGGGGGTGGCAGAGGCCGTGATCTGACGGCTAGGGTAAAGGCCATAGAGATGTGAGACGTGACGATGATGGTCGTCGGCCTTGTCGGCATCCTCAAGCCATTCCTGCAGCTGGCCGAGACGCCCTATCTGCATCGGCGGCAGCTGCTGCATGGCCTGACGCAGTGAGTCGGCAAAAGCGCGGTCGCGCCCCAGCACCTCGGCAGCCTCTATCGTCTGGGCGAAGACATCGCGCACGATCTGCGTGTCCATCGTGGGTCCGGCACATAGGGAGGCACCCCATTCGCCCTCGGGTCCGTGCTCGGGAGAGACGGCAGGGCACGTCACCAGCCATCCGTACTTGGGATGCCTGACGAGGTAGCTCAGCAGGAACTCGGCAGCACCGCGCATGGCATCGTAGTGGCGGCTAAGGAAGTCAGCATCGGCGGTGTAGAGATAATGCTCCCAGAGATGTGTGGTGAGCCATGCCCCGCCAATGGGGAAGGCACCCCAAAACGGCCCATCGACGATGCCCGTTGACCTCCAGATGTCAGTGTTGTGGTGGGCCACCCATCCGCG
This sequence comes from uncultured Prevotellaceae bacterium, assembly GCA_947167455.1. Classification (GTDB taxonomy): domain Bacteria; phylum Bacteroidota; class Bacteroidia; order Bacteroidales; family Bacteroidaceae; genus Physcousia. Next base: position 70,399 of record CAMVIB010000002.1, on the reverse strand, counting down.
TGCGCCATACATGGTGCGCGCCGTATGGCGCCCGGTCTGGCTGAGGTCGTCGATGAGGTCGAACAGCGGCTCGGCAAGCTCGCTGAGGTTGCACACCTCGGCAGGCCAATAGTTCATTTCGGCATTGATGTTGATGGTATATTTGCCATCCCACATAGCCAGCAAGTCCTTATTCCACAAGCCCTGAAGGCCTGCCGCCTGCCCGCCGGGCTGCGAGCACGCTATGAGTAGGTAGCGGCCATAGTTGAACATCAGCGCGGCGAGCGAGGGGTCTGTCTTTCCGCTGGCAAAGCGCGCCACACGCAGATGGGTCTGCATAGTATCGACCTCGGCCGGCGAGCCTCCGAGGTGCAGGCTCACGCGGTCGAAATACCTGCGATAGGCAGCGGCGTTGTCGTCCCACAACTGCTGCCAGGGCTGACGTAGGGCCTGCTTCATGATGGCATCCGCACGGCGCGCGGCGTCGGCAGAGACATCATTGTAGTTGACGAAGTTGGTGGCAGCGGCGACGTAGATGACAGCCTCCGTGGCATCCGTGACGGTGATGGTGGAGTCGGTGAGCTGCTGGCTGCCGTCCTTGAGAGTGACGGCAGCACGCGTCTGCATCTTCACCACCCCGGGTACGCCCTCATGGTCGCGTCCGCGGCCCTCCATGACGAGAGCCTTACGTTGGTGTGAGCGGGTGATGTCCAACGGCGAGGTGAAACGCAGTCGGAATGCCAGACGCCTTGGCTGCGATGCCGTTAGGCGGATTACGATGGCATGGGTTGGCAATGAGGCAATCACCTCGCGTGTGAATGTCACGCCGGCACTGTCGGTCCACTGTGTGCGTGCCGTGGCATCGTCGAGCGTCAGCGAGCGCTCATAAGCCGCAGGCACCGATGCCGGTGTCAGCGCGTCGATGTGCAGGCTGCCCAGTGTCTGGAAGGGCATGCCGTTGCGCGGCGTCATGAAGCGTCGCTGCATGAGCTGCTGTGCCGCCATGGCCTGCCCGGAAAAGATGAGGTCGCGCACACGCTGGAGGCTGTCGGCAGCACCCTCGGCGTCGTTGCGATGCGGGCCGCCGCCCCAGAAGGTGCCTTCGTTGAGCTGAATCTCTTCGTGGTCGATGCCTCCATAGACCATTGCACCCATGTGGCCGTTGCCCACAGGCAGAGCCTCCACCCACTCGTGGGCGGGATGGCGGTAGCGAAGCGTGAGGTGTGAAGCAGCATCCTGTGCTGCAGCAGGTAGGGTTGCGGCCGTTAGCATGACGGCCAGCAGGCCATTGCGGATTCGTTGCATAAAATTATGTAAGGTTAAAGGTGTATCAGAGGTTATGAGATGCAGGATGACGCGGCATGACCGTTCATTGCAGGTAGGGATTGGCCCGACGCTCGTCGGCAATGGTGGTGACGGGTCCATGGCCGGGCAGGACGCGCGTGGCATCCGGCAGTGTGTCGGCGAGGGTGTGCAGAGAGCGGCATAGTGTGCCGTAGTCACCTCCCGGCAGGTCGGTGCGTCCGATGCTCATGCGGAACAGCGTGTCGCCCGAGAAGAGAATGCCGAGGTCGGCACAATAGTAGCACACGCCCCCGGGGGTATGTCCCGGCGTGGATATGACGCTTATGGTGTGACGGCCGCAAGCCATCGTGGTGGCGGCATCGACGTATGGTCCCGGCTTCGGCACGGGAAACTGCATCTGCTGTCCGAAGAGCGCTGAGGCCTGCATGGCAGCGTTGTCATAGATGGAACGGTCGGCAGCGGCGAAGCGTGGCAGCAGGCCATAGCGGTCGGCAAAAAGCTGCGCGCCAAAGAGGTGGTCGAAGTGGGCGTGTGTGAGCAGGTGGGCCACGGGGTGCAGTCCGTTGTCGTCGATGTAGGCGGCTATCTCACGGCCCTCGGCGGGGAACAGTGCTCCGCAGTCGATGATGACAGCCTCGGAGGTGGTGTCGTCGGAGAGGATGTAGCAGTTCTCCTGAATGGGATTGACGATGAATGTCTTTAACATGGCGCAGGATGTGTTGGGGGGGCTAACAGTGTACGTAAACCACCATCTTGGTCTGGAAATACTCCTCGCCGAAGAAGTCGGAGAGTGGCGTGACGAGCTTCTCGGCCTTCACGGCGGCAGCCTCGCGGTCGAGCTCGCCGCCCTTCAGTGCGATGAGTCCGTTGGGCAGGGCGTTGAGCTGCTCGTGGCGTATATGTGGGCGCGAGAGCTTGAGGAGGTCGGCCAGCGGCATCACAGCCCGGCTCACCACGAAGTCGAAGCGTGCGGGCTGCAAGATGCCTGTGTCGGACGTCATGGCCGTCTCCGGCCCATCGGCCTTGGGGCGCCCGGTGTGCGACCGCATTTTCTTGGGGTTGGGTACATAGCGCACCTCCTCGACACGCGCGTGCTGCGTGGTGACGTTGGTGAGGCCCAGTGCGGCAATGACTTCGTCGCACACACGTATTTTCTTGCCTATGCTATCCACGAGGTGAAACTGCACCTCGGGGAAGAGTATGGCCAGCGGTATGCCGGGGAAGCCTCCGCCCGTGCCCAGGTCCATGATGCGCGTGCCGGGGCGGAAGCTGACGACCTTGGCGATGCCAAGCGAGTGAAGGACGTGGTGCTCGTAGAGGTTGTCGATGTCGCGACGGCTGATGACGTTGATCTTGGCATTCCAGTCGTGATAGACTTCGTTGAGAGCCGCCATCTGGCGGCACTGCACGGGTGTGAGGTCGGGGAAGTACTTGGTGATGATTTGCATACGGGAATCAGTATGGAGCTTACTGGGTCTGCGGGCTCGTCGCCACATGTCGCTGTAGCAGGATGGCAATGACGGCAGCGGCACCCATGATATATGGATAATATAAATAAGGTATGATCTGAATGGGGCTGACAGCCGCCAGGCCGGCAGCCATGAGCAGCTGCGCGCCGTAGGGAATCAGCGACTGTGCCAGGCACGAGAAAGTGTCGAGCAGGCTGGCACTGCGACGCGGGTCTATGCCATAGCGCTCGGCAATCCGACGGGCCACAGGCCCCACGGTGAGAATGGCCACGGTGTTGTTGGCCGTGAAGACATCGGTCAGCGCCACGAGTCCGCCGATGGTGAACTCCGCGCCACGACGCCCCGTGATGCGGCGTGTGAGCCTCTGCGTCAGCCAGTCGATGCCGCCGCCGATGCTCACGAGTTCCATGATGCCGCCGGCCAGCATCGTGACGATGATGAGCTCGCCCATGCCGAGGATGCCGTCGCTCATGGCATGTGCCAGCCCGAAGAGGTCGTAGCTGCCCGTGGCGATGCCTATGATGCCGCTCAGCACGATGCCCACCAGCAGCACCAGCAGCACATCCATGCCGGCAATTGCCGTCGCAAGCACCACGACATAGGGCAGCACCTTGATGGCATCGACGGGGGGCACGTCCTGCGGGGCATGGACTTTTGTGCCCAGCACCACATAGATCAGCACCACCAGTGCCGCTGCCGGCATGACGATGCGCGCGTTGACGCGGAACTTGTCGCTCATGCGACAGCCCTGGGTGCGCGTGGCCATAATGGTGGTGTCGGAGATGAAGCTCAGGTTGTCGCCGAAGAATGCTCCGCCCACCACCACGGCAACGACCATCGGCACAGGAACGGCAGTGGCACCGGCTATGCCTGCCGCAATGGGTGTCAGCGCCACCACGGTGCCCACGCTAGTGCCTATGGAGAGCGAGATGAAGCACGCCGCCACGAAGAGGCCGGCCAGCAGGAGGTTGTCGGGCAGCAGGTGCAGTGTGAGGTTGACGGTGGCATCGATGGCGCCCATCTTCTGTGCCGCCGCCGAGAAGGCGCCGGCGAGGATGAAGATCCAGAGCATAAGCATCATGTTGGGGTGGCCCGCGCCACGCGAGAAGGCCGCGATGCGGTCGTGCAGCGACATGCCGCCGGTGATGGCCACGGCGTAAACGCTCGTGGCAAGGAAGGCCACGCTAATGGGCACGGCATAGAAGTCGCCAGCCACGATGCTGCCTGCGAGATAGACAGCTATGAAGAAAAGTATGGGACTTAGGGCTTTCACTTGCGGGAACGTGGGGATTTGGTGGTTAGCTGCAGACGCTGGCTCTCAGCCTATATGGCTGCGAAGATACTGTTTTTTGAGCACACTGCCGCCGTTTATCTTGATTTTCTGACCAAAATCAGCTATTTTTACACTATTTAGCGTCACAAGTGGCTGTGGTTTGCCACTTTTGCGCTATATTTGCACCCACGAAAACCCAAATACATACTTCATCATGTCTAAGATTGTCACTCTCGGCGAACTCATGCTTCGCCTGTCGCCGCAAGGCAACGACCGTTTTATCCAGGCCGACTCATTCCGCATCATACCCGGTGGCGGCGAGGCCAACGTTGCTATCTCCCTGGCCAACTATGGCCATGAGGCCGTCTTCGTAACAAAACTGCCCAAGCATGAGATAGGCCAGATAGCCGTCAACGCCATGCGTCGCTACGGCGTTGACACGAGCTTCATAGCCCGTGGCGGCGACCGCGTGGGACTCTACTATGCCGAGACGGGAGCCTCGATGCGCCCGTCGAAGGTCATCTACGACCGCGCTCACAGCGCCATCGCCGAGGCCGACCCGCAGGACTTCGACTTCGACGCCATCATGGAGGGTGCCGACTGGTTCCACTGGAGCGGCATCACGCCCGCCATCAGCGACAAAGCCGCCGAGCTGACACGTCTGGCATGCGAGGCTGCCAAGCGTCATGGCGTGACGGTGAGCGTAGATCTCAACTTCCGCAAGAAGCTGTGGACCAGCGAGAAGGCCATCAGCATCATGCGCCCTCTCATGCAGTACGTTGACGTCTGCATAGGCAACGAAGAGGATGCCGAGCTGTGCCTGGGCTTCAAGCCCGATGCCGACGTCGAGGGCGGCAAGACCGATGCTGCCGGCTACGAGGGCATCTTCCGCCAGATGCGCGAGGCATTTGGGTTCAAGTACGTCGTCTCGACCCTGCGCGAGAGCTTCAGCGCCACGCACAACGGATGGAAGGCTCTCATCTTCGACGGCAAGGAGTTCTATCAGAGCAAGCGCTACGACATAGACCCCATCATCGACAGGGTGGGCGGTGGCGACAGCTTCTCGGGAGGACTCATCCACGGCCTGCTCACCAAGGCCACACAGGGCGAGGCCCTGGAGTTTGCCGTGGCGGCCAGCGCACTCAAGCACACCATCAACGGCGACTTCAACCTCGTAAGCACTGAAGAGGTGGAAGCCCTCGCCGGAGGCAATGCCAATGGCCGTGTGCAACGATAAGTTGAATTGACGATTGTAGTTGGCACAATCACAAATCGTAAATCATAAGTCGTAAGTCGTAAATCGCAAATCGTAAATCGTCCTATATATGGCAAGATTCGACAAGATGGCCGTTATGGCCAAGATAAAAGAGGCACCGATGGTGCCAGTGTTCTACCACAAAGATGCCGAGGTGGCCAAGCAGGTCATCAAGGCATGCTACGAAGGCGGCGTGCGTGCCTTCGAGTTTACCAACCGTGGCGATTTCGCACAAGAAGTGTTTGCCGAGTGCGTGAAGTTTGCCGCCAAGGAATGTCCGGAGCTGGCCCTCGGCATAGGCAGCGTAGTGGATGCTCCCACGGCTGCCATGTACATACAGCTCGGAGCATGCTTCGTCGTCGGGCCGCTCTTCAACCCCGACGTGGCACCCGTGTGCAACCGACGCCTCGTGCCCTACTGCCCCGGCTGCGGCACAGTGAGCGAGATAGGCAAGGCACAGGAGCTGGGCTGCGACCTCACGAAGCTCTTCCCCGGCGATGTCTATGGACCCAACATGGTGAAGGGACTGATGGCTCCCATGCCATGGTCGAAGATCATGGTGACAGGCGGCGTGTCGCCCGACGAGGAGAACCTCACAAAGTGGTTCAAGGCCGGTGTGTTCTGCGTGGGCATGGGCTCGAAGCTCTTCCCGAAGGACAAGGTGGCCGCTCAGGACTGGAAGTACGTCACCGACAAATGCCGCGAGGCCCTCGGCTACATAGCAGCAGCACGAGCATAGCACCGCCACAGATATGAAAAGACTCTTCATGCCACTGGCGGCATGTGCCACGATGGCACTGACGGCATGCCATCTCGGACAAACCAAGGGAGGCAATGGCGACGCCGACACACTGCTCTACTCCACCGTGGTGTATGAGGACAGCATCTGCACCGAGGGCAACATGGCCTATCAGCAGTTTCGCATAGACTACCCGCTGAAGGACGAAAACTCTGTAGTGGCCGACAGCATTCGCGCATGGCTGAAGCATGAGCTGAGCTTGTGCTGCTACCCCGAAATGTACGAAGTACAAAAGCCCGTAGAGGATTTCAAAGGCGACATACGCGACGGCGACGCTCTCGCCAGGCACTACGGCAGCATCGGCACGGGAATAATGGGCATGCTCATGCAACCCGACGAAGAAGGCGACATGCCCAGTGGCTACGGCAACGACTACCAAGGCACAATAACGGCACAGACGGCCAACTACCTCACCTACACCACAGGATATAACATATACACCGGAGGAGCACACGGCCTGTACATCGAGGAGGAGACCACCTTCAGCCGAACTGACGGCAAGCGGATGGGTTGGAACCTCGTGGACACCATCAACGCCCGCCAAGCATTGATGCAATGTCTGCGAGAGGGTATCCTGGAGTATTTCGACGGCAACATCAAGGACGATGAGCCACATACCCTGCGAGACTACCTCTTCACGGCAGACCTCACAGACCTGCCCGACGACTCGCTGCTGGCACTGCCCAGCACACCACCGGCTCTGAAGCCAGAGGGCGTGAGCTTCGTGTATCAGCAATACGAGATAGCCGCATACGCCTTCGGACTACCATCGTGCATCATACCTTACGAGAAAGCCAAGGCATTCCTCACGCCAGAGGGCAAATGTCTGGCCGGACTCTGACACACCGACACAAGGATGCCACATAGGACGTTAGTCATCAGCTTACTGCTGGCAATGCTCATGGCGTTGCCGGCGTCATCACAAGTTCGCCTCATTGCCGATGGCGAACTTGTGGCTTATGGCGTAGCGGCCGGTGGCGACATGCCGCCACTGTTGCGGCAGAGGCTCGGACAGGACGTCACGGTGCAGAGCGAGAGCCATTACGCCACCGTCATGACACGGCGCATGGCACGAGCACTGAGACACAGACTGGCAGAAGCGCCATCGACTACCATTGGCCCGCTGCTCACCTCCATACGCGACCAGGAAGCACCCTACAACTGGATGTGCCCCCGATGGACTTACGATGACGGCAACGTGAGCACCGAGCGATGCCTATCGGGATGCGTGGCAACATGCATCGAACAGCTGATGGCCTACTACCGCTACCCAGAGACCCTGACAGACACACTGCATGGCTGGCAGACACCACACTACACTATCGACGACATGCTGCCTGGCACACGCTTCGACTGGAGCAACTACATCGACGACTATCGCAAAGGCTACACCCAGACTCAGGGCGAAGCCATCGCACTGCCTTCACTGGCTGCCGGCATGGCAGTGCACATGAACTACGGACTCGCTTCGTCAGGCGCAAGCCTCTGGGATGCCGAGCAGCCCCTGCATCAGGCATTAGGCTATGGCATGGTGCGGCTCTACGACAGGGTGATGTACCCTCCCAGACGATGGCACGCCATATTGCAGCATGAACTCAGCAACCACCGACCCGTGGCCTATGCCGCACACACGATGGCCATCAACGGACACGCCTTCAATATCGACGGCGTTGACACACGAGGCTTCTACCACGTCAACTGGGGCTACAACGGGAAATATGACGGCTGGTACGACCTCGACTGGCTCGACCCGTGGGAACCGACAGGGTATGTTGAGGACAAGATGGTGATGGGCTTCTTCTGCAACCACACACTACTCACCATGCACCCCTCGGCCGACGCAAGGCCACTGGTACCCGACACCCTACGCATCGACAGCCTCGGCGTGACACTGCACTCCATCGCCCTGCAACGACAGGCCGACACCAACGGCTACGTGGGTGCCGACTTCGACTTCGAGAACACCAGCCGTGACACCATAACATATACATACGAGGTGATGTCATACCTGCCCACCGACACTGCCGTGTTCATGCAGGCCGACTACGTGGGACTGGCCGGACTCACCTTGCTGCCCGGCGAGCGCCGACGCCAACGCACATACCTGAAATTCAGGAATGTCGGCGAGCGCATACTCGGCATCTCGCACGACGATGTCAGCATACCATACTCTCAGCCCATAAGCATCAGCAGCGGTAAGCCGTCGCGCCTGCAGTGGGGAGAAGCCGCCATGCGGCAGACAGCACCCGACCGCGCCACATTCACCATCCCCGTGACAAACACGGCAGCAGAAGGCGTGGCAGGCGACCTCGTCACCTACTGCATCGTCAGCGAGGGCAGCGACGAGGACAGCCGCCACTACGATGTGCTGAGCCTGCAAGCCGGCGCTACAGCGATGCTCGAAGTGACATTCGGAAACCTACGGCCCGCCACCCGTTACACCTTCATGCTACGATGTCCGTGGACCGTGCAGGCACAAGTGGATTTCACCACGCCGTCAGGCAGCGGCATCAGTGACATCGGCCACGATGGCATGCCCGTGTCGGGCTACGGGCACCAGGCGGCAGACACACCGTGTGACATTTCTGGCATGCCTGCCACACGACATTCAAAGGTCATCGTTCACAAAGGACACAAATATCTTAATGACACCCGAAACACTCATTGACAAATACTATGCCGACAACCTGCCGTTGCGCCACATACTCGTAACTCACAGCGAGAGCGTGGCAGCAATGGCACTCGACGTGGCACGACGCCACCCCGAGTTGAAAGCCGACGTCACATTCCTGCGCGAAGCTGCCATGCTGCATGACATAGGATGTTTCCTCACCGATGCGCCCGGCATAGAGTGCCACGGCACAGAGCCTTACATACGCCACGGACTGCTCGGCGGCGAACTGCTGCGACGCGAAGGCCTGCCACGCCACGCACGCGTGGCAGAACGCCACACAGGCACAGGACTCACGGCCGTTACCATCGAAGCACAGGCACTGCCGCTGCCGCACATCGACCTCGTACCCGAGACAATAGAAGAGCAGATCATCTGCTACGCCGACAAATTCTTCTCGAAGTCACACCTCGAACGTACCCGCACGCCAGAGCAGGTACTGAAATCGCTGGAGCGCTTCGGAGAAGAAGGGATGGAGCGCATGAGAGAGTGGCTCAAGCGTTTCGGCGTATGAAAAGCATGTTAAAAAAAGAGTGCAAACACTAAATAAGACTGAATAAAACACTATTTTAGCACACTATTTCTTGCCTTTTCGGACAAGAAACACTACTTTTGCACCCGTCTTTCGGCAAGACCTGCCGCAAGCCGCACTAATTCATAGTGAAAAGAAGAAACGGTAACATACTCATCACTGTCAGCCTGCTCGTTTTGCTGATCATATCTTGCGCCACACCACGTGGCAGCAAAGATGTCGGCATCACTGGCAACGACAGCAGCAACCAAAGCGCCGCCACGACACGACTGCCGGAGAAGGTGGCGGCCATTGCTGCCACCGTCGCCGACACACTGCACGACATCGCTGAAGGCTTGCCCAACGACAGCCTCGCTCTCGACAGCGTGGCACGCACCGTCGTGGCTGCCGTGCGTGACGTCACCGACTCCGTACGCAGGACTGGCACCATCGGTGCCGACACCATCAAGGCCGACTCGGCAACGACATCTGACATAAGCCGCGTGATGAACCACAACAACAGCGTGCGCGCAGCACTCGACAGCATAGTGGACGAAAATGCCATCGTGCGCGCAGACACAGCACGTTATATTATCGTGGGAGAAGACACCGTCTTCCTGAACCGAGGCGGATACACAGGTCGGGACACCACAGCCATCGACACCACACGACGCAGCAGTCAGGCACTGGACGCACCCGTGGCATACACTGCCAAGGACTCCATAACCTTCGACTACGCTGCCAACAGAGCAAACCTCTACGGCGACGCAAACGTCAAATACACAAACCTCGAGCTACAGGCCAACCTCATCACCATGGCCATGGACAGCAGTGTCGTGCACGCCATAGGCACACGCGACAGTACGGGCAAGATGCTCACCCCGCCAGTCTTCAAGCAGGGCGAAGACGAGTACGAGCCCGACCAGATAGCCTATAACTTCAAGACCCGCAAGGCATTCATCAACAACGTCTTCACCGAGCAGGGAGAAGGCTACCTCACCAGCAGGGAGAGCAAGCGCGACTCGTCGGGCGTGATGTACATACGCGGCGGCAAATACACCACCTGCGACGCCCGGCATCCGCACTTCTATCTCGCACTGACACGAGCCAAGGTGCGACCGGGCAAGGATGTCGTCTTCGGACCAGCATATCTCGTCGTGGAAGACGTGCCACTGCCACTCGCCATACCATACGGCTTCTTCCCCTTCAGCGAGAGCTACAGCTCCGGCATCATCATGCCGACCTACGGCGACGAGACAAACCGAGGCTTCTACCTGCGCGACGGAGGCTACTACTTCGCCATCAACGACCTCATCGACCTTAAGCTGCTCGGCGAGATTTACACAAAAGGGTCGTGGGGCGTGTCGGCACAGAGCATTTACAGGAAACGATATAGGTTCAGCGGATCGTTCAACTTCTCGTACCAGAACACCGTGGAGGGCGAGAAGAACATGCCCGACCACTCTGTGCAGAAAAGCTTCAAGTTACAATGGAGCCACCGCCAGGACAGCAAGGCCAACCCCACACAGACGTTCTCAGCAAGCGTGAACTTCGCCACATCGAGCTTCGAGCGCAACAACCTCACGTCGATGTACAACCCGCAGGCTTACACGCAGAGCACACGAACATCGAGCATATCATACAGCAAGTCGTTCAGCAAGATTGGACTTACGCTCTCGGCGACGATGAACCTGTCGCAGAACGTTCGCGACAGCAGCATCTCACTGACGCTGCCCTCGCTCAACATTTCACTGGCACGCTTCAACCCCTTCAAGCGCAAGAAGATGGTGGGAGCCGAACGATGGTACGAGAAGATTGCCATGTCGTACACAGGAACCTTCTCCAACAGTATATCCACTAAGGAAGACAAGCTCTTGAAGTCTAACTTCATCAAGGACTGGCGCAACGGCATGAAGCACACAATACCCGTGAGCGCATCATTCGTCGTGGGCAACTACATCAACATCACCCCATCGTTCAACTTCAACGACCGCATGTACACCTACAAGGTGCGTCAGGGCTGGGACACCGACAAGCAGGTCCTCGTGCGCGACACGGTGATGGGCTTCTACAACGTCTTCGACTATAACTTCAGCGTTCAGGCCTCAACGAAGCTCTATGGCACATACACCCCGCTCATCGGCAAGAAGAAGGTGATGGCCATACGCCACGTCCTGACACCGACCATAAGCTTCAGCTACGCCCCCGACTTCGGGGCATCACGCTACGGCTACTGGGACACGTACACCAAGACCGACGCCGAAGGCAATGTCTCAACCGTAACATACTCGCCATTCGCCGGGGCACTCTACAGCGTGCCCAGCCAAGGGCAGACGGGAAGCATCACTCTCGACGTGGGCAACAACGTGGAGATGAAGCTGCGCACAGCCAACGACTCTACCAAAAAGATTTCACTTATCGACGAGTTTGGCTTCTCAATGTCATACAACCTCGCCGCAAAATCAAGGCCGTGGAGTGACCTCAACACACGTCTGCGCCTGAAGCTCACCAAGAACTATACCTTCTCGCTCAACGCCGTCTTCGCAACATACGCCTACGAGATTGACGACAATGGAAATGTCAGAGTCGGCGACAAGACAGAGTATAGCCAAGGTCGCTTCGGACGTTTCCAGGGTCTGTCACAAAACATCTCGTACACCTTCAACAACCAGACCTTCCGCAAGCTCTTCGGCAAGGACAAGGACAAGGATCCTAACGAAGGCAAGAAATCGGATGCCGACATCGAGGACGAGCACGACATGAACAACACCAACATGGACCCCGACCTCAACCAGGGAAAACGTGGTGCCAAGCGCAAAGCTACCGACGGCGAGACCGACGAAGACGGCTACGTACCGTTCCAGCTGCCGTGGTCGCTGTCGGTGTCATACGGCATATCGCTCAGAGAGAACACTTCGGGGACTTTCAACACCAAGCGTATGCGCTACCCCTACGGCCTGACACACACCCTGAACTTCTCTGGCAACCTGCAGATTGCATCGGGATGGAACATCACCTGGTCATCGGGCTATGACTTCAACTACAAGAAGATATCCATGACAACGGCATCGCTGTCGCGAGACTTGCACTGCTTCAGCATGTCGTGTAGCGTGGTGCTGGCACCATACTCAAGCTTCAACTTCACCTTCCAAGCCAATGCATCGACACTGGCCGATGCGCTGAAGTGGAAGAAACAGTCAAGCTACAGCAACAACATACAATGGTACTGACCCACAATGTGCCGCCACCGCGACACACTACAACGCCAAGTATGCCATAAACATTATATATAAAGTATGCACAAACTTCATTTCCTGCCACTACTGTCAGCCGCACTGCTCATGGCCATCATGACGGCATGCAACAAAGAGCCTGAGTTCCACCAGACATACGTCGAACGTCCTGCTGATGCGCTGCTGCTGGTCAGCGGTGAAGGCTGTAAGGACTCGCTCGTCTTCATGACCACCGAATCCTTCACGATGACAACCACCGTCACCACACCGGGCATGAGCAACGACTGGTATGAATACCCCGATGAGTTCAACAGCTTCACCAACAACTACAATAGCACCCTCGTCAGGTTCTGCGTACCTGTCACCTTCAAGCGCAACGACTCCGGCAAACGGCGCACCGTGGTCTTCAACATCGCAGCCGGCGACTACGCCGCATCAGTGGCCTTCGTCCAGGACACCATCATTGCCAAGCCGGCTGACACCACGCCCAACGACGACGACACAGCCAACTAAGCTCCGGCAGGTAGCCAGAGCCATGCTGCCGAAAGCAAAACGACAGACGTACCCGACGTACGCGCCGGGCTGTCTCATGGCACAAGCACAGTCGTGCCGTCAGTCCTCGAAGTCGTAGTGGTCGAGCTTCTTGCCGCAAGTGGAGCAGAACACGTCATGGCGATGGATGGTGCCGCCGCAGTCATTGCAGCGGTAAGTGCGCTCGGAGCGCTGTGAGTTGTCAGTTGATGTCATAAGATAAAATGATTGGAAAGTCTGTTAGAATGGAATGAGCTGCCCGCCATCACTGCCGGCATAACGACGTAGCAGCTGCTGAATGAATTCTGCACAAGCCGTCACATTACCGGCATTGCCGTCATAGCCATTGACTATGGCCAGCAGGTGTCTGGTGTCTAAAGTGAGCTTCGTACGCTCATGGTCGCTGGTGGGCGTGCCAATGCCGCCGCTGTCGTCGCGATACACTGGCAGGCCGGCAATATTGAGCACCCCACGGCCTATACCTTCATAGGGCTCGCCCTCACGTCCGATGCCGAGAGTGAGTTCTGACTGCGGAGAAAGTAAAATCTTGTCGGCATCGAAGCCGCCAATGCTGTAACCGTAGGCTATGCTCGCCAGGTTGATGAGGTCAACGAGCGTGTCAACGCGATAAAGGTCATGGCCTTTCAGCGTGCGCCTCACCAGCGCTTCACCGCTGGGCCGATAGCGACTGGGGTCTTTGCCGCATGCCCTATAGGCAGCTCGTGTAGCCTCGATGGATGGCATGAGCTTTATGCTATCGGCGGTGAAGCGGCTTCGATATTCGGCGATGAACGCGTCAATCTCTTGCCAAAGCTCTGCCTTGCTGGGGCTGTTACACACAGAAGCATAGACAGCGGTGCCCACGAAGTGCGGACACCGCTGTCTTATTTCGTCTGAAACACGGATACGTATCATTGTGCGTGATGTTTTCTGAGGCTACATACCCCGTGCCTTGTAGATGATGTCTCGTGCCTCGTTGATTTGCTTCAACTTCTTCTCGGCTGCGGCACGCACGTCGTCGCCAAGCGTTGCCACGCGGTCGGGATGATGTTTCACGACAAGACGTTTGTAAGCCGAGCGCACCTCGTCGTCGGTAGCCGACGGTTGTATCTCGAGGACAGCGTAGGCGTCAGCCAGCGTTGTGCTGCCCAGGCCAAGCATGGAGTTAAGCTCCGACTCTGTGAGGCCAAGTTCTATGGTGATCTCACGCAGGGCATTGACCTCCTCGGTGACGACATGGCCATCTGCCTTTGCCAGCATGGCCAGCAGGCTTAGAATCTGCAGACGCTGAGCCTCGGGCACGCTGGCACGCAGCTGGCGACAGCAACTGATGATGGTCTGTCGGTATGAACCTTCCTGATGGGCCTCCTCAATCTTCTGGCGCTCGAAGAGGCGCAGAATGATCTGCACGCCCTCTTCCACGGCGACCTCGCCGAAGTTCACACGCAGGAACTTGCGAACGGCCTCCATCTCGCTGTGCATGACCCTGCCATCGGCGCGGATGACGTAGCTTGCCAGCGTCAGCAGCGAGAAGAGGAAGCCGTTGCGGGCACCCTCATCAACGTTGTTGTGACGCTGCTGGCCGCCACGCATAGTCTCATAGACAGACTCATCGTATGCCTCGCCGTTGTACTCGCCCTTGATGGGTGATACGCCCGAGTCGATAACGGTGTCGATGAGCGAGCCCAGGACATAGCCTGCCAATGCTCCTATGGGACCTCCCGAGAGGAGTCCGAAGAAGCCACCAATCCATTTTACGTGTGCCATGTTGGTGGAGTCTTGCGGTTACAGGTTGCGGCCGTGACAGTTCTTGAACTTCTTGCCGCTGCCACAAGGACATGGATCGTTGCGGCCGGGCAGTTTCTCAGCAGTGAATGGCGAGCGGGGCTGCGGGCCACGGGTGTCGTAGGCAGCGGCAGCCTGCTGGGCTGGGTCATTGAGGTCGGCAGGAGTGCCGGAAGCACCGGGAGCACCGGGAGCACCGGGCATAGGACGACCTGGAACCGGACGACCCGGAGCGGCATAGCCCGGGGCCGAATAACGTGGTGCCTCCGTGGTGCGGCTTGCTGTATATTGGGCACGCTGCATAGCCTCGGCACGTGCGCGGCGCTGAGCCTCCTGCTCGGCAGCACGCTGTTGGGCGTCGTCAGGAGCCTGCGTCTGCTGCTCGGGTACACGCCCACGCATCAGTATGCTGATGGTCTGGTTGTTGATGTTGTTGACCATCTTGTCGAAGAGCTGCACGCTCTCCAGCTTATAGATGAGCAACGGGTCTTTCTGTTCGTAGCTGGCATTCTGTGCGCTATGCTTGAGCTCATCCTGCTGGCGGAGGTTCTCCTTCCAGGCCTCGTCGATGACATGTAGCATGATGGCTTTCTCAAAGGCGGTGACGATGGCACGCCCCTCACTGTCGCAGGTCTGCTTGAGACTCACGCCGCCGATGTTATAGACACGCTTACCGTCGAGGATGGGCACCATGACGGGGCGTTCGGCCCACTCTTGGCCGTGCTCGCCGTCATAGATAGGCTTGAAGACCTTGTAAGCCTCAGAGGCTATGAGGTCTGTCTTCTGCTTGAAGCGTGCCAAGGCGGCATCATAAGCCTTCACGATGAGGTCGTCGCGCTTCATGGTGTTGAGGTCATCGGCAGTGAACGGAACGTCCATGGCGAAGACAGATATGAACTGTTCCTTCATCTGCTCGAAGGTGGCACAGTTCTCGATGATGCTGATGACGCGGTCGCCTATCATGTCGGCGATGTCCATGCCGAGACGCTCGCCCATGAGTGCGTGGCGACGCTTCTCATAAACGGCCGTACGCTGCTTGTTCATCACGTCATCGTACTCAAGCAGACGCTTACGAATGCCGAAGTGGTTCTCCTCGACCTTCTTCTGCGCACGCTCGATGCTGCTGTTGATCATAGGATGTGCCAGCATCTCGCCCTCCTCGAAGCCCATCTTGTCCATAAACTTCGATATGCGTTCAGATGCAAACAGACGCATGAGCTTATCTTCGAGCGAGACGAAGAAGACGGAACTTCCCGGGTCGCCCTGACGGCCTGCACGTCCTCGCAGCTGGCGATCGACGCGCCGGCTCTCGTGGCGCTCGGTGCCGATGATGGCCAGTCCTCCGGCGGCACGCACCTCATCGCTGAGCTTTATGTCGGTGCCACGTCCTGCCATGTTGGTGGCGATGGTGACGGCACCGAGGCCATTGGTGCTCTGGCCTGCCAGCGCCACGATGTCGGCCTCCTTTTGGTGGAGCTTGGCGTTGAGCACCTGATGTGGAATCTTACGCAGTGAGAGCATACGCGAGAGCAGCTCGCTAATTTCCACGCTGGTCGTACCCACGAGGGTAGGCCGTCCCTCGTTGCGCATCTTCTCTATCTCGGCGATGACGGCATTGTACTTCTCACGCTGCGTCTTATAGACACGGTCGTCCTGATCCTGACGGATGACGGGACGGTTGGTGGGAATCTCCACGACGTCGAGCTTATAGATGTCCCAGAACTCACCGGCCTCAGTGACGGCGGTACCCGTCATGCCGGCGAGCTTGTGGTACATGCGGAAGTAGTTCTGGAGGGTGATGGTGGCAAATGTCTGCGTGGCAGCCTGCACCTTCACATGCTCCTTGGCCTCTACGGCCTGATGCAGGCCGTCGCTCCAGCGTCGGCCTTCCATGACGCGGCCCGTCTGCTCGTCCACAATCTTGATTTCGCCGTCAACGATGATGTACTCTTCGTTGAGGTTGAACATGGCGTATGCTTTCAGCAACTGCTGGATGGTGTGCACGCGTTCGCTCTTCACGGCGTAGTCGCTGTAGAGCTCGTCCTTCTTCTGCACGCGTTCCTCATCGGTGAGCGTGGTGTCGGCCTCGAGCTGCGACATCTGCCCCACGATGTCGGGCAGGATGAAGAGGTTGTCGTCGTTGACCTGCTGTGCCAGCCATGCGTTGCCCTTGTCGGTGAGGTCGGCGCTGTTCATCTTCTCCTCTATGACGAAGTAGAGCGGCTCCACGGCCTCAGGCATACGTTTGTTGTTGTTCTCCATGTATATCTCCTCCGTGGCGAGCATCCCTGTCTTGATGCCTGGTTCGGAGAGGAACTTGATGAGCGGTTTGTTCTTGGGCAAAGCCTTGTAGGAACGGAACAGCGAGAGGAACCCGGCAGCTGTCTTCTCCTTGTCGTTCTCGGCCTGCCCCTCGGCAATGAGCTTCTTGGCCTCAGCGAGGTACTGTGTGGCCAGCTGTTTCTGCACGCCCACGAGTTTCTCGACGAGCGGCTGGTACTGTTCGAACATCTGCTCCTCGCCCTTAGGCACGGGACCGGAGATGATGAGTGGCGTGCGGGCATCGTCGATGAGCACGGAATCGACCTCATCGACGATGGCATAGTTGTGCATTCGCTGCACGAGGTCGTCGGGCGACGTGGCCATGTTGTCGCGCAGGTAGTCGAAGCCGAACTCGTTGTTTGTGCCGAAGGTGATGTCGGCCTGATATGCCTTGCGGCGGGCATCGCTGTTGGGCTGATGCTTGTCGATGCAATCTACGCTGAGGCCGTGGAACATGTAGAGCGGTCCCATCCACTCGGAGTCGCGCTTGGCCAGGTAGTCGTTGACGGTGACCACGTGCACGCCGTTGCCCGTCAGGGCATTGAGGAACACGGGGAGCGTTGCCACGAGGGTCTTACCTTCACCCGTTGCCATCTCGGCAATCTTGCCCTGGTGGAGCACCGTGCCGCCGAAGAGCTGCACGTCATAGTGCACCATGTTCCATGTCATCTCGTTGCCGCCGGCCACCCAGTGGTTGTGCCACACGGCCTTGTCGCCGTCGATATCTACGAAGTCGTGACGTGCCGCCAGTTCACGGTCGAAGTCAGTGGCCGTGACGATGACATCGGCATTGTTGGTGAGACGCTCGGCGGTGGATTTGACGATGGCAAAGGCCTCGGGGCGTATCTCGTCGAGCACCTTCTCATAAGTCTCCAGGACTTCCTTCTCCAGCTTGTCAATCTTGTCGAAGATAGGTTTGCGCTGCTCGATAGGTGTTGTCTCAATCTTAACCTTCAGCTCGTCAATCTGCTGGCGGAGAGGCATGCCAGCCTCACGTATCTTGGCCTGAAGCGCCTTGGTGCGTGCTCGCAGCTCATCGTTGCTGAGGGCTTGTATCTCAGGATAAATGGCAAGCACCTCGTTCACCAAAGGCTGGATGGCTTTCATATCGCGGTCGCTCTTATTGCCGAAGAGCTTGCGCATTAGTTCAAAGAAATTCACGATATATGTATTGTTTAATGATTAGCGAATGGGTTGTTTGTGATGTGACACAACGTGTCAGTCGTTTAGCGGCAGTGCTGCCTCGGTGCTGCCGTTGGGGGCGCGGATGCGCAGGCAAGCCGCCAGCGTGGGTGCTATCACTGTAGCTGCCACGGGCGCTATGATGCGCTGACTCTTCACCTCGGGACCGAGGAAGAACAGCGGGAATGGGACATGAGCCTGCCCCACGGAGACGTAGGTGCGTGCATTCTGGCAGTTGACGCTCCACCCTGGCAGCACATCCACCACGATGTCGCCGGAGCGTGTCGGTGTCCACGCATTGCGTGCCATGGCGAGTGTGTTGCGGCACGCCTCGATGCTGTTTATCTCCGGAGTCAGAACGAGTTCGCTGGAAGTGAACACATTGCGCACACCCGCCATCTGCGCCAAGAACTCCTCACTGCGTTGCAGTATGTCGGCCTTGCGCAGTTGTTTCTGCTCTATGAGCTTGGCATCGAGGTAGATGTGGTTGTTGTGTGTGAAAGTGACATATTGTGCCTGTCCGAAGATGGCCGACAAGTACATGTTGAGCAGGAGCGACGCACGCTCCATGTCGAAGGTGCCGGTGGTCAGTCCCAGCTCGCTAATGTTGTAGGTCGATGCATCGGTGTCGGCATAGCCCGTGGAGCTCACCACGAAAAGTGCGTGGTCGCGTCCCACGGTCCTCTCCACCTTATATATAATACGCGCGAGGACGCTGTCGAGGCGCACGTAAGCATCCTGCATCTCGGCGGGAGCCGTCACCACGCTTTGGCCGTCGAAGACGCCGGCATAGAGTCCCACGCAGAGCATGTCGGGCACGTCGTCGCGCCCGATGGGCGTGGCTTCGAGGGTGCGTTCCACGAGTCTCAGCACCTCTTCGTTGGCCATGGGGCTGGACTTCAGCTCGCGCCAGCGGCGGTCGCCCTTGAACTTATGGCTGAAGATGCCCTGTTGGGTGTCGGGATTGGCATGGAAGTAATGGAATGAGGCGTAGGCTCCGTCGTAGAGAGGCTCCCATACGATGTCCTTCAGCCTTGACGCCAACGGCGAAAAGCGGTCGAAGGCACTTACCCATCCGGGGAAGGTGCCGTAGTAGTCTGTCCCGCTCCACGAGCCGTTCTTGTCGTTAAGCCAGAAGGCACCGTCGGCGGCATGTCCGGCCATGAGCACGGCAAGGTCGCGCTCGGCGGCAATGCCAAGCACCATTGACTTGCGAGCCGTGGCCAGCTCCAGCTCATCGGTAATGGTCGTGGAGAGCAGGCTGGCGGCCGATGTGCGCTCGTCGGTCTGCTGTCCGTGCTGGCGTGCGTCGTCAGCACAATAGACGGGCTGCAGCGTCTGCCTCGACAGCCATGTCAGGGAGGGTATGCCGTTGACGTAGGGCGTGGCACCGGTAGAGATACATGCCCCGGCACTGGCTCTATCTACGGGTCGGAACGGCATCTGCATGTCGGCATAATAGCGTGCCTCGGCCATGAGACGCTTGAAGCCGCCATCGCCATAGAGCGGGGCAAAGGCCTCCATATAGTCGGTGCGCAGCTGATCGACGACGATGTTCACCACCAGACGCGACACCTCGGGTGCCGTCTGGGCATCGACGCTCATCACAGCCAACATGACTAACAGCGGAGTGAGCAGGCGTGACTTATGAGAGATGTGTGGTACGATCGGTGTTAAATTGTGAATTGTGAATGGTGAATGACAAATGTTTTTACGCTTTCCGCGCCCGGTTCACGACGATGTTGCTTACAGGTCGCGAGAGCAAAGTCAGTGCCAAAGGCAGTGTTATGTCGGGGAAATCTTGCGGCAGGAATGGCGCCATGGCCATGAAGGCCACGACCATCAGCAGCGCAAAATAATGATAGCCACTAAGTTGACCGCGCCGCTCCGTCCTTACCACGGGGTATAGGCACAATAGCGTCACAGGGTGGTAGAGCATCAGCTGCCAATTTGTCGCTACGCCGGGATGTTCGGAGCACAGAGCCATGAACATGAGCAGCACTCCCGTCAGGCCCTGCAGCGCCATCAGCGCCAAGTCCAGCTGCCAGCATACGCGGCGGCGGTGCCACTCCACAGCTGTCATTGCCAGACACAGGCCGAAGAGCAACCATGCACACACTCGCGGCGACACGGGGAAGCTGCTCATCTGCAGCAACACCTCACGGCGCTTCTCCGGCCGTCCCTCAAGCAGAGTCGTGCTGGTGCGCACGAGGGGTCGGTAGCTGTCATAGCCCGTGAGAATCATCGCGCTGTCGGCATAATGCATCATGTAGAGGGGGGCAAACATCTCGTCGCGCTCGGTGAGCAACGTATCGACATCGGCTCCAAGCAGGAGGTCATTGCCCACATCGGCCCATTCATGGCCGTGTGTGAACTCATGGATTATGGAGCGGAAGGTGTTGCGCCGCGGCCTGGCAGGGTATATGACCCGACCTCTGATGCAGTGCTCCACGATGTCGCGCGCCTTGGTGGTGCAGTTGTTGCGGAAGATGCTGTAGCGATATACGCTGTGGTCGGGCTGCGAGTACCACATCAGTGAGTCGGCCAGCATATTGGCCTCGGCAGTGCTGAGGTTTAGCAACTGCTCCTGCACCCACGAGCCACGTTCGTAGTATGAGTATAGGAAGTCTTCCAAGCGGCATGGCGACAGCATGTAGTCTGTCTGCCCCAGCACGAAGCGCCACACGAAATGCGGCTGTTCGAAGCTGAAGGTGCCGTAGTTGAACACCACCTCGCGATACGTCCCTCTGAACCCCGGCATGCGTAAGCGTGCACTGTCACTGCGCACGAGCAGAGCCGTATGCCCATACAGCTCGTAGGTCTCCTCGCCTGGCGAACAGGTGAGCAGACTTACGGTGAGCGTGGAGTCCACAGCGGCACGCACGGCCACACTGCCGACCCCTACAGCTGCAAGAAACAGAGCCAGTAGGATAAGACGTCTCATAATTTGGCCGCAAAGGTAAACAAAAGTTGCGACTTTTAGTACCTATTAGCAATGTTTTTTGCTAAATAAACATCATTTAGCACTTCTGAGGCTGTTTGCATCGACTAAAACTCGTATCTTTGCAGCCGATTTACGAATGCGAGCATCATGAATCTGATCATAGACATTGGCAACAGCCGCTCTAAGCTTGTGGCTTTCAGCGATGGCGATGTGGCCGACGAGAGCACCTCCGAGGGTCACGCCCTGGGGCATCTCGCCGCATTCTCCGCGCGCCACGGCTTCGAGGCTGCCATAGTGAGCACCGTGGTAGGCCTGCCGTCAGACGCCGAGGCAGCACTTGCTGCGCTGCCATGTCCCGTGGTGCACTTCACGCCGGAGACGCCGGTGCCCATCGTCAACCGCTACCACACGCCGGCAACCTTAGGCCGCGACCGCCTGGCCGCTGCCGTCTGGGCAGCTCAGGCACGTCCCGACAGCCCATCGCTCGTCATAGACATGGGCAGCTGCATCACCTGCGACCTCGTGTGTGACAGAGCATTCGTGGGCGGCAACATCACCCCCGGCCTCCACGCACGCCTGAGAGCCATCGACGAGTTCTTCCCATGCCTGCCACATGTTGACGACAACGGCGACCTCCCCGAGCTGGGTTACGACACGCCAACGGCAATACGCTCCGGCATCATCCGTGGCATCGTCTATGAGATACAGGGCTATATATCGCACTACCGCGACCGCCACCCCACCCTACACGTGTTCGCCACGGGCGGCGACAGCCACATCCTACAGCCCGCCCAAGACACCATCACCATCGACCCGTACATCGTGGCACGCGGCCTCAACGCCATCCTGCGCCACAACCTACACAGCCTATAAACGTCACTCACACACTCTGAATCACAAATAATGCACACGAGACATCTCCTCGCTACAGTCGTCATCGCCGCGCTCGGTGTCTGCCAGGCAGCAGCACAGGGCAACGGCACTAACTCATCATACTCACGCTTCGGCCTCGGACTGCCTTCCGACCAGTCGCAGAGCTACAACCGTTCCATGGGCGGCGTGGCTCAGGGTCTCAGAGCCGGCAACCGCATCAACAAGCAGAACCCTGCCAGCTACTCGGCCATCGACTCGCTGTCATTCCTCTTCGATGTCGGCATGAACCTCCAGCGCACAAGCATGAAGCAGGGCGGCAAGCACCAGAGTGCCAACAACACCGCCTTCGACTACGTCACCGCCGGCTTCCGCCTGCGCCGCAACCTCGGCATGTCGCTGGGCTTTGTGCCATTTACCAACATAGGCTACAGCTTCACGCAGACAGAGACAGTGACCGAGGATCCCATGCTCATGCAACGCATCACGCAGACCATCGACTACTCCGGCTCCGGCGGTCTCCATGAGGTGTATGGCGGCATAGGCTGGCAGCCGCTGAACGGCTTCTCGCTGGGCTTCAACATCGGCTACCTCTGGGGCAGCCTGTCGCACTTCGCCATACAAACCTTTGCCGAGGACGGCACCACCAACACTGCCAACTACGGCAGCCTCACCACAGCCTACAGCTCCAACACCCGCACATGGAAAGCCGAGGTGGGAGCACAATACCGCTTCGTGGCAAACCCCACAAACCGCTTCACCATAGGTGCCACAGTGGGGATAGGCCACACCATAGGCAGCGAAGCATTGGTGCTGCGCACGAGCCTGCAAGGCGACACCATACCCCGCTCCACACGCAATGCCTTCAAGCTGCCCATGACCTACAGCCTGGGCCTCGGATGGGAACATGCCGAGCGTCTGCTCGTGGCTGCCGATGCCACCATGGAGCAGTGGAAAGACTGCACCACGCCACAGATACAGTCTATCAACGGCGGCAGTGACATAGCCTATGTGGCCATGACAGGTGCATACACGAACCGCTGGCGCGTGAACGCAGGAGCCGAGTATGTGCCGGCACGCTATGACGCCGCCTACGTTCGACGCATCAACTACCGCATCGGAGCAGCATACTCCACACCATATTTAAAGATAAACGGACTCGAAGGCCCGAGCGAGTTCAGCCTCACAGCAGGTATCGGACTGCCCATCACAAACACCTACAACAGCCGTTCGTACGTCAACGTGGGTGTGCAGTGGACGCGACGCAGCGCCAGTGCGGCACAACTCATCACCGAGAACACCTTCCGACTCAACATAGCCCTGTCATTCAACGAGTCATGGTTCATGAAGTGGAAGTTCAGATGACGACAGACACGACCTCACGACCCCGAAGTAGCATCGCCGCAAAGCCCGACAGCGCTTTGCGGCTCTGCACGTCGTATGTGGCCAAGAGCCTCGTCGCATACATTATTGCGACGGCATCAATGGCTATGCTTGCCGCCTGCGACTCCACCCACGAGCACATAGCACCCGCCGTCAACGAGAGCGACTCACTGCCCTTCATGACCGCACACGGCATCAGCAACCTCATCTCCGACTCCGGCATCATAAGCTACAAGATTGTTGCCGAGGACTGGCTCATCTACGAGGTGCCGAAGCCGCGGTGGAGCTTCCTAAAAGGGCTGTTCATGGAGAAGTTCGACTCCACGTTCCACGTAGAGTGGCACGTGCAGAGCGACACCGCCTACTGCCACGACAACCGCATCTGGGAGCTCCGCGGACGTGTCGTGATCCTTAACCGCGAAGGCACTCTCTTCCGCAGCGAAGAGCTCTTCTGGGACATGGACGAGCACCAGATGTGGTCAACACTATTCATGAGCATCAAAAAGCCCGACTCCGACCAGATGCTCGAGGGCTATAACTTCCGCTCCGACGAGACCATGACCAACTACCGTATCTACAACTCCAACGGCTTCACGCCAGTGGAGGAACACAGCGACGAACCGGCACAGCCCGACTTCGGCAGTGCCGCGACAGCCGACTCTGCATCGGCACAGCCCACACGCCGACCCTCCCAGGCCGACACATACCGCGATGCCGCACCGACCTCCACACACACACAACCCACCCAACAACAATGACGACAATCATCATTGAGATTATAATAACACTCGCCTTTTCGGCTTTCTTCTCGGGGATGGAGATAGCCTTTGTGGCCACCAACAAGCTGCGCTTCGAGATGGAACGGGCGCAGAGCGGGCCGGCCACACGTCTGGCGTCAGTGTTCTTCGAGCACCCCAACAACTTCATTTCAACACTACTCGTGGGCAACAACATAGCCCTCGTCGTCTATGGCATACTCATAGCACGCCTCCTCGACCCACTCGTCATTAAGCCGCTCGGCATCGAAGACGTGTGGCTCGCACTGCTCACACAGACGGTAATCTCAACACTCATAGTGCTCGTCACGGGAGAGTTCATGCCCAAGACGCTTTTCAAGCTCAACCCCAACCGGACACTCACCTTCTTCGCACCACTGGCTTTCGTCTTCTACGTCATCCTATACCCCATCTCCAAGTTCACGAGCCTGCTGGCAAAGCTGCTGCTGCGCATCGGCGGCGTGCGTGTGTCGCACGACGACACCGAGAAGGTGTTCTCGCGCGTGGATCTCGACGACCTCATACAGTCAACCATCGACGGCGCTGCTGCCGACGATGAGATTACCGACGAGGTGAAGATTTTCCAGAACGCCCTCGAGTTCCGCGAGTGCAAGGTGCGCGACTGCATAGTGCCGCGCACAGAGGTCGTGGCAGTGGGCACCGACGAACCCCTCGACGCCCTGCGCGCACGCTTCGTAGAGAGCGGATGCTCGAAGATTATCGTCTTCGAGGGCGACATAGACAATGTCGTGGGATTCATACACTCGTCGGAGATGTTCCGCCTCGCACCCACCGACGACTGGAACCAACACATCCGTGAGGTGCCCATCGTGCCAGAGACAATGCCGGCACAGAAGCTCATGCAGCTGCTCATGCAGCAGAAGAAGTCGCTCGCCGTCGTCGTGGACGAGTTCGGAGGCACAAGCGGCATCTGCACCCTCGAAGACCTCGTGGAGGAAATCTTCGGAGACATAGAGGACGAGCACGACCAGCAGTCCTACGTGGCACGACGCCTGCCAAGCGGAGAGTACGAACTCTCGGCACGCCTCGAGATAGAGAAAGCCAACGAGCTGCTCGAACTCGACCTCCCCGAGAGCGACGACTACGTCACCGTGGGCGGACTGCTGCTGCACGAGCTGCAGCGCTTCCCAAAGCTCAACGAGCTGGTGAGCTTCGGAAGATTCGAGTTCAAGATTCTCAAGACGACAAGCACGAAGATTGAGCTCGTGAGCCTGCGCATCCACGAGCAGTGACCATCATTTCACACTCACAATGACATGTTTTGCATCAAGAAAACACGTCTTCGACAATAAGTTTACACCAAAAACAGCATTTTTATGACAAAACACGTGGCAGTTGCGCAAATTCTTTGTACCTTTGTGCGCTTTTTGAGTGCCATGCCCATCAAGCCACGATATCGGAATCATTAAACAATCAAAATACAACAAATGGCAACATTACAGAAAATCAGAAGCAAAGGTGCACTGCTCATCCTCGTGGTGGGTCTCGCACTGTTCGCCTTCATCGCCGAGGAAGCCGTGCGCTCCCTCTCATCATCGAAGGCAGAGAGTCATCAACGTATCGGTGAAATCTACGGGAACACCATCAACGTGCAGGACTTCAACAAACTCGTTGACGAGCAGGCCAACGTGACAAAGATACTCTACGGCCTCGACAACCTCACCGAAGAACAGATGCAGCAGCTGCGCGACCAGGTGTGGAACACAAACGTCTCGAACGCCATCATCGCACATCAGGCCGAAGAGCTCGGACTCACCGTCACCGATGCCGAGGTGCAGGACATCATCAAGAACGGACGCAGCCAGCTGCTCTCACAGACACCGTTCCGCAACGAGCAGACAGGTGCCTTCGATGTCGCTCAGCTCAATAAATTCCTCACCGACTACAAGGCCGCCAAGGAACAGGCCGGACAGCCCGCCGGAGCATTGGAGTACTACGACAAGCTCTATCAGCTGTGGCAGTTCATCGAGAAGAATATTCGCATTGAGGCCCTCGGCAACAAGTTCAATGCCCTGCTCAACAACTCGTTCATCGCCAACCCCGTGGCTGTGCAGATGGGCTTCGACGATGCCAACCGCGAGAAGACAATACTCGTGGCTTCTGTGCCTTACTCCACCATCAGCGATGCCGACGTGGAGATCAGCGACGCCGACCTCAAAGCCAAGTATGACGAGGAGAAGGCCCTCTTCGAGACTCTGCAGCCCACACGCGACATCAAGTACATCGACGTCGCCGTGAAAGCCAGCGAGGCCGACCGCGCACAGCTCGATGCCGAGATGGCCGAGGTGGCCGAGCAACTCGCCGCCGAGGGAGCCGACTACGCCAGCATCGTGCGCAAGAACGGCAGCACTGTTACCTATCAGCCCATACCCGTCAGAGGCGAATACCTCCCCTACGACATCAACAACCGCATCGACTCCGTGGCTCCAGGCACACAGGTAGGACCCTACGCCAACGCCGCCGACAACACCCTCAACATCATACGCGTCAATGCCAAGTACAGCCTGCCCGACAGCATACAGCTCCGCCAAATCGTAATCGACGGCATGGCAGACGCCGCTGCAGCTCAGCGCACGGCCGACAGCATCATCAATGCCCTCAATGCCGGTGCGCCCTTCGACACCATCGCACGCAAGTACAACCAGAGCGGCGACGAGATGTGGCTGACCTCAGCGCAGTATGAGCGTGGCAACATCGAGGAGAACAGCCGCGAACTCATACGCGCCATCAACGCTCAGCAGGCAGGAACGACACAGAAAGTCGTGCTCCCCAACAAGAACATCGTCATCAACCGTGTTCTCGACCGCCGCGCCTTCGTTGACAAATATGACGTCGCAGTAGTGAAACGACCCATCGACTTCTCCAACGAAACCTTCAACAAGACATACAACGACTTCTCGCAGTTCGTGGCGTCCAACCAGAAGCTCGAGGATCTCGAGGCCAATGCCGTACAGGCTGGCTACAACGTGCAGGCACAGACGCTCACTGCTATCGACCATCGCGTGGCAAACCTCACATCGACACGCGAGCTCTTCCGCTGGATTTTCAACGAAGACACCAAGGCCAACGAAATCTCTGACATCTACACCGTGGGCAACAACGACCACCTCATCGTGGCATGCCTCGTGGGTCGCAACGACAGCCACTATACCCCACTCTCCACACAGGGCGTCAACGACTATGTCAAGGGTAAGGTCATGACCGACAAGAAGTCAGCTCGTATCATCGAGAAGATGGAGAAATGCAACGACATCAAGTCGGCTCTCGCCATCGCTGGCGCACAGGCTGACACGCTGCGTCGCATCAGCTTCAGCTCACCAGTGTTCATAGCAAGCATCGGTGCCAACGAGCCCGCACTCAGCGGTGCCGTATCGGCTGTAGGAAAGGGAAGCTTCGTCAAGGGCATACGCGGAGAGTCTGGAGTCTATGCCTTCCAGGTCATCGACGAGGGACTGACAGAGGCTAAGTTTGACGATGCTGCCAAAGACCAGCAGAAGCAGACCATCATTCATCACGCCATCAACGCTGCATCACGATTTATGCAGACGCTGCAGTTCAAGGCCGGCATTGAGGACAAACGCTACCTCTTCTTCTAAGAGAAAGACAGGTGCTCACTACACCAGCCCGTGAGCTAACCTCACACACATATAAAAATTAAATAAGGTACGCGCGTGCGCGTACCTTATTTTGTATATGCTTCTCTGCAACCATTCTGCCGCCAAGACCGCAACGCTGTCTCCGCTCAGCAACCGTAGGTACGCCATAAGGCGCACCTACGATATGCCGAAACAGCAAAGACGATGAGAAAAAAGCCCCTAGGGGAGTTAGCAAACTCGCCTAGGCGAGTTACATAACTCCCCTAGGCGAGTTTGCTAACTCCCCTAGGGGCTTCAAAGGCAACGACGAGAGGCTGCCAAAGTAACGCCGAGGGGAGTCGTGAAAATACCAAGAAGATGCCGACGTCACGCCGTGGAGATGCCAACGTCACGCCGTGGAGATGCCAACGTCACGCCGTGGAGATACCGACGTCACGCCGTGGAGATGAGTTCACTCTGTGGTGGCAATGACCTCATTACCACGCAGGCGGGCGGTGGGTTCTATTCCTGACTTAATCTCAATGTTGATGCCATCACTGAGACCCGTCACGATATTGGCCGGAACATACTGCTTGCCGTTCGAGTCCTCGTGGAGGAGATAGACAAACGTGCTGTCGCCCTCGAAATGTACGGCAGCCTCGGGAATGGTGAGGACATCATGAACCTCCTCCAGCACAATCTGTGCATTGGCACTGTAGCCACTGCGGATCATCGGAATGCCGGCGCCATCTGAGGTGTCGGTGGCAGCAGGGATGTTCACAGCAGCCTTGATCTCAAACTGGTTGGCACCACCCTGCTCCGTGGCCTTCGGGCTGATATACTCAAGGGCGGCATCGAAGCTGACATCCTGCATGGCACCGATGGTGATCTTCATGTTCATGCCCGGACGCAGCCGGCCTACCTCCGTCTCGTCGATGTTGCCGCGGAAGATGAGATTGCCCATGTCGGCAACGGTGGCGATGGTGGTACCCTCGTTGAAGGTATTGGAGAGAATGACGGAATTACCCACCTTCACCGGGATGTCAAGGATGATGCCGCTGATGGTGGAGCGCACCAGAGTGTTCGATGCCGACGCATTACTCCGCGAGGCACCGTCGCGCACAACCTCCAGGTTGTCCTGGGCAGCAGCAAGCTCCTCGCGGGCCTGATCGTAGGCCTGACGCGCTTTCTCATACTCGTTGGCGCTGATGAGACCCTTGTCGAAGAGCGTCTTCTGGCGCTCATGGTCCTTGGTGGTCTGACGCACGTTGATAGTGGCGAGGCGCACACGCGACTCGGCAGAGCTCAGCTGCTGCATGTCGGGGATGACCTTAACCCTGGCTATCACCTCGCCGGCCTCGACATGCTGACCGGCCTCCTTGAACAGTTCGGCAACGATGCCGCTGATCTGCGGCTTCACGGCAACCTCGTCGCGGGGTTCAATCTTGCCCGTCACTACCGTGGAACGGATGATGTCGCGGCGCGAAGGCTCCAGGGTCTCATACTCCTTGACCTTGGGACGCGAGTTTAGGTAGAGGAACGCAAAGGTTCCGACAAACAGGACGATGATGCCTATGCCCAAAAATATACGAAAGACTTTCTTCATCACGTAACGTTTATGCAATTGTTGAATAATTTGCTTACAGGAAACGGCCCGTCACTCCTCACGCATGGCATCTACGGGCTTGATGCGCATGGCACGCAGGGCAGGCATGAGGCCTGCCGCCACGCCGAGGAGCGCGAGCAGCGAGACAGCTCCCACAGCCTGCCAGAATGTCACCTGGAAATGAGCCGCGAGGATGCCGTCCTCGGTGTTGGCAAGCTCCATGCCTTGCAGTGTGAGCACGGCGAGGAGGATGCCGCCCATGCCGGCAACGGTGGTGAGGAGGATGCTCTCTGCCACGATCTGCCCCAGGATGACACGCGGTGTGGCACCTATGGCACGACGAATGCCAATCTCTGACGTGCGCTCGCGAACGGTGACCATCATGATATTCGACACGCCGATGGCTCCGGCCAGCAGAGTGCCTATGCCCACGAGCCAGATGAGGAAATCCACACCGTCGAAGAGGCTGTCGAGCACGCCGAACAACACTTCGGTGTTGAACACCATCACGCTCTGCTCGTCCTCCGGGTCAACATCATGTGCGCGGGCTATCACCGAGCGGATGTGTGGCGTAATCTCGCTGATGGTCACGCCGCGACGCCCTGTCACGGCCACCATGTGGACGGCATCGCCAAGATTATATATGCGCTGCATCAGCGTCAGGGGAAGGGTCACTGATTCGTCGGCAGAACCGTTGAAGTTCATGTTGCCCTTGCTGAAATCCACGCCAACGATGCTGTAGTAGGTTGAGTCGAGGCGCACGGTAGCGCCGCAGGGGTCGCCGCCGCCGGGGAAGAGCGTGCGATATACCCTCTCGCCGATGACACACACCTTGCGGCTCTTGGCGATGTCCATCTCGTTGATATAGCGGCCGTAGCGCATCTTGGGGGCATCCACGCGGGCATATTCGGGCAGCACGCCTTTCACCGAGCAAGCGAATGTGCGCTTGCCCACGACGGCGCGGGTGCCGCCGTTGCTCACCATGGGCGACACGACATCGAGCTCGGGCACCTGGGCCCTGAGACGCTCCACGTCGGATGTCGTCATATTCCATGTGCGGCCCTTGCGGAAGCCATGGAAGGGCTTCGTGGTGGGCTGTGCCCATATCAGCGCGGCATTGGTGGCAAAGCCCTCGAAGTTGTTGTTGAGCAACTGCTTCATGCCCTTGCCGCCACCCATCAGGCCCACAAGCATGAACACACCCCAGAACACGCCGAAGCCTGTGAGCAGGGAGCGTGTCTTGTTGCGGAGCAGGGTCTGCAGTAGCTCGTGATATGTGTCGAAATCTATCATTTTCTATAAGCTGCCTCACTCACACGGCATTGAGCGCCTCCACCGGGCGCACGCGGGCAGCCTTCATGGCCGGCACGAGGCCCGCCAGCGTGCCGGCGATGATGAGCACGAGGGTGACACCGAAGGCCGTGGCGAGCCCCACACTGGGGTTTACGAACATCGTGGCCTTGAAAAGGCCCGTGTCGATGGGCTTGGAGCCCACGGTGATATCCATATATCGACAGGCAAGGATGCCAAGCACCATGCCTATGTAGCCGAAGAAAGCCGTCACGATGACGCTCTCCACGATGATGATGCGCAGTATGCTCAACGGGCGTGCGCCGATGGCCTTGCGGATGCCGAACTCGCGGGTGCGCTCGCGCACGGAGATGAGCATGATGTTTGACACGCCTACGACGCCGCTCAGCAGAGTGAACAGACCTATCACCCACAAGGCCGTGCGCAGGATGGCAACGCCCTTCTGCATCTGCATGGCCTGCGTGAAGCGGTTCCATAGCCAGATGGCCTCGTCGTCGTCGGGGGCCGCACGGTGGTTCTGGTTGATGGTGGCACGGTACTGCTTCTCGAAGGCATCGTTGTCGGCCTCCGTCTCCAGGCCGTGGAACACGAACTCCAGACGGTCGAGGTTGTTGCCACGGTTGTAGATGGTGCGCAGGGTGCTGAAGGGCGTCATGGCAGTGTTGCTGCGGTTGCTCTGGTCCTGCTCTATGATGCCCACGACGTTGAAGGCCATCGTGCCCACCTTCACCGTGCGCCCCACGAGTTCCAGGGGACGGCCAGGCAACAGCTCACGGGCCTGATTCTCGCTGAGCACTATCACCTTACGCTGCTGGCGCATGTCGATATCGTTGATGTAGCGTCCGGCAGCAAGCTTGCGCCGGTTTATCTCGGCATCCATGGGATAGACGCCACGCAGAGTGCTGCTGACGTAGTTGTCAGCCAGGCTGATGGTGATGCTGGCCACGTTGATGATGGCTCCCGCCTTATCGACGTTAGCCGCGAAACGCGCATCGGTGATACGGAGGTCGCTCTCGTCGAGCCTCACGCTGCGACCCTCCTTCAGACCCTCGTAAGCCTTGGAAGTCTGGCCGCCGAAGACCGCCATGGAGTTATCGACATAGTCGTCGCTATTTGCCAGCTGAGCATTGATGAGACCATTGCCGGCACCCAGCAGGACGATGAGCATGAAGATACCCCATGCCACGGCAAAGCCCGTGAGCGACGTGCGCAACCTGTTGCGCGTCATCGTCTGTGCTATCTCGTGAATCAGCTCTATCATGATGCTCAATTTCCGATGACACCATCCTTGATGCGTATGGTGCGTGCCGTCTGTTCGGCAACATGCGGGTCGTGAGTCACGATGACCATCGTGATGCCGTCCTCACGGTTCAGACGCTTCAGGAGTTCCATCACCTCCACCCCCGTGCGTGAGTCCAGCGCTCCCGTAGGCTCGTCGGCGAGGATGATCTTCGGGCGCGTTACCAATGCGCGGGCTATGGCCACACGCTGGCGCTGACCGCCGGACATCTCGTTGGGATAATGCGAAGCCCAGTCGGTGAGACCCATACGTGCAAGCTCATCCATCGCCAGCTCATGCCGGCGGCGACGACCCACACCTTGGTAGTAGAGCGGCAACTCGACATTCTCGACGGCAGTCTTGAAGCCTATGAGATTGAACGACTGGAAGATGAAGCCTATCATGCGGTTGCGATAGTCGGCAGCACGCGTCTCAGACAAATTCTTGATGAGCGTGCCGGCAAGGCGGTACTCACCCTCGTCGTAGTCGTCGAGGATGCCCAGGATGTTAAGTAGTGTGCTCTTACCCGAACCGCTGGCGCCCATGATGCTGCACAGCTCGCCCTCGGCGATGTCGAGGTCGATGCCCTTGAGCACATGCAGCGGTTGCGCGCCCTGATAGGTCTTGTGGATGCCTTCCAAATGTATCATAGTGGCTGCAAAGGTACTGCAATTTTACCGTACTGACGAAAATAAAGTGTGAAAAGATGCAAGAGTGGTGCAAAAAAAGGTTTCCCGCCGCATGATGCGACGGGAAACCCATGATATGAAAGCGGGGCCATGCGTGAGGCACGGCCTCACTGTGCTTGCGATGTCTTACTTGCGGAGCACCTTCTTGACGCTGCCGTCGGCCTTGCGGATGACGTTCACGCCGGCCTGAGTATGGCCGAGGCGCTTGCCGTCGATGCTGTAGATGGCAGCAACGCCTGCGTCGTCGGCACTGATGCCGTCGATGCCGTCGCCGCTCGGGTCGATGGTCACCGTCTGGCCCACGATGGCAGAGCCGTTGAGCTCAACGGCACCCGTGGCGGCGTTGTAGGCGGCGCCGCTGGGGGCGGTGATGCCGCAGCCCGTCATGACGAGAGCCTTCAGGCCGGAGATGCTATGCTGCGTGCCGGTGGCCATGAGGGTGGCGTTGTTGACCTCGAGGGTCAGCTGCTTGTCTTCGCTGTAGATGCCGCGCATACCCTTGGCAATGGCGGTGATGTGGTTGCCGAAGCTCACCTTGGCCACACCCTTGCCGAGCACGGCGGGCGAGAAGTTGCCGCCGTCGAGCGTCAGCGTGGAGGTCGTGGTGTTGGCTACGATGTTGACATCGGCACCGGCGTAGATGGCCGGCTTCTTGGTGCCTGTGCCGTAAGAGCTGCTGTTGATGGTGCACTCGCCATCGACAACGACATTCAGCTCTTTGCCGGCGTTCCAGATGCCGTCGATGGTGGTGTTCTCCAGGCTGAGGGTGCGGGTGGAGTGGTTGTAGCTCACGCCTGTAGCGATGGTCGTCGTACCCTTGTAGGCAACGGCGCGTGTCAGCAGCGTGGAGCCAATCCACATGTCGTAGCTCTCGGAGAGGTCAACCCACGTGTCGCGCACGACGTCGCCCGAGCTGGCGTACTCTATCTTCGAGCCGAAGTCGTTGACCTTGATGGCCTTGTTGCCATCGGCAGTGGGGTTGGCCACGACGCCGCCAGCCAGCACGATGTTCTTCATGCCTGCAACGCACGACTGCGAGCCCTTGACGCGCACGGCGGCGTTGTCGATGGTCACGACGCAGTTCATGGTCACGCCGGAGAAGCCGCGCTCGCCGCCGTCGGCGATGACGAGACAGTTGTCGAAGGTGATGGCCTTCTCTGCCGTGACAGCCGTGCTGCCGAGGCCGGAGGCGGTGATGGCGAGAGTACCTGTGCCGTCGCTGAAGAAGCGGAAGCCGCCGTTCTTGGTGTAGAAGGCCTTGGCGTCGGAGGCATTGACGGTGTTGTCGCCGATGAGCTGGATGTTGATGATGTCGGCGACCTCGTCGGCGATGGTGACGGTGCCGGCGATGTCAACATTGTTCAGCGTCAGGGTCTTGGTGCCGTCGTCGTAGGACACGGTGCCCTTGGTGATGTCGGTGCTTTCGACCGAGCCGGCGTTGACGGTGGTGATGTCGATGCCGGCCACGTCGATGCCGTAGCTCTTCACGTCGCCGATGATGACGGATGCGGCGCTGACGGGCGTGCCGTCAACCTTCACGGTGCCGTCGGCGAACACGGCGTTGGCAGGCTCGGAGAGGCTAACGCCCGTGAGGTCGAGGGCTGCCAGGTCCTTGACCACCTGGTCGCTGCCGCTGAGGGTGACGACGCTGTTGTCGATGTGGAGCGTGGAGGTGTTGTGGCCGTCGATGGCCGTGGTGCCGCTGACGTTGACTGCCACGCCACCCTTGATGGTCACGTCGGCCGTGGCGTCGATGGCCGTCACGTCGCTGGTGAGGGTCAGCGTGCCTGTGCCGTCGATGACGATGGGCTGCTGTGTGCGTATCACGGGCTTGTCGCCGCCGACGAAGGTGTTGGCGCCGCTAACCTTGAAGGTCAGGCCGGCACACTTCTCATTGTCGATGTACGTGGGCAGGTTGACGTTGTTGATGGTGAGGGTCTTGGAGGCGGGGTCGTAGAGGTCGTTCTCATCCAAGGCAACGGCATAGGAGGTGACGCGCTGGCCGTTGATGCTGAAGCCGTAGTCCTCGCCGAAGGCCACCATCTGGGCGTCGGTGGCTCCGGCGGCGACGATCATGTTCGTGGCCAGGTCGATGCCCACCATGTCTGTGAGGGCCTGTGTGCCGCTGACGGCCGTGATGCCCACGATGGCTCCGCCCTGGATGTCGAGCGTTCCGCCGCGCACGCCGATCTGGTCGCCCACGATGTCGGCAAAGGCATTAGCAATGGTCAGGCGGTTGGCACCGTCGATACCGTTGAGGCCGGCATTGATGCGCAGGAGGCCTGTGCCGTCCACGCTGCTGATGCCCACGTTGCACGTGCCGCTGACGGCGATGCCGTTGACGTTGCTCTCGAGCTTGTTGTTGCCCACAAGCTCTATCTGCACGTTGCCGACGGCGTTGCCGTCGATGGCGATGGCAGGTTCTGCGCCGCCGTCGATGGCGGCATTGTCAAGACGCAGACGGCCGGTGCCGGCGTTCCAGCTCACGTTGCCTGTGATGCCCTCACCCGTGATGGCAGAGGCATTGACGTCGGAGACGGGGATGCCGGCGATGGTGATGCCGAACTTCTTCATGGCAGAGATCTCTATCTGTCCCATGACACGGTCTGAGCCTGCATACACGGCATGTGCTGAGGGGTCGAAGTAAGCACCGGCGGGAGCGGTGAAGTCGCAGCCCGTGAGCGTCACGGTGTTTACATCCTCGATGGTGCCATACATGCCGTCGCCGGCGAGGCTGACGTTGCTGCCTGCGAATTCGAGGTTGTTGATGTAGTAGAGCATCACAATATCGAGGTTCGCACCGTCGATGCGCAACGATGAGTAATTCTGTTCGCCATGTATGCCAAACTCGGCGTTGCTCTTGAGCGAACCGCTGCCAGTGATGACGTGGCTGTGGCTTTCAAAGTTGTCGAATTTTATTAAACCATCGATGCCGGGACGTGAGGAGTTGACGACGTTCTCACCGATGAGGTTGATGGTGACGTCGCCGGCACGGTCATCAATGCAGATGATATTTTCCATGTACTCGTCTGTGCCTGTGAACCAGAAGCCGTTCATGGTGATGGTGGTGTTGCCGCCGTTGCGGGTGACGGTCATCTGGCCGTTGGCACCCGTGGCTCCGGAGATGTCAGAGGCATTCTTGTCGTGAATGGGGATGCCGGCGATGGTGATGCCGTAGTCCACGACGGGTTCTATGGTGACGTCGCCCGTCACCTGGTTGCTGCCTACGAAGAGCTTGCCATCGCTTGAGCTGAACACTGCCCCAGAGGGTGCTGTGACAGCGCAGCCGTCGAGCAGCATGGCACCCCACTCGCTGATGGTGGCAAAGCCACTGGTATTGGTGATGCTGACCTTGGAGTTCTTGATGATGAGTCCCGACGTCCCACCGATGCCTGTGCCGCGCAGACGACCCTCAATGACGACATCGGCATCGGTGATGGTGAGGTCGGCATTATTGGTCACCGAAATGTCGCCCTTGGCGGTGAGGGGAGCCGTGCCGGTGATGGTGGTGTTGCCGCTGGCCTGGATGGCGGAATAGTTGCCGCCGTCGATGGTCGTGGCGCCCTTGACATCGATGGTGAGGCCGCTGGCCTCGCTGTAGATAGGCTGCATGTGCGAGCCGCTGCCAGTGCCAATGGAGGCTCCGTTGAGGGTGAGCGTCTTGGTGGCATTGTCGTAGCTCACCTTGCCGTCGCCCGTGACGTTGGCGGCATTGCCGCTGGTGACCTGCGTGCCGGCAATCCAGATGGGATAGTTGTCGCCCACGGCATACTTCACGGCACCGGTAATCCTGCTGCCGTTGCTGCCGGCAAGGTAGCGGTTGCTCTCATCGTAGGTGGCACCGCTGGGCTCCATGACGATGACGCCGCCCTGCAGCTCCTGCGCTCCAAAGCCCCAGACAGAACCCTTGGCATGGCCGGAGAGGTTCACCTCGGAACCGTCGATGATGAGCTTGTTGTCGGAAGAAACGGCGCCGATGCCATTAGCATTGACGGTGAGGTTGCGGATTTCGAGATTCTTGCTGGAGGCACCGCCGTTGGTTCCGCAGTAGATGGCGGGATAATTATCGCTGGTGT
Organism: uncultured Prevotellaceae bacterium; assembly: GCA_947167455.1. GTDB lineage: Bacteria > Bacteroidota > Bacteroidia > Bacteroidales > Bacteroidaceae > Physcousia. The sequence continues at coordinate 33,554 of CAMVIB010000002.1, read as the reverse complement.
TGGAGGCATTGAGCACAGCCGATGCCGTTGCTCCGATGAGGGTACCGCCGTTGGCGGCCCAGATGGCGTTGCCGTCGCCTATGGCCGAGAGCGTGTTGTTGCCTGTGAACTCCACGCTTGTGCCGTCGCTGGCAATCTTCACGGCATCGATATCAGAAGGAGCGGTGATGTTGACGCCATTGAGCTTCAGCATTCTGCCAGAGGCCATATAAGTGGCCGTGCCCTGCTTGCCATAGCTGTCTTTGTACATGGGGTCGGCAAAGATGTTGTCGGCGTTGTAGCTGTTGACCTCGATGCCGGCGAGGAGGACGCCGTAGCTCTCGAGGGGCTGAATGAGCACATGGCCGGTGTAGTCGCTGCCGTCGTGGCGCACGCGCTTGGTGGTGCCGTTGTAGGTGGCACCGTTGGGGATGGCGTAGCCCGTGCCGCCGTCGAGCACGATGTTGCTGAAGCCATAGAGCCTCTTGGCATCGAGGGTTGAGGCATTGACGGTGAGCATGCCGGCGTCATTGCCGCGGCCATATATGGCACCATTGGCGGACGACACTTCCACGCCTCCGGCGATGTCGAGGTTCTTGCCTTCATACACACAAATTGGCGAGTCGTTGCTGCCATTGAGGATGAGCTTGCCGTTGCCACCCTGAGTGATGACACCGTTCTCCTCAAAGACGACGGTGCTGTAGTTCTCCGAGCCGTTGGTGATGGTGTTGGTGCCCTTGACGCTGACGGTGAGGCCAATGCCCTGGCGGTGGCGCAGGAAGGCGAAGTTGCCTGTGCCGGTATCCACGGTGACACCGTTGAGGGTGAGCGTGCGCGAGCTGGAGCTGTAGGTTATCTCTCCGCCCTTGACGTACTGGTCCCAGTAGCCCTGAGCGTTGCGGTTGTTGAGTCGCGTGCCGTTGATGTAGATGTCGTAGAACCCATAGTTCTGGTAGGCATAGATATTGGTGGCCTTGACGCCGGCGTTGTTCGTGGCCGGGCTATTGGCGCTGGTGGCGCGTTCGTTCTTCAGATAGACGCAGTGCGTGTCCTTGTTGAACCACGTGTAGGGGTCGTAGAGGAGGGTCTTATTGTCGAAGACGAGGTCGCCGGTGTAGATGTTGCCATTGGCACCGCTGAAAAAGTAGTCGCCCGAGTTGCTGCCGTTGTGGTTGACGGTGAGCGTGCCGCCTATCTCGCCATAGAAGCCGTAGTTGGAACCAAAGGCGTACATCGACCCTTCACGCTTGAGGGTGACGTTGGCGTTGTTGTAGGTGCTGATGGCCGAGGCTCCCGTGGAGCGCACGTCGAATTTGCCGGATCCGGTGAAGGTGGTGTTAGCCCTCACTGCGATGGCGGTGGTGGCAGTTGTGATGGTGTTGGTGCCAACGGTGTTGATGGTGAGGCCGCTGACCTCGTTGTAGATACCGCAGTTGACGTTGCTGGTGAACGTTCCCGTCTGTCCGCTGATGACGGCGTTGTTGAGCGTGAGCGTCTTGGTGCTGTTGTCGTAGGTCACGCTGCCGGCGGTGAGGTAGGGACTGTAGAAATTATGGGCGTTAACAGAGTTAAGCTGTTTCCCAGCAACATAGAGGTCGTATTCTGAGGCCGTGTGAATATCTACCCAGTCCTTGTAGGCGTCGATGCTGCTGCCATGCACCACCTTTGTTCGGCCAGAAGAGGTCAGGAGGTGTGCACCGGAGGGATTCTCGATGTCGCAACCCTTCATGATTACGTTGCCAAAATCTACGAGTGAACCATAATTAGAACCCTTCGTGTTGACATATGCTTTCTCAAACACCAGGTCGCAGTTCCTGCCGCCATAGCCTTGATAGCCCTCGAAGCCACGTCCGCCGCCCTCGGCAAGCACGTGGATGCTCTTCACCGTGAGTGTGGTGGTGGCGGTGTTGTTTTCCAACGGGCACAGCCGGATGGCCGTGGCAGTAGCAGTAGATGATGATGCCGTTGCCGTCAGCCTGTTGCTGGTAGAGGTCGAGGAAATGGTGGTGTTCTGACGCAGCCTAATGGCAGCGCCCGATGTGGCTGTGACGCTGCTGCTGGAGGTGACATTAATGGTGAGCCCATCGATACCGTTGTTGGCGATACCGCTCGCGGAGCTGAGGCTGACACCGCTTAGTGTCAGCGTCTTTGTGCTTAGGTTCCACGTCACCGTGCCGGACGTGATGCCGGCACCCGGAGTGGAGCTGTTGAACGTTATGGACGAGGCGGCAGCATTGAGCGGTGCCCCGCCGATGATGATAGATGGTTCGATGGTCGTTGTCTGCTGCTGCGTGCCGTTGAGCACGAAGCCTTTTCGGCTGGTGTCGAAGGTCTGGCCGTCGGTGGTGACGCTCATTGGAGTGGTCCCGCCGGCCATGTTGTTCCACGACTTGAATTTGTCGATACCATACTTGCCGCTGCCGCCCTTGGCCTTGAGCCACGTCCAGGCGGTGTAGAGCGACGTGGTGCCGGCACCGTACATGGCCTCCAGATCCTTGGAGGTGAGGTCAACGTGTGTGTTCCAGATGTTCAGATAGGCATTGTTGCCCATCCACACGGAGCGGCCATTGGAAGTTACGGTGAGGTAGCCGGGTGCCTGACCGTCAACCGAGTTGATGGACACGCCGGTCTCGGCATAGAGGAAGTTGTTCGAATCGCCGGTCAGGCTGAACGTACACGTGCCCTGCACCCTTATGGTGAGCGACGTGCTGCCGGTGGACTGGATGAAGTCATTGGAGGGCAACGTTACGTTAGCGTTTGTCAGCGTGATGGTGTTGGACGATGCATTGTAGTTGACCGTACCCGACGTGAGCCACGTACCCGTGACGTTGCCTGTCGAGGAAACGCCTTTTCCGGCGATGGTCACGCCAGCCAGAGCCGTGCTGCTACACAACAGCACCGCCATGAGCGCGATGAGTGAGGTAAAGAACTTTTTCATAGTCGAAATAGATTAAATGAATAAAAAAGATGTATATTTCGGTATTGCGCCGCAAATATACATTTTTTTGCCAATTATGCGCAAGAAAAAACGGTATAAATTAAAGCCAAAGGGTTAAAATGTCCGATTATTACAAGTCATGTGCAAGAAAGTGCAAGTGCACATGACGCCATGGACGGACAGGTCACGCCATCATCAGCCGACGCAAGGGCCGGTCATGGCTTGGGGGTGAAACGCATGGCGGCACCGCCTGAAGGCTGTAAGTGTATGGTGAACTCGTGGCCGGCACGTACCACAAGCGTCTCCTTATGCACACAGGTTCGTGTGGCAAGGGTTGGGTCGTCGGTGTAGAGTTCCATGGTGTAAGCCCCGCGCTGGAGGAAGTCGCCGGTAGTGATAATGACGTTGCGGGCAGCATTGGTATTGAGCACGCCGACGTACCAGTCATCACCCTTGCGGCGTGCCTGAACGATATAGGTGCCTGGTGAGCCATCGATGGCGATGCTCTCGTCCCACACCGTGGGCACCTCGTCCCAGAAGCGCAGCTCATCCTCACCGTGATAGTCGGACGGTGAGTCATACCAGTAGAGGAACTGCAACGGACTGTAATAGACGACGGGCAGCGCGAGCTGATGGGCATAGGTCGTCTTCTTGCGCGAGGTGAAGTAGCATGGCGTGTAGTCAGCCGCTCCGGCAAGGAATCGCGTGAAGGGCAGCGTGACGTTGTGGTCGGCATCGGGCATCTCCTCGTTGCCGCGAATGCCCTCCTGAGTCAGCAGATGAGGGTATGTCCGGCTCACACCCGTCGGGCGGTATTCGTCGTGGATGTCAACCATGAGCTTGTAGCGTGCGCATGCCCTGATGATGTTGTGCAACCATGTGGTCCACATCTGATTGCCCACCTGCACGAAGCCAATCTTCAAGCCTACAACTCCCCAAGCCTTCATCTGCCGGAGGACGGCAATCTGGTCTTTGTACATGGCACGCTGATTGACATAGAGCCAGATGCCGATGCCACGTTGGCGTGCATATTCCACAATCTGCGGTATGTCGAAATCCATATCTGCCGACACCTTGGTGGCGTCCGATGCCATGGCCGTCTCCGGGCCATACCATCCGTGGTCGATTTCCACATAGTCGATGTGGTGCTGCGATGCGAAGTCGATGACGCTGTAGATGTCAGCTCTGTTGAGGCGTGTGGCACGTATGGCCTTCCCGGGACGTATGAAGGAGGTGTCGTCCATCGTGCACGGCTCGTTAAGGTTGAGTATCAAGTCCTTGTGATTGACAAGGTCTGTTGCCGCCTCACCGCACATGATGACGCGCCACGGCATTCGGAAAGGCAATATGACGTCGGCACTGCTATAGAGCTTCCACTGTAGCTCGTTCTCGGCCTTGAGTTCTATCTTGCCCCTGACGAAATCTACCAGCCCGGCCTCAGCGAGGGCTGTGAAGATGCCATTGGCCTGATGCAGCAGCAGAGGCCGCTCGCTGCGGCGTGGCCATTCCTTCAGCGGTGCGAGGTGGTAAGGACCTTGTGCCCACTCCTCGTAGAAGGCACGTGTGCCCGTGGGGAATCGCATGGACGTGCGGTCGCCCACGATGTGCAGGAAGAGGCCGTTGTCGTTCTCGGGGAAGACGTATCTCAGTGCCAAGCCTTCGTTGTAGGCTCGCACCTCGATGTCGAAACGGTAGTCACGGCGTTTGTCGTAACTACCTACAAGCTCACCCTCCACGAAAGCCGTCTGGAAGTGGAGAGTGAGCTGGTTGTAGCGGTCTTGGATTTTGGCGTTCTCGCCGTAGAGAGGCGTCCACCGGTCGGAGTGGCGTGATGTCTCCTGCGTCTTCAGGACGAGACTCTCCGACCAGTTGGGGAAGAGGTCTCGCGGTATGCCCATCGCCGACTCGAGCAGAGCATTGTCAACATCCACGCCGAGTTCTCCCTTCTCGACGATGACCTTGTTGTTGAACGACAGGTCGTAGAGCATCTGACTGCCACGCTGCGTGAAGGTGAAGACGTAGCGTCCGTCGGGCGACTCGAGTGTTGATGTCTGCTGGACTTGCACGCGTGCTACGGCACACACCACCACGGCCACCTGCAACAATACCGTCAGGAGGGATCTCATCATAAAAGTTATTTGCCTTGCAGCCAGAGGTCAGCCTCTTCGTATGCCTTGGCAACGGTCTCCGGCCTGTCGTGGCCCGGAAGGTCGTCATAGAAGGTCTGTCCGCGCTTCTTCTTAAGATATGAGAGTGCGCAGCATGACGGTCTGAACTTGGCAAGGTCTGCCGTGTCGATGTCGAGAATGGCATTGGGCACGGCAGAGATAATGTTGTCTTGCTCGTAGATTGTCATCCATTCTTTGACATACCATTCACCGTTGATACGCACGAGCCGGTACAACATCTGTGCATCGGCAGCGAGGTCGATGGGCACACCGTCGAGTTCTGTACGCTGCTGGAGCGTCGTCTCCATCATTGCCACGGCACGGTTGCCATGTGTCCATACGAGAATGCTGTAAATGTGGTGCGGTGCACGCTCGGGGCGCTTGGCGAGTGCAGCGATGTAGCCTTCTGCCGAGCCACGGTACCATGACGACTGCACCTGTGCGTCGTCGTCGTAGCATGTGCGCATCTCGTCCCACAGGGCATTGTCGCGGCAGAAGCGCTCGAAGGTGAGCAGACGCCGCACAGCCTCCTTCTCGAGGCGTGCTTCGTGACTCACGTGAACGGGTCGTTTGAGGATGATTTTAGTTTCCATTAGGTAGGTATGATTTTGCTGTCTGAATTTTACAAATGCAAAGATAATGCAATTTCATGTTCGTTGTACGGTTTGCAGCTACTTATTTGCATTATTTAACTATAGGTGCGTGCTAATAAAGACAATGAGTCCACTTGTAAATGTCCTTGGGATTTCATTAGCGCGGGGCGCACTAACGAAATTCCAAGAACATTTTCAAGTGGACTCATTAATTAAGGAACACACCTTATGTCTCCTCGAAGAGTTCACGTCGCACATTCCGAAACTGCGCGGGCAAATCCTTGCGGTAATAGAGGTCGTCTATCCACGCCAGCAGATACACCACGGCGACGAATGCCACCCATGAGATGATGAACACGTTCATAGCGCAGTCGGGATGTGTCGTCTTACTTCCTCGTCACAGCGATGACGATAGCCACGGCGCTGGAGATGGCGCTGATGATGCTGCCGCCGACGCCGAGGAAGGTAGAGAATGCCGAGCTCTTGACGTTCTGGCTCTTGTTAGGCTGGATATACACGAGGTCATTCTGCTGAACGTAGAAGGCTGGGCTGTTGAAGATGTCGGCGCTAGTGAGGTCGAGCTCGTACATCACACGCTTGCCATTGTCCTCGCGGTAGAGCTGAACCTTCTGACGCAGGGCCTGATCGCTGACATCGCCGCACTGCGAGATGACATCGAGGATGGTGTTTCGCTCTGAGGTGAGGCTCACCACATGCGGACTCCTGACGGCACCGAGCACCGCCACGCGGGCATTGAGGAGGCGGACGGTGACATCGGGATTCTTGATCATTTTCAGGCTCTTGATCTGGTTCTCGATGACCTTGGCGGCATCGTCGCAGGTGAGGTTGGCAACGTGTACGCGTCCGAGGTGAGGCAGCGTGAGGTAGCCCTCGTTGTCAACGGTATAGCCATAGATATTTCCCATGGTGCTGTTGCTGCCATAGTTGGTGGTACCGGTGCGCGAGCCAGAACCCATGGTGACATCGAGGTTGAACACCTCGAGCAGCTCGGGCTGGTCGCAAGTGACCTTGATGAGCACCTGGTCGGCTGGCTTGATGTGCATCTCGTACAACTGTTGTATTTCCTGAGGCTGGATGAAGGAATATTCCGAGCCTTGGAAGTACTTGATTTTCTTGGTGCTCACGCATGAGCTGAGGCAGATGGCTGCCAGTGCCACGAAGGCCAGTGAAGCTGATTTGAAGAGTTTCATATTTATATTATAGTATTCAAGTTTCGGGAGTATCCCCGCAGGAGTGGAAAGACTACAGGCAGGGTTGAAGTCCGCAGGACGGAACCCCTGTTCTGAGCACATTATGGATATGTAACCCCGTAGGGGTGACACAAGAGTCGCGCCACCGGAAGTGTCGCCCATACGGGGCTTGCGTTCGTTTGTGGCTGTAGCAGGGGAGTCATTTCATTCCACCCCGGCCTGTATTCTGTCGCCCCTGCGGGGTTGATTAACTGTTCTCTCACAGCTTGCGAAGGTTGAGTTATGGTATATATTCGTCAGATTGTGGGATAATAAAGTACAAATTCGTATATTCATGGCGCAAAGATACGATGTTTTGTTTGATTGTCCAAAGATTTTCCATAAAAAAGTGAGATAAGCGGCTTCTCATGGTTAGTTTGTTGCATGAAGCGCCACGTTCACGTGAGTCGTTGTGCATCATATATGCTGATGCATCAATCATTCCAAAACCACGGGCTGACATCTCATTGCACCTTCGGGGCGTTATCCATTTCAGTGGGTTGAACCGCGTAGGGGTGAATCATCACAGTCAGGGGCGTCAGCCCCCTGGTAATGCATGAGTTGGTGGGTAGAACCCCGTAGGGGCACATACGCCATATCAATGAAGTGAGCCACCCCTACTTCCCTTGGTGTGACCGCACCCACCTTGGGGAGACAGAAACAACCCCTTGAGGTGACCTGCACACCCCCCAGGGGAGGCAGGTGCTTCGCCTAGGGGAGGCAAGTGCTTCGCCTAGGGGAGGCAAGTGCTTCGCCTAGGAGAGGCAAGTGCTTCGCCTAGGGGGGGGCAGGTGCTTCGCCTAGGAGAGGCAGGTGCTTCGCATAGGGGAGGCAAGTGCTTCGCATAGGGATTTCTGCTCAACGGTTTAGTATGTCTGGTGAACAACGGCAGCGCTGCGGCCCTTGTAGGGGTCGCAGCGCCGGAAAGATGTTTAGTGTTGCGTGTGCAGCTAAGCAGCCACACGCAGCAGTCGGAATTTACTTAACGAGCACCTTGCGGACAGAGCCATCGCTCATGCGAACGATGTTGATGCCCTGACGGAGCTGGCTCTGCTGACGGCCGTCGATGCCGAAGATTGCAGCAGCCTTGCCCTGAGTCTTAGCGTCGATGCCCTTGACACCCACGAACTCAGAGGGGATGGTCTCGCCGTAGTATGTCAGCTTCCAGAAGCCGAAGATAGTCCAGTTCTGGTCAATCTGAATGTCCTTGCGTGCACCGATGGTGACGTCAGCGCCGTCGGCAACCTGGAAGAGGAGCTTGTTGCGATACAGAGCAGCATCATTACCCTCCTCGTCCTGAGCTGTCATGTAAGCCACGGCAGGAGCAGGCATGTTGGGGATGTAGAGCTGAGCTGTCTCGCCCGACTCCTTGTTGAGAAGGCTGACCTGCACTTCGTCCTGACCGAGGAGCTGCTCCACCTGAGCGCCGTCGAAGATGCTGTGGAACTCAGTGAAGAGAGAGTCGCCGTTGGCAGTCACGACATACATCTTGGCGTTGCGAGCGTCGATGGAGTCATTGTAAGCCTTGGCAGCAGCCTCGTAGCCGCCGGCACGATAGTAGCCGTCCATCTCCAGGAGGTAGTAGCCAGCCTTGAGGCCGAGGAGTTCCTGAGAGATGTTGAAGTTGGTGTTGAAGTACTCGATGCAGTCACCCACCAGTCCGGCAGCGGTGGATGTTGTCCAACCGTCAGTGCTGTTGACACCGCCTGCCATGTAGTCGGCATTGTAGATGACATCGGTAGCGTCGTAGGGATTCTCCTCGCTCACCTCACCGGCATCGCCGAGCACGTAGGGAGCCCATCCGGCCTTGATCTGACGCAGCATAGCGTCGATGGCGTCGTTGTCGGCAAACTCGTCGGCGTAGTCCTTGGCATTGGCAGCCTTGCTGACGAGGTCGCCATAGCCGGTGGTGTCGGTGTGAGGAGTCTCAAGCATACGTGACTCGTAGTTTGAAGCCATATCCTGCAGAGTAGTGAACTTCTTGTTACCCTCCTTGATGTAAGTGATGGCAGCGTCGAGCTCCTGGAGCACAGCGATGCAAGCGTCGGTGTTGTCATTGTCGATAGCCGTCTGAGCCTTTGCGGGAAGAGTCTCATAGAGGTTCTTGGCAGCAACGGTGAGGTCAGACACCTCAACGAGAGCGTTGAGCTCGGCAATCATCTTGTTGATGGCCTCAGCATAGACAGCAGTAGAGACACCCATGTACTTGACCTGGAAGTTATCGAAGATCACCCAGTCGAGGGCTGCCTCGCAGTGGATACCGATTGTGAGGTCGCCCTCCTGAGCCATAATGACGTTGACGTGGTTGGTGTAGTAGGGCTCATTGGTATTTTCATTAATCTCCTGGAACCAGTAGTAAGCACCTGTCATACCATTGGCCTGATAGAGCGGGTTGCCGTCGTCGTCGGTAGCAGTAGTGTTGTCATAGTTGCCGTCGCCCATCTGCGGACGTTCGCCGGACTCGTGGCCCTCGGCAGTGAAGATGGGTTCTAAACGCTTCTGGCTGACATCGTTGTTGAGGTCGATGAGCTCTGCCTTGGTGATACCGCCATAGAGCCATGTCTTGTCGGTTACGCTGGCATCGTCGTGACGTGCGAAGCCCTGGAGTGTGATGTCGTAGATACCTGCGGGCATATTGGGAAGTGTCTGGCTGATGTCGAATGCGGCATGATATGTCTCGATGTTGTGAGTAGCAGCACGCAGCTCAGTCATGGAACCATTATTGACAGTCCAACCGGGCACACTTGAGATCCCCCTACCACCGCCTTGTGTGAAGTGCGGGTTAGCGAGCAGGAATGTGAGGTCGTTGCCGGCCTTGATAGCGTTAGGCGTGTTGAGGAAGGCCAGAATCTTCTCGCGGAGCACGTCGTTGAAGCCAGCGATATCCTCCGAAGTGAGCGTACCAGCAGTGTAAGCCTCGTTGATTTCATCCTGCCAGTCATAGAGGTCGTTAGAGAGGACATCCCACTGGTTTTTATCGGCAGCATCCATCATCTCGTCGAGATCAAGCAGGAACTTGCCAACACCCTGATAGTCGGCGATAGAAGTCCTAAGGTTGGCAGTAGCCTGGTTGAGAGCGTCGGTGGCAGCAGTGAGTGCCTCAGCGTCGGTGCTCTCCTGAGTGCCCTTGGCAGCAGCGAGTGCGCTTGTGAAGGCCTCCTTGACGGTCAGTGCTGCGCGCACCTCATCGAGGTCGATGGCCTCGGCATCCTTGATGGCCTGGTCGAGGGCGAGCTGCTCGCGAGTTCTGTTGGTCTCGCCATAGTACCAGAGCTTGAAGTTGTCAGCGCTGATCCAGTTGGCAGTGGTGCTCTCGACCTTCAGACCGAAGGTCAAGGCCGGGCTTCCGTCGCTTACGAAGACAACCTTCCAGTGCTTTGGCTGGTAGTCAGGCGACTTGATGGGTTCGCGTGTCTCGCCGTTGAGGCCGGCGATGAAGATGTAGGCACCCTCCACGGCAGCCTCGGGATCCTCGGCACCCTGCTTGGTGGCCATAGCGTCACACTCGAGCATATACTTACCGGCTGGCAGGCCATAGACAGTCTGCGAGATGGTGCCGTCGCCGAGAGTCTTGGGAGATGGTGTCCATGCTTCGATGAAGTTGGTGATGGCGACCCAGTTCTTGCTGGGGTCTGTCTGTCCGTCGGTACGTGCCTGATACTGGAGGTTATCACCTGTGACGGTGATTGTCCATCCGTCGATGTTGCCTTCGAAGGTGGGGTTTGTCAGCACCTGGTCGGTGACATCGAGGGGCTCGTCGTCGCTTGCACCCGTGAAGTCGTAGTTGGAACCTATGAGTGCGGCACGGAGGTCGGCGATAGCCTTGTTGACCTCAGCCAGCGATGCGTTGGGGTTGTTATAGATGGCCCCGGCAGCTGTGACGTCGATACCACCCTCCTCGGCCTCCTGCAGAGCGCTGAGCAGTTCGGTCTTGGCGTTAAAGGCTGCGAGAGCGTCCTCGTAGGCAGCAAGGTCGCCGGCAACGAACTGAGCATACTCGTTCTCGATGTAGCTCTTCACGGCCTCAATCTCGCTGGCGTCGATGAACTTCCAATCAACATAGTAGTCGGCACCCACGCGGGCGTCTGTCCATGTATAGGAGGTATAGGTGGTCATGTTTGTGGAGTGCACACCAAGTACGGGCGAATATGGCTCGCCCTCCTCGGGAACGATGTCGGCATCCATCGGCACAAGCAGGTAGGCGCCGTTGGTCTCGCGGATTTCCCAGAAAGCGTTGTTATCGACGTAAATACGGTCACTACGATTAGCACTCTCTTTCTGAGTCCATCCGTCAGTCCAAGCAGCATTGCCCTCGTGTACGAGCCAGTTGGCCTCATCGGCACCCTTGTCGGTAGCCTGATGGCGCAGGAAGAAGAAGTCTGCCGTCCAGAGTGCTGTCTCGGGAGTCTCGGCAGCTTCGAGGGTGAATGGCAGCACATGGCTGACATTGGCGGAGAGAGAGATTGGTGTGGCATTGATGTCGGCAATGCCCTGTGTGGTTGTCACAGCGCGTGTACCCCAGTCGTTGCCCGCTCCGAGGAATTGTCCGGAACCCACGTTAAGGATGTAGTACGTACCATCGGCCACAGGCTCCGTGGTGGGGCCTGTGAAAGCAGGAGCCAGAGGACGTGTTGGTCTCACGGGCTCATCCCATGCCTGAAGGTTCGTGCTCACCATCATTGCGCTGGTAAGCGCAAGAGCAGAGAGTAACAAATGTTTCATAAAGCAGTGTTTTGAGTTAATAAAATGAGTTGATTGTCAGTTACTTTAATAAGATGCTTCTTTTTGGTAGGATGTACGATTATTATACTGTTAGCTTTATTTGGTGGCAAAATTACACTTTAATTTGATTCTGTTTGCTTTTTGCGAGGGAAATATCATAAATTTAAGCATTATTAACATAGGGAGTTGAATATATAACAAATGCGCTGCGGCCGTGGGCCGCAGCGCATTTGAGGTGACATTGTTGTGCGGCACTACCGCACAACAATGTTGATGTTTGTGAAAGCTTACTTCACGAGGACCTTGCGGACAGAACCGTCGCTCATGCGAACGATGTTGATGCCGCGTGTGACGTTGCTCTTCTGACGACCGTCGATGCTGAAGATCTGGTCGGCAGCGACGTTAGCCTTGGCAGCGATACCGTTGACTGCATCGGGAGCCTCACCATTGCCGAGGTATGAGAGCTTAAAGTCATCGAACGGGCACCAGCAAGAGCCGACGGTGATCTCATCGAGCAGAGTGAGACCAATCTTGACTTCGCCGTTAGCGGGCACGTACTTGAAGTCGAGGACGTTGTGGTAGCGGCCGCCTTCGATGAACTGTCTCATGGAGCCACGGTTGTTAGGAGCGATGAACTTGAATGCTGTAGCATCGTACTGGTTGCGGTTGTCGGCGATGATGTCGGCAGCCTCCTGATCGGCCTCAGCGAAGATAGGAGTCTCGGGATCTTCCTCAGAAACGGTGTACTTGATGGCACCATTCTCAAAGTTTGTCCAAGCCATTACCTTCTTAGACATGTTCAGGCCCGTGCCGCGAACATACAGGAACTCGTTGTCGAGCATGATTGTGTCGTTGCCTTCAGCCTGCTGTTTGAGGACCTCAACGACGTTGTTGTCGTTGCCCGGACGATAGAGGGCATTGACCTCAAGACGCCAGTAACCTTCCTTCAGAGTCGGGAGAGTCTGGTAGATGTCGAATGCGCCAGTGTTCCAGAACTCAGCGAAGTTGCCAGAGGAAGCCTCGATGCCAGGATTGCCCTTCGTGGTGGTGTATGTCCAACCTGTCCAGCTGTTGTCGAAGCTGTTGTTGACTATGAGCTCGCTCATATCGACAGGATTTTCCACGCTGGCCTTGTCGAGACCTTCCTTAGACCATACGAATGCATCCCACTCATTTGCCAGACGGTCGAGGTAGTTCTTGAGCTGAGCGTTTGTCTCGATGTCGTTCTCGAAGTCGAGGCTCTCAATCTCGGTGAGGAGTTCGAGGTAGGAAGTGTTGGTGTAGGTAGCACCTTCAGCGGTGAGCTCTTCGATGCGCTGTGCGCGAGCGAGTTCCTCAGCCTCCAGCTTCTTGGCGAGTTCGTCGCCCTCATTAGCGTAGGCGATGGCCTCCTTGAGCTGTGCGATGGCAGCAACCTTAGCGTTCTTGTCGTCGTTGTCGATGGCAGTGTTACCAGCCTGAACGGCAGCGTCGATCTTTGTCTGAGCGTCCTTCACGATGGGGAGGAGTTCCTCAGTCTGTGCGATGAGGCCACGGATGACATCGTCGTAAGCACTTGCGTCCTCACCATTATAGTAGAGACGGAAGCTGTGCCAGATGACCCATGAGTTTCCCTGAAGGTTCTGACCTGTGATGGCCACACGGAGTGTGCCCTTCTCGTCGGTGATGAGGCCGTTGGCCCTGACGATGCACTTCTCGGCCTGCTCGGCCCACTTCTCCTGAGTGAAGATTTCGGAAGCTCCCTGCTGGCTGTTGGGGATATACCATGTCACGCCAGACTCCTCATCGAGGTACTGAGCACCGCCGCTGGTGTTCTCAACGTCTGAAGCGATTTCTGCCACATTGGTAATCTTGGAAGCAACGCCTCCTGCATCAAGTGTAGCGAAGACACCCTCGTCATACTCGTGTGCCTTGTAAGCGGGGAAGTTGGTGGCGTTATCAGCTACGCGGTAGAAAGCCTTAGTCTCGATGGTGTATGAACCCTTCGGCAGGTCGGCGAAGTCGCGGTAGATTCTGAAGTTGGCGTTCCAGACCTCAGCAGTGCTGTAGTTGGTCTTGAAGTTGCCAGTGCCGGTCTCATTCATCCAGACGGGGTTCTCAGCGGGATAGCCGTTAGCAAATGCAACCTGACTTGTGCCATAAGCATAGCTCATATCGGAGAAGAGGCCAGTGATCTCGAACGGAGTCTCAAGGGGCTGGTTTGCAGCCACGAGGTCGTCAAAGATTTCCTTCACTGTCTCCTTTACGAGAGCATCATAGCCATTGATGGCCTCGTCAATCTGTGCGGCAGAGAGGGTCTGTTCGTCGCGGCCAGTCTCCATCTGTGACACGAGAGTCTCGAGCTTGCCGACGAGCTTGCCGTAGTTGTCCATCTGGTCGTAGTTGTCGATCTCGGTGTTGAGCTTATCGATGAAGGCATCGAGTCTCTGGTATGCAGCCACAGAAGCAGTGACGTTGGCGCGTGCTGCGGAGAGCTTGGAGAATGCAGCCTGGTAGTCGGCATCCTTAGCCTCATCGGCACCACCTGCCACGAGGGTCTCAGCCTCAGCGATGGCAGCGTCGAAAGCATCGATGGCGGCCTTCTCACAGAAGGGCTCGTTCTGACGATAATTCTTAGATGTAGCGATCTCGCCGTTGAGAGCTGTGTAGCTGGGGAGGGACTGTGTAGCGCCAGCATACTTCAGTACGAAGTTGTCGGCACCCATCCAGTTGAGGTTGGTGTTATCAGACATCAGACCGATCATGATGGTGTCGGCAGCTGTGCTGAGGTCGAACTCATAGACGAAGTGTGCGGGGAAAGACTGATATGCGCCTTCGCCGGTCTCCTCGTTCTCGACATACTTGAAGTCACTTGCCAGGGCATCGCCGTGCATGGTGATGGTGCCGTCGCTGTAGTAGAGATACACGCCAGTGTAGTTCTCCTTCTCCACTGCGTTGTCAGGATCGTTCTCGGGGTTGGTCTGGTTGACGGCCATGGCGTCGCACTCGAGGATGTAGTGACCATTGGGCAGTCCGCCGATCTTCTGATAGATCTGCACGTCGCCGAGGTGGTTCGGTGCGGGCACCCAGCTCTCAATGAAGCCCTGGATAGTGGTCTGGCCATCCTCGCTGACATACTTGGAACCCTGATACTGGTAGTTGCCAGTAGCGCCTTCGGGCTTAGCGATTGTCCATCCGTTCATGTTGCCGAGGCTGAAGTCGGCATTGTAGAACACGTATGGCATTGCGAAGGGCTCGGCAGATGTGCCGTGGTTTGTAGCGTATGCTATGACAGCGGCGGGCATCTGCTTGAGCAGTGCGTCGTATGCAGCATTAATCTCTGCAGCGGTAGCGTTGGCATTGTTGAAGACAGCACCTGCTGCGCTAGTGTCGGCGCCATACTTGGTGGCATCGTTGAGGAGGTTGTAGAGCTTGATTTTGGCATCGTAGATAGCCTTGGCAGCAGTGTACTGATCAATAGCCTCGAGGTCAACGAGGTCAGCGTTGATGAAGAGCCACTGTGCCTGTGCGTTGTCTTGTGCGCCATTCATGATACAAGCAGCTCCGGCGCCGTTACCTACCATGAACTCAGACTCGTCGGCATTCCAGTTGTTCATGCCGGGAGCACTCTGGATGTAGTAGGCACCATTCTCGGCCTCGGTGATATACCAGTACCAGCAAGCCTGATTATTGTGGTCGATAAATCCGGAGGTCTCGCTGTCGCGGAAGAGGTAAGTGTTGCCTACGTCACGGCCACCCTCATATCCGTTGCCGCCATAGGTTTTGTAGGAACCTTCGACCTTAATCTTGACGCAGCCAAGGTAGCTGTCGTCCTCGAGTTCCTCGATGACGAACTTCATGTAGGGCTTTGCATCAGAGCTAAGGCTGATCTGCGTGGCCCAGTTGTTGGCACCCGTGAGGTACTGTCCGGCTCCCACATTCTTGATGTAGTAGCTTTGACCGAAAGTCCACTGTTCGCCCTCATCGTATGAGGGAGCGACAGGTGCAACAGGCTCAGTCCAAGTCTGTGCCATTGCCGTCACTGTCATGGCGGCGAAAGCAAGAACAGAAAGTAAACGCTGTTTCATGTTACTTTGGTTTTAGTTAATAAAATAGATGAGTTAAATATGATTTGGTCTGTCTTTTCTGTGCATGAGCATACGGAACGGCTGTTATTCGGTGCATAGTGAACACATGCATTCTGCGATTTTTCGCGGCAAAGATAATGTAAAAGGCATTACATGCGTAACTTTTTCACACATGAATGCACGCCGTTAAGTTTTTTTAACCAAAGATTTGCCACCAACGTCGCTTTGGGCGGTATGAGTACGCTTCGTCGTCGTCGTGGTCTGAGAGTATCTGCTCGTAGGTCTTGTGGTCGTGTATGATGCGGTAGATGGTTCCCCAGTCGGGCAGGCCGCCAACATTGCGGTCGTCAATCCACATATCGACTTTGAGTTTACGGCTGAAATGTTCGTTCTTTGTGATGTCCTCTTCGGGGAAGTCGCGGTTGATGGCATAGAACTCCAGGCCTCTCTGCCGACACCATTCCACGGCGTCGTCAAGGAGCTTGCCCTCGCGGACGGTCCACAATATGAGCCGGTGGCGGTCTTGCTGTAGCATCTTCAGAGTCTGCACAGCGAAAGGTATCTCTTCGCCGATGTCTGGGTAGCGGTGACGCACGATGGTGCCGTCGAAATCTACTGCTATTGTCATTTGTTCGTTTATGTTGTGAGATTTACTTGTACCTGCGATAACGATGCTGGTCTGTGTCACGACATTAATGCCCGTTCATCAGGTGAGAATTGCGGGTGACGCCATTGTCTAGCGCCTCTGTGTCGTGGATAGTATCATCGAAGTGTCCATATTACTTTTTGGCCGCTATATATAATATATAATAAGGTATATATAGTGTGATGTGTGAAATAGTAAGATGTGTCAAAACAAAGCGCAGTGGGCCTGTAAGCCGGGTTCTGTACCGGCAGCGTGTTGCCGCCGGTGCCTGTCATTTATCTCGGACACGTCTCACGGCGTGCCTCCTGTCCTTCGGCGTTGGCCTCCGGAATCCTATCGTTCTACCCTCCGGCTCAGGCGGGCCGTCTTCCCGATGCCGGTGCCGCAGCTCCCTTGGAGAGGGGCTTTCGGCCCCGGCGTCATCGCCGGTTTACGCGAACTTTCAACCTCCGGTGTGCACAGCACGCATGTCGCCATGCGCCTGGTGGGCCCTTACCCCACCTTCTCACCCTTACCCCGGCCGAGGCCGTGGCGGTAGTTTTCTTCTGCACGTGCTAACCCTCGCGGGCTACTACTTGTTGGGTAGCGGAGTGCCCTGTGTTGCCCGGACTTTCCTCTGCCGCCACGTGAAAGGGCGACAGCGACAAGCCGTCCCACTGCGTTTTGCGGGGGCAAAAATACGTCAAAATGTCGTAACGTCCAAAAAAAGAAATGTAAAATTGTCAGTGTGGGTGCTTAACCGCTGTTAATGATGTGCATTTTGGTGTTAAAAGAAAGCAAAAAAGGCGTCAATGTGCTTGTGTGGTTTAAACTTTTGCACTAATTTTGCATCCGAGTTACAGTAACGCCTCGACAAGAACATAACAACCGAATAATAACAAAACCCTACAAAATCATGACACAGAAGACAAAGAATTGGCTCGGCGCCGCCGCCTTGGTGCTGAGCAGCAGCATCCTCACGGGCGCCGCCATGCGTCCCAGCATGAGTCGCGTGGCCTCCGACGATGCCAGCGCCTCACCCTTCGGCGCACAACCCGCCGCCATGGGCATGCCCAATGCGGCTCCCGCCGCTGCCATGGCAGGTCTCGTCGATCTAACCACCGCTGCCGAGCGTAGCGTGAACTCCGTGGTATATATCAAGGTGACCCAAAACGCCAAGCGTCAGATGGTGACCGTTCGCGACCCGTTTGAGGACTTCTTCGGCGACTTCTTCGGCTACGGCAACCGCGGCCAGCGGCGCCAGCAGGAGGTGGAGACTCAGCCCAAGCGTCAGGGTGCCGGCTCGGGCGTCATCATCTCGCAGGACGGCTACATCGTGACGAACAACCACGTCGTGGCCGGTGCCGACGAGATTCTCGTCAAGCTCAACGACAACACGGAGTACAAAGGCCGCATCATAGGTCTCGACGAGACCACCGACCTGGCCCTTGTGAAGGTTGAAGCCAAGAACCTGCCTGCCATCACCATCGGCAACAGCGACGACCTGCGCATCGGCGAGTGGGTGCTTGCCGTCGGCAACCCCTTCAACCTCACATCGACGGTCACTGCCGGCATCGTCTCTGCCAAAGCACGTTCCCTGGGCGCCAACGGTGTGGAGAGCTTCATCCAGACAGATGCCGCCATCAATGCCGGCAACAGCGGCGGTGCATTGGTGAACGAGCGTGGCGAACTGGTGGGCATCAATGCCATGCTATACTCGCAGACGGGTTCGTACAGCGGCTACGGCTTTGCCATCCCGACGAGCATCATGAACAAGGTCGTTGCCGACCTCAAGGAGTTCGGCATTGTGCAACGTGCCATCCTCGGCGTGCGCGGCACCGATGTCACCAACTACATCGACGCGGAGAAGGCCAAGGACAACGATGTCGATCTGGGCACCACTACGGGCATCTACATCAATGACGTGGAGCCTAAATCGACTGCCGAAGAGCTTGGCCTGCAGAAGGGCGATGTCATCACCGCCATTGACGGCAAGGAGGTCACGAAGATGGCCGAGCTGCAGGAAGCCCTGTCGCAGCGCCGTCCGGGCCAGAAGGTCAAGGTGACATTCCTCCGCAACAAGAAGAGCCGCACGGAGAGTGCCACTCTGCGTAATGCCCAAGGCGGCACGGAGGTGATGGAGGAAGTAGATATCGACCTCTTCGGTGCACAGCTGAAGCCTTTGAGCGACGAGCTGAAGTCGCAGCTCGCACTGCGCTACGGTCTTGAGGTGACGGCCCTGAAGAGGGGTAAGATGCAGGAGGCAGGCATCACGAAAGGCATGATCCTGCTTCAGGTCAACGACCAGGAGATGAACACCGTTGAGGACTTCGAGAACGCCGTTAAGGCTGCCAACCAGTCGAGCGACCGCACATTGTGGATCCGCGCCATCACCCAGAGCGGCCGACGCGTAGCCACCGCCATCGACCTCAACGACGACAAATCCAAGAAGAAGTGACGACGGGCACGGGCGCATCACTCTCCCGCAGCGATGCGCCCCATCCCGTATGAAGAGCGGCATCTGCAAAAAGCAGGCCAAAACACCGAAAAGCGGCCACGGAGTCGAAGAAAGTCAAAATCTTCACTCCGTGGGCTCTTTTTTCACACAAAAGTTTGAATTATCCTTGCGCGTGAACTATATTATATATAACTTTGCACGCTTCAAAAAAACATATATTCGCACATGAGACAGCTTAAGATTACCAAAAGCATCACCAACCGTGAGAGCGCATCGCTCGACAAGTATCTTCAGGAAATAGGCCGCGAAGACCTCATCACCGTTGAGGAGGAGGTGGAACTAGCCCAGCGCATCCGCAAGGGCGACCGCGCCGCCTTGGAGAAACTCACGCGTGCGAACCTCCGCTTCGTGGTGAGTGTCGCTAAGCAGTACCAGAACCAAGGTCTGTCTCTGCCCGACCTCATCAACGAGGGTAACCTCGGCCTCATCAAAGCCGCCGAAAAGTTCGATGAGACACGAGGCTTCAAGTTCATCAGCTATGCCGTGTGGTGGATTCGCCAGAGCATCCTTCAGGCCCTTGCCGAGCAAAGCCGCATCGTGCGACTGCCTCTGAATCAGGTGGGCTCGCTCAACAAGATTTCCAAGGCTCTGTCGAAGTTCGAGCAGGAGAACGAGCGCCGTCCCAGCCCCGATGAGCTGGCCGAGGAGCTTGACATCCCCGTTGACAAGATTTCTGACACGCTGAAGGTCAGCGGCCGCCACATCTCGGTGGATGCCCCCTTCGTGGAGGGTGAGGACAACACGCTGCTCGATGTCATCGTCAACGACGACAGCCCCATGGCCGACAAGAGTCTGGTGAATGAGAGCCTGTCACGCGAGATAGACCGTGCACTATCTACCCTCTCCGACCGCGAGAAGCAGATTGTGGAAATGTTCTTCGGCATCAACCATCAGGAGATGACCCTTGAGGAGATTGGCGACCGCTTCAACCTGACCCGCGAACGCGTGCGTCAGATTAAGGAGAAAGCCATCCGCCGCCTGCGCAACAACTCCAAGAGCAAGATACTGAAAAGCTATCTGGGATAACACGGCGCCCCCGCCATAAGAAGATGAAGATAAAGATAAGAATACTATGTGTAATGCTGCTGTGCAGCCTGTCTGCCATGGCACAGAAGAACGAACCCAAGATGCAGCGCATCTACATGTTCGGCTTCGCGGCATCGTTCACCGACTCCGTGGCCTATCAGACCGACATCCAGCAGATAGACAGTGCATGGCTCGACAAGCACAAGATGCTCGTTGACCGCTCGCTCTACAGCCTTCAGCTGCAGTGGTTTCTGGAGAGCGCCAAGCACAAGAAGAACACCACATGCACGGTGTTCTTCGCCACCAAGCCCAACAAGCTCGAGCGACGCTGGAAGAAGGTGCAGAAGCGTTTCCAAAACATTGAAGGCCTGCACCTGCACAAACTGGAACGGGACGAATTCGCTTTCAAGGCCGAGGAGTACCGGCCCATCATCATGGAAGAAGACACCGCCACCACGGCACCCATCTCGCCCGTGGTGCCCAAGGCTTCGCCCTCTGCCGGCAAGTAGTCACAACAGCATAAGGACATAGGACATGAGACACCACAGATACAAGGTTGCCAGGCACCTCACGGAGGTGTGTCTGGACAATGATAGTCTTGACATATCACAACTGCTGCCCTCGTTCTCGCCCTTCGTGAGCGACGACGAGGGTACGCCGGTTTTAACGATGACAGTGAGCCAGGGGTCGGCTCCCGACTTCTCGCACCTTGAAGAAATCGGCCAGTTCGACTGCGGCGGC
This sequence comes from uncultured Prevotellaceae bacterium, assembly GCA_947167455.1. Classification (GTDB taxonomy): domain Bacteria; phylum Bacteroidota; class Bacteroidia; order Bacteroidales; family Bacteroidaceae; genus Physcousia. Next base: position 12,927 of record CAMVIB010000002.1, on the reverse strand, counting down.
GCCAACCATGGCGTATATAGCACCGATGACGGTTGCTACGCCTTTGAGATAAGCCTGCCGGAAATGAACGGTGGCACGCTGTGCTGCTGCATGGAGGCCAACAAAGACTTCAGCCAGTGTCATGCAACGCTGACGGGCAATAGCCTCCATGAACACCAATTCGGCCTCAACAACGCAATGATGATGGCCTTTGCCTTCGCCACCGCCACGATGGACACCCTGCTCATTCACGCCAGCGTGATCCGCAACGACGGATATGGCTACCTCTTCACCGCCCCGAGCGGAACGGGCAAGAGCACACACACACACCTGTGGTACAAGCACATACCCGGTTCCGACCTTATGAACGACGACAACCCCGTTGTGCGCATCGTTGGCAACGAATGCCGCATCTACGGTTCGCCATGGAGCGGCAAGACACCGTGCTACCGCAACATCAGCGCACCCGTAGGCGCCATCACACGCATCGAGCAGAGTCCCGTCAATGAGATAGAGCGCCTCAAGCCCATACCCGCCTTTGCCACCATGCTGCCTGCCGTGAGTTCCATGAAATGGGACCGTAGAGTCTATAACGGCGTCTGCGACTGCATAGCGCGTCTGCTGACCATGACACGCATCTTCCTGCTGCGATGCCGCCCCGACGAGGAGGCCGCCCGCGTGTGCTACAACGCCATCCACGTGCCGACGGCACAGTAACCGACCTACAGAAATTGCATATACTCAAGTCCATAGTCTTTGCAATAGGGAGGGTGCTGCTCATCCCCTTACGGCTGTTGCGCCGCAAGAAGTATGGCCATGCGCGCACCGACATCCCGAGGATGGAACTGCCCAATGACCGTTTCCTGCCTCTCGTGCGTTCGTACGTAGAGGATGGCAAGACGGTGATCATCAACGTGAAAGGTTTCAGCATGAGGCCTTTTCTCGAGCACATGCGCGACAGCGTCAAACTGTCGCCATGGACAGACTTGAACATCGGCGATGCTGTGCTGGCAGAGATAGCGCCAGGGCATTTCGTGCTGCACCGCATCATCGCCATCGACGGCGATGCCCTCACACTGATGGGCGATGGCAACATACGCGGCACCGAGGCGTGCCGCCGCAGCGATGTCTGCGGCGTGGTGACCGAATACATACGCCCCAACGGTCATGTGCTTCTGGCCTCTGACCCCATGCTGCAACGCCGCATACGCCTGTGGCGGCGTCTGCTGCCTATACGCCGCTGGCTGCTCGCCATCTACAGGATGGCCAACGAGTCATGGTAGAGGCTTCTCTTACCGCCTGCGCTGCATGTGAGACACACGAACGCCTCCTTCGGCTCTTGCCTGTGGTGCTATCGGAGATAACAGACAAATGTAAACACTTACGGTGTGTTCTATTAAATAAATTCTCTATGAATTATCTTTGTTTGCTCTTGCATATTTTGGATAATCTCGGCTGCGGCTCGGACATTAAAGCAAGCTTTATTCCACTCACCTTGCACGAGATTTCGGCATCTTTGCCTCCAATCCCTTGCGCTCGACCTTTGTTCGCTTCGACACTTCTTTGCTGAGCAAAGCGACCAAAAGTCGAGCGCGAAGAACCGTTCTCCAATTGTGGAGCGAGCAGAGCTCGAGCACTTGAAGTGTCAAGCGTCGCAAGCGCCGAGCGGCCCGCTACGCTTCGGCAGGCTTGAAGTCAAAGCTGCTCGAAAATAGCCTAAGAGCAAATCAAAGCTAATTCATAGAACCCACCTTACTTAAAAGTAACAAAATGCAAATAAAAGAAGGATTTGAGCTCAGAAACGTATGCGGCGAGGCCGTCATCATCGCTCATGGTAAGCAGAACATCGATTTCTCACGTATCATCAACCTCAACGAGAGTGCTGCCTATCTATGGCGCAACGTCGTAGGCACCGAGTTCGATGCCGAGCGTCTTGCCAAACTGCTCCTCGAAGAATATGATGTGAGCCGTGACATAGCCCTCCGCGATGCGCATAAGGTGATAGACGACTGGCGCAAAGCCGGTCTGGCAGAGTAGGCCACGCCCCCCCTCGTCTCATTCCGGCAAAAGGTCTATATGCTTCATCTGCCGCATGATCCACGTCTGTCGTCGAAGCATGTATTTTGATGGGTTCTTGCTGCTGAAGCGTAGAGGATTGGGCAGTGTGGCAGCGATGAGAGCACACTGCTGACGTGTGAGGCCGGCGGCCGTGGTGGCGAAATGCCATTGTGCCACGGCCTCGGCACCATATATGCCGTCGCCCATCTCGATGCTGTTGAGATAAACCTCCATTATGCGCTGCTTGCTCCAGCACAGCTCGATGAGCACGGTGAAGTAAGCCTCCAGACCCTTACGCACCCACGATGCTTCAGGCCACAGGAAGACATTCTTGGCCGTCTGCTGAGAGATGGTGCTGCCGCCCCGCTGCCGTTTTCCGTCCTGATGTTCCTTGATGGCCTTGTCGATGGCATCGAAGTCGAAGCCATGATGCTCCATGAAGCGCTGATCCTCAGAGGCCATCACCGCCACAGGCATATACTTCGACATCTCTGAGAGCGGCACCCAGTGGTGGCGCATACGCACCTCCTCGCCGCGCGACGCCTGCTGGTAGCAGCGTATGAACATGAGCGGTGTGAAATAAACTGGGATCCACCTGTATGCCACGACGGCCAGTATGGTCGAAGCGAAGAAGAAGATGACGACGCGCTGCAGCCAGCACTGTAGTTTCTTTAGTATTTTCACTTTCGCTGATTTGGCTGTCTATGGTCTTTCCTGATATGATCACTCACTCGCAGTACGCGTATGCCGATTTGTGATGGATGCTTGCTCATGTACTCGTAGAGCGTCATGGGTTCGAGCACCACCTTCTTGTGAACGGAGCTTGCATTGAGCAGGTGTAGCTTGCCATCACTGCCCCATGCGGCAAATCCGATGTGCGAAGTGTCGAGTCCCTTCTTGTTGGTGACGATGGCAATGATGTCGCCATCGCGTATGTCGAGCTGTTGACGGCTCTGCCCCACGTGGCTCTTGGGTATGTAGCGCACCTCGAGCCCCGTGAGCTGCTTCTCGTCTTCACGTATCTTGCCGACGAAGTCGGGGTGTATCTTCAGCTGCGGATACTGGCTCTGGTGTGTGGTCATATAGTTTATTTTCAGCACCTGCTTTGCAGTGTAAGGATAGTAGGCTCCGCGCTTGTCCTTTGGCAGACCGGTGAGTTCGGTCACGACCCAATCGTTGTTGATAATCCAGCTGCTGAAGTAGTGGTTGCGAGTCACGTAACCGATTTCGCCATTATCGTAGCGCAGCCTGCGAAGGAAGTTCGCAAACTGGCTGTATATGTCGGAATGGTCTTTTGCTGTCAACGACAAAGCGAGCACATACTCCACAAATGTCGTGCAGTCAACGCCCTCGATGTTCACCACAAGTTCCTCATCTTGTGGCTGCTGGTCGAGCGTCTTTGCCACATACGGTGTGCCTATGAACCCGCGTGCGTAGCTCATGATTATATCGTCGATAGGCTTACCGTACAACGAGTCGTTGCTATGCAATAGTTTCAGCAGGCGCGGGTTGACACCTTCCTCATCGGGTCGCGGGCGACGTCGCCGCACATAGTCCTTTATAGGCTTGCCGTCTTTGTCAAGAAGTATCACGTCGGGGAGTGTCGTTGCCACGGCCCCCAACGTTGAAAAGAGCATCGTAAGCCCCAATAGATAGGTGGCGAGTTTATTCATCATACATTTTTTGACATTATTGCGCACAAAAGTAGGTAAAAATGCTGAATTGACGAAATAAAAGCAGTATTTTTGCAGCATGAAATCAGAAAAGTTGTCGAGTATAGGGCTCTCGGCCTTGTGCCGTTGTATGGCCGCAGCCCTTTTGTCAGTGTTTATGCCATCGGCCTATGGCCAGCATACCCGCAGTCTTAACGACGGCATACAGTCTGTGCGCGTTATTGTTGACGACGACCCTGTGCTGCCCCCCATAGCCCGTGTGGGTGGGCATGTGGCGATTTCTTTCGATGCCATGACGCACGAATACACGCGATATATATATAAGGTAGTGTTCTGCAACGCCGACTGGAGTGCTAACGCCGACATCTTCGAGAGCGACTGGCTTGAGGGTTTCAATGAGCAACCCATCGAAGACTACGAGAAGAGCTTCAACACCAGCGTCCTCTACACCCACTACTGGCTCTCTCTGCCCAACGACGACCTTCGTCTGCTGCTGCCCGGCAACTACCGTGTGGAGGTCTATGCCGACGAGGTCGAGGATGGCCGAGCCGTGCTCGAAGCATGTTTCTCGTTGCTGAGTCCTGAGATGAGCATTGCCGCCAACATCCTGACGAACACCGACATCGACTTCAACCAACGCCACCAGCAGCTGACGTGGACACTGGGCTACGGCCGTCGCAACGTGGTTGACCCGGAGCGCGAGCTGCACACCGTGGTGGTGCAGAACCGCCGTTGCGACAATGCCGTCATCAACCTTCCTCCCAACATCCGCAATAGCACTGGCGTAGAGTGGACACACCGTCGCGAGCTGGTGTTCCCCGCTGGTAATGAGTTTCATAAGTTCGAGCTCCTCGACGTGCGACGTGTGGGCATGGGCATCGACCGCATGGTGTGGGCAGACCCCATCTACCACGCCGTGCTCTTCGGGTGCGAGCCAGCCCGCAACTACGGCTATGCCCCCGATGCCAACGGCGCTTGGGTGGTGCGTCGTTCCGGCAGCGACGCCGCCGACACCGAGGCCGAGTACGTTGTAGTGCATTTCTCGCTGCACACGCCACGTCTGCCTGGCGGCGACGTATATGTCACAGGCCAGTGGGACAATGGGTTCCCGGACCCACGGTGCCGCATGACCTACGATGAGAAACTTGGAGCCTACGAGGTCGGCGTGATGCTTAAGCAGGGCTACTACAACTACCAGTTCCTGCAGCTCGACGACAACGGGCTCGGGCATCTGGAACGCACGGAGAACAGCTTCTTCGAGACAGAGAACGAATACATCATCATGGTGTATCACCGTCCTCAGGGCAGCCGCTATGATGCCCTCGTGGCCTACCAACGCGTGCTGAGCGGCAAGTAATATAAGGTGTGTTCTATTAATTAATAAATTCTCTATGAGTTATCTTTGTTTGCTCTTGCCTCTTTTCGGCATCTTTGCCTACAATCCCTTGCGCTCGACCTTTGGTCGCTTCGACACGTCGAAGAACCGTAGCCCGCTACGCTTAGGCGGGCTTAAAGTCAAAGCTGCTCGAAAATAGCCTAAGAGCAATTCAAAGCTAATTTATAGCCCCCCATAACTCAATGTCTTGCGAAACTTGAATAAAGTAACATAAATAGTAAATATGACCTTCATTTCCTCTATCTTTCAGGAAATGGGCGAGGCACTTCGCATCCCCGCTTCCTTTGTCGTGTTGGAGTGCATCGGCACTCTGGCGGGTGCCGTCTCCGGGTGCCGCCTGTCTGCCGCCAAGCAGTTCGACCTCTTCGGCGCACTTATCGTCGGCACAGCCACTGCCGTCGGCGGCGGCACGATTCGTGACCTCATCTTGGGCCTCACGCCATTCTGGATGACCAATCCCATCTACCTTGCCTGTTGCCTGTTCGGCCTGGTGTGGGTGATTGTGTTCCGCCGCTATCTTGTGCGTCAGAACAACACATGGTTTCTCTTCGACTGCATCGGCTTGGCGCTTTTCAATGCCATAGGCATCGAGAAGACCCTGGGCCTGGGCATGCCCTACTGGGCAGCCATCTGCATGGGTTGCGTGACGGGAGCCGGCGGCGGTGTCGTCCGCGATGTGCTGATGAACGAGGTGCCTCTCATTTTCCGCAAGGAGATATATGCCTTGGCAGCCATTGCCGGCGGTCTGGTGTATGTGTTCTGCCACAGCATCGGCTGGCGCATTGAGGCCTGTGCACTTATCTCGAGCATTGTTGTCATCGCCACCCGCATGCTGGCCGTTAAGTTCAACTGGGAAATGCCGAAGATGAAGACCGAGGACTAACATGCCTCCCACACATACAGTTGTCCGCTGACAGCACCCCGAGAGGGGTCGCTGCCAGCGGACAATCGTAAATCTGCGTGACAAGCAGTAAAAAGAGTTTACTGCTTAGAAGTCAGCATATGCTGAGACATCAGCTTACTGCTGAGAAGCTCCCTGAGCCTGTGCGGCTTCAATCATAGCCTGGCTGGCATAGAGGAACACCTCCACGCGGCGGTTCTGAGCCTTGCCGGCGGCAGTGCTGTTGTCGGCAACGGGATTGCTCTCACCCAGTCCTGCGACTTCCTTAATCTGTCCGGCAGTGATGCCCTGGTTGCGGAGGAAAGTGGCCACGGCATTGGCACGCTGCAGAGAGAGCTGCTGGTTCTTCTGCACACTTTGATCGGCAGTGCTGCCCTTCCATGGTGTGTTATCGGTGTAGCCCACGATGCCCACGTTCATATCTGTGTTAGGCTTGAGCACATCGGCGGCGAACTTGCTGAGTGAGCTCTGAGCCGTGGCGCTGAGTGTGGAGCCGCTGAGGGGGAAGAGTATGCCGCTGTCGAAAGTCACCTTCACAGCCTGATAGCCATTCTGGTCTGTAGCATCCTCCACCTGAGCATTGGCAACCTGCTCGGCCGCCTTCTTGGCCTTGTCCATACGGTTGCCAATGATGACACCGACAGCCGTTCCGGCAGCAGCGCCGATACCTCCGGCGATACCAGCCCACTTACCCTTGTTGCCGCTCTTGGCAATGAGGGCACCCAGAGCAGCACCCAGAGCGCCACCGCTGGTACCTCCGATGAGACCGCCCTTTGCGGTGTTACTCATGCTACCACAGGCATTGAGCATCAATGCAGTCACAAGACCCATTGCATAGTACTTTAGTCCTTTCATTGTGTTTGTTTTTTTGAGTTTTTAAATGTTAAATAAATTGTTTTTTTACGCCTTTCGGCTGCAAAAGTACATAATTTCTTTGGTACGAATGCGCAAAATCCATTTTTTCTGCGTTTTGTTGACGATATTTCACTATCTTTGCACCCAAATTTAGGAAACAACATCAAAAATTGTCATGGCAAAAGAACTGAAAAACCTCACAAAACGTAGCGAGAACTACTCGCAATGGTATAACGAACTCGTCGTTAAGGCCGACCTCGCCGAGCAGAGCGATGTGCGCGGCTGCATGGTGATTAAGCCATACGGCTACGCCATCTGGGAGAAGATGCAGCGCATTCTCGACGACATGTTCAAACAGACCGGCGTTCAGAACGCCTACTTCCCCCTCCTCATCCCCAAGAGCTTCCTCTCTCGCGAGGCCGAACATGTCGAGGGCTTTGCCAAGGAGTGCGCGGTGGTGACCCACTACCGTCTGAAGACCAACGAGACCCATGATGGTGTCGTCGTTGACCCTGAGGCGAAGCTCGAGGAAGAGCTCATCATCCGCCCCACGAGCGAGACCATCATCTGGAACACTTTCAAGAACTGGATTCACAGCTACCGCGACCTTCCCCTGCTGGTCAACCAGTGGTGTAACGTCATGCGTTGGGAGATGCGCACACGCCTCTTTCTTCGCACTGCCGAGTTTCTCTGGCAGGAGGGACATACCGCTCACGCCACGCGTGAGGAGGCCGAGGCTCGTGCCCGCCAGATGCTCGGTGTCTATGCCACCTTTGCCGAGAAGGTGATGGCCGTGCCTGTCATGCAGGGTGTCAAGAGCGAGACGGAACGCTTTGCCGGTGCCCTCGACACCTACACCATCGAGGCTATGATGCAGGACGGCAAGGCTCTGCAGAGCGGCACGAGCCACTTCCTGGGCCAGAACTTCGGCAAGGCCTTCGAGGTGCAGTTCCTCAACAAGGACAACCAGCCCGAGTATGCCTGGGCAACCTCTTGGGGTGTCAGCACCCGCCTTATGGGTGCGCTCATCATGACCCACTCCGACGACAACGGCCTCGTGCTGCCTCCGGCTCTGGCTCCCATTCAGGTAGTGCTCATCCCCATCTACAAGACCGAGGAGCAGCTATCTGCCATCCGCGAGAAGCTGTCTGCCATCGCCGATGCCCTGCGCGCCCTGGGCATCAGCGTCAAGCTCGACGACAACGACCAGAAACGCCCCGGCTTCAAGTTCGCCGACTACGAGCTGAAGGGCATTCCCGTGCGCCTCGTCATGGGCGGTCGCGACCTCGAGGACAACACCATCGAAGTGATGCGCCGCGACACCTTGGAGAAAGAGACCGTGTCATGCGACAACATCGCCACCTATGTCAAGGAACTCCTCGACGCCATCCAGCAGAACATCTTCGAGAAGGCCCGTCATTTCCGCGACGAGCACATCTACGAGTGCGACGACTATGAGGACTTCAAGCGGCGCATCAAGGACGGCGGCTTCTTCCTCTGCCATTGGGACGGCACCGCCGAGACCGAGGCTCGCATTAAGGAGGAGACACAGGCCACCATCCGCTGCGTGCCTTTCGCCTTCGAGCAGACTCCCGGCACCGACATGGTGAGCGGCAAGCCCGCCAAGTACCGCGTGCTCATAGCCCGTGCCTACTAACATCAGCTCACACTCCACCTTATCGGTTAGGACTTCGGCTTCACAGCGAATCCCACAGTTGCCATGTAACGCCATCGTAGATTGCCTATGCCCTGGATAGCCACCCTCTTTGCGGCAGAAGCCATTCCCAGTGCCATGATTACCTTCGTGGCACTGTTGATGCTTCTGCAGCTCGGCGAAGAGTGGGGCCGTGCCACCCTCCTCTGCGGCCTGCTCACCCTGCCATGGGTGCTGAAGAGCTTCGTCCGTGCCAAGGTGGAACGCATGGGACATCTGGCATTGCAGCTACGGCTGGTGGAAGGTGCCATCTTCGTCATGCTGGTGGTGCTGGCCTTCAGCTTCACCGGCTACGAGGCCCGCACATGGTATGTCTTTGCCAGCCTCTTCGTGCTATGTATGCTCTGCGCGTGGCATGAGCTCACTGCGCGCCAGCACTATGAGCACATGCTGCGTCCACCCTTGCAGCGTCTCTACAACCCCACGAAGATGTTCGCCTCGCAAGCCGTGTGCATCGTCACCTACGGCATCATGATTGTCGGCGTGGGGTTCCTCGAGGTGTTCTACCACAACCGCCACGACGTGCTCACGCAGTCGTGGAGCATGTCGGTGTATGTCCTCGCCGGGCTCTACCTCCTGCTCGTGATCTACAACATCTTCGCCATTCCCGGCACGTCCCACAGCCAGTATGCCTCCGTTCGTGCCGGGCGCCATCACCACGACGACAACGAGGAGCTCTCGGCAAGCTTCCGCGCCGAGGTGCGTGTGCTCGACCGCATCATGCACAAGCGCCAGTGGTTCAGCGTATTCTTTGCGCTTGTGGTGATGTTGCTGCCCCAAGGTCTCATGTTCCACACGCGCGTGCTTTTCTTCATAGCGCCGCGTGCCATGGGAGGTCTCGGCGCCACGCTTCAGGAGATAGGCCTCGCACAGGGCACCGTGGGCGTGATGGCCTTCTCCGTAGGTCTCGTTCTCGGCAGCTGGCTGAGCCAGCACGTCATATTTCGCGGCGCTACGTCCGAAGCCACCCTACGCTGCCGTCAACAGGCGGCATTCATCGTTGCCTTGCCGCTGTCGCCACTCATATATTGGTATCTCTCCTATGAGCTGCCGACGTCGCTCCTTGCCATGTGCGGGGCAACGCTGGTGGCACAGTTCCTCTTCGGCTTCGGCCTCAACGCCTGCCAGCCTTTCGTAAGCTTCTTCTCTGCCGACCGCTATCGCAGCACCACCGGCTATCTCTACATCCCTCTCGTAGCCCTCGCACTGCTGCCCACGATGTCCGTCTCCGGCTATCTGTCAACATTGCTGGGCTTCCACCATTTCTTCGCCCTCAACAGCCTCGCCATACCCTTCGCCTGGACAGCCGGAGCCGCAGGCATCAGGTTGCTAAGACAAAAAGACACACTGCCTAATGATTAACGATAAACTATCCAACCGCCCCTATTCGTGGGTGCCATCCCTTTACCTTGCGGAGGCTCTGCCCTACGTTGCCGTGATGGTCATCGCCACTACTATGTACAAGCGCATGGGGCTCACCAACACGGAGCTGGCATTCTACACATCGTGGCTCTACCTGCCCTGGGTCATCAAGCCCTTGTGGAGTCCGTTCATAGCCTCCGTGCGCACAGAGCGGTGGTGGGTGCTGGCCATGCAGCTGCTCATCGGCGCGGGCTTTGCCGGCATAGCCCTGACCTTACCCACCGACGGGTGGCTTCGCGGCTCACTGGCCTTCTTCTGGCTCCTGGCCTTCGCCAGTGCCACCCACGACATTGCCGCCGACGGCCTTTACATCATAGGTCTCGACACGCACGACCAGAGTCTCTACGTGGGCATCCGCTCCACGTTCTACCGCATCGGCAACATCGTGGGTCAGGGCCTGCTCGTCATGCTGGCAGGCTGGCTCGAAGGTCGCGGCTCCATCCCTGCGGCGTGGAGCATCACCTTCTATGTCCTCGCCGCTGCCTTCATCGCCCTATGGCTATGGCACTGCGTTGCCTTGCCCAAAGCGTCACGCACAGCCCCCACCGCCGACGGCACCGGCGCATATATCACCACCCCCGACGCATCACCCTCCGACTCCGGACATACAGAGCACGGCTCGGCCTTGTGGCTCGCCATGAAGACCTTCTTCTCCAAACCCCACCTCCTCTCTGCCCTACTCTTCATGCTGCTGTTCCGCTTCCCCGAAGGTCAGTTGGTTAAGATTGCCAACCCTTTCCTCCTCGACGGCACCGACCACGGGGGCCTCGCCATGAGCACCGAGGCCGTGGGCTTCGTCTATGGCACCGTGGGCATCATCGGCCTGACGCTGGGAGGTCTGCTCGGCGGATGGTGCGTGGCCGGCAGCGGACTCAAGCGCTGGCTGTGGCCTATGGTGACTGCCATCTCGCTGCCCGACATCGTCTATGTGTTCCTCGCCATGGCAGCGCCACAGCTCACGGCGATGTCGCCACAGATGTCAACGCTCATCGTCTCCACATGCGTGTTCATCGAGCAGTTCGGCTACGGCTTCGGCTTCACAGCCTACATGCTGTTCCTCGTATATTTCTCGCAGGGCGAACGCTCAACAGCCGTCTTCAGCATCTGCACCGCCCTTCAGGCCCTCGGCATGATGCTTCCCGGCATGATAGCCGGCTGGATGGCCGACACCCTCGGCTACGTCGGCTTCTTCCTCTGGGTATGCGGCTGCTGCGCCGTGACGTTCCTCGTATCGGCATTCATACACATCGACCCCACCTACGGAAAGAGATAACTCCTTCGTCCTTAACCTTTAACACACCTACAACACCTATCCGTCATGAGACACAAGCATATCCTCGCAATAACTGCGACAACGTGTTGCCTCTGCGCCTGCCAGTGGGGACATACATCGCCTGCCGACAGCGCCACCGATACCATCACGACAGCCGACGCCAACTACGTCGATGCCGGCGTGCCGCTGCCGTTGTTCCTATGGTATCACAACAGCGAGTCTATGAACGTAGTGCTATGGACATCGCCCGAGAGGCCCGAGGGTGGGCGCAGTGCCCTCTCACGCCGCAACCTGGCCGACTGGCAGCGGCAGGAGTCTGTGCGCTCTCACGCGCGCGAGTACAATAATATATTCTTCAGCCCCGAGCTGAAAGGGCGCGTCCATTTTGAGGCTGAGACATTCTTCAGCCCCGACAGCAACGCCCTCGAGAGCGGCATCCTGCACAACCGCTACTTTCCCGCAGCAAGCATCGGCTATGCCTTTGATAATCCCAAACAGGTGAATGTGCGCGACTCCAACATTGGCACCATGGCCGTCCTGACCACCGACAGCTACCTTGCCAGCCATCATGCCGTGAAACTAAGCCACACGCTATGGCATGGCACGACCTCTGACAAGCCCCTGGCAGCGAAGGTCATAACACAGTTGGAACAGCAGTACCAGCAGAAGGTACAACGCTCACACCTCGTGTGCCGGGCAGGCCAGAGATACTCTTATGGCATCGTGCAATTCCACGTTGCCGACGACCACGCCCTCGCCCTCGAGGTTGTCACCGACGGCGACAGCATCTATTCGCTGCCCGTACGCGGCACCAACGACCCCGACAGCCTCTCATACTGGCAGCCCAACGACAGCGCCATCTACAAGCCCGGCACGATTGTCATGGCCTTCGAAGGTCCGCAAGGTCCCGAGTTTTGCTACGAACAGCCAATGTCCGACGGCATTGCCGTAGGCGTGATGTGCATCCGCGACGGCCAACTCATGCAGCGCCGGCAGGCACGCTATGTCATCAATGCCGACGAGGGCAACCGCCGCCCGCTGTGGCACGCCGACTTCGAGCAGCTGCAAAGGCTCTACGCCGAGGCATCCACCGACACCGCCGACGTAGTACTCACCAAGTGGTGCTGGGTGGATATCGACGGCGACGGCTATGATGAGCTCTGGCTGCGTTCTTCCGACGACCGCCATGGGGCTTTCTTCACCTTCCGCGACGATTTCAAGCTCGTCTGCTGTGAGACGCCGTCTCTACGGCCGCGTCTCTACGTGGGGCGCATTCGCATAAGTCGCGTAGAGGGAGGCTCATCGCTCTACTATGCCAACTATGTCATCAGCAAGAGCCAACTGTTGCACACCTTCGAAAAGACAGAAGTATATGGTGCTCTGCGCCAGGCCACCCTCGACCGCCGTCCCCTGTCCCAGGAGGAGTGTATGGACTTCCAAGATAAGCTCCCCAAGACAGAACACCCGCTGAAAACGCCCGACTGGCACGCCATTGAGTAAGAGGCGCGTTTCACACACAAATTGAATCCACTTGAAATAGGAATAAGCATTAAACCCAGAACGGTCATTAGACCGTTACGCGCCAACCATTATTTTTTTTTTTGATTATCCGCAATCATACCACCAAAGAGACCGCAACGCGGTCTTCGCTTTGGT
>CAMVIB010000001.1 GCA_947167455.1 uncultured Prevotellaceae bacterium | reverse complement strand
GCCGCGCTCGGGACTTACACCCGTTAGATTATGCCCATGTCGGGCGAACCAAAAAGGCTGAAACCCAAGCGAGGGCTTCAGCCTAATTTTTATATCGAGAAAAAAGTTTATGATTATCCGCAATCATACCACCAAAGAGACCGCAACGCGGTCTTCGCTCAATAACCGAGGGTACGAGCGTAGCGAGCACCCCCGGATAACAAGCTCTATAGAGGCAAGCACTCTGAAAGAGTGCCCGAACAGCGTAATGGGCGACCCCTTCAGGGTCGATGTTCCCCTTTTTGTCCCTATCCGGGGGTACTGCGCACCCCCGGTTATTGAGAGGAGACGCTTCCAGCGTCTTGGTGGTACGATTGCGGATAACCATTAAAAAGTTTTAGCGGACAGCAATACTTCCTTTTCTTTTGTCGTTCAGGGAAATTCCGTCGCCACTCTGGAGTTCGGTCTTCGTCTCCGGCTGACGTGGCACACGTCCTGAGGTATGTACTACGCTGCCGTCACGGGTTGTGCGTTGAGGCGTATGAGCAGATACGCCACGGCCGCAACAAGTGCAATGATGACTACGATGGCCACCACGCCGAGTGCGCAGCCTACGGGTCCGCATCCTGCCTGCTCCTGCTGCCCTCCGGCCGTTGTCTGTGGGTCAGGGGTGGTGGCACCCTCTACGACGGTGCCATCTGGCTGTGTGACATCCTGCTGTCTCTCAGCCTCGGCAATGGCCTCGTCGAGGCTGATGCGTTTGTTGGCGGAAGCGGACTTGGCAGAGGCGTCGGCCTGACTGCCGCCCCGGCCCTTCGTAGCTCCACCCCGACCCTTCGTGGCGGCACCGGCAGCCGAGCCGCCGATGCCGAGCCATCCGAGGAGGTTGAGCTTTCTCCACGTGACGAGACGTTTGCTGTAGCCCATGCCCTTGCCCAGACTCACGTTGACGTTGACGCCTGTGGAGCCGATGTTGAGCGTCTTGCCCTTGGGACCTATGGTGAGGCTCACACCGCTCTTGCCGACGTTGGCGGTCACCCACGGCAGCACCTTGATGCGCTTGCTGAATCGTACTCCCATGGCGTCAGAGGCTTTCGAGCATGCGTTTCAGCACCACCTGAGCCGAGATCTCGCGGTTGGCGGCCTCGGGGATGACGAGCGAGCGCTGCCCCTCGATGACATCGTCGGTGACAATCATGTTGCGTCGCACCGGCAGGCAGTGCATGAAGCGGGCATCGTGGGTCACGGCCATCTGGCGTGCACTGACCGTCCACTGCATCATGGTGTGGTAGTCGTCGAGCACCGTGCCATAGGCATCGGGGCGCGTCACACCGGGGCAGCTCCAGTTCTTGGCATACACGAAGTCGGCACCCTCGAAGGCACGCATCTGGTCGTACTCCACACGGGCAGTGCCGACGAACTGCGGGTCGAGCTCGTAGCCCTCGGGATGCGTGACGACAAAGTCAACGTCGGCGGCCAGCATCCACTCGGCAAACGAGTTGGGCACGGCCTGGGGCAGCGCCTTGGGATGCGGCGCCCACGACAGCACCACCTTGGGGCGTGCCACCGTCTTGTGCTCCTCAATGGTGATGAGGTCGGCAAAGGCCTGGAGGGGGTGCACGGTGGCACTCTCCATGAAGAAGACGGGCCGGCCGGAGTAGCGTATGAACTGGTTGAGGATGCGCTCCTCGTAATCGTCCTCGCGGCTCTCGAAGCGTGCGAAGGAGCGCACGCCGATGATGTCGCAGTAGGATGCCATGACGGGAATGGCCTCGAGCAGGTGCTCGCTCTTGTCGCCGTCCATGATGACGCCGCGCTCGGTCTCCAGTTTCCATGCGCCCTGGTTGACGTCGAGCACGATGACGTTCATGCCCAGGTTCATGGCTGCCTTCTGGGTGGAGAGTCGTGTGCGCAGCGAGTTGTTGAAGAAGATGAGCAGCGCGGTCTTGTTCTTGCCGAGGTGCTGCCATCGGAAGCGGTCGCGCTTGACGTCCTGCGCTTCGGCCAGTGCGACGCGGAGGTCGCCGATGTCTTGTACGTGTTGGAAGATTCTCATAGGTCGGTGAGCCCACTGCCCTACCCCACCCCGGCGAGACGCGTGCGCCGGTGCCGTATGTCGGGGTGCATAAGCAGGGGCATTGTTTTTATATGGGGTTGATAATAACAGGACACGCCATAACAGGCCGTGTGCAGTGTGTCACGGCCGCGTCTGGCCGTTGCCTCTGATGAGCCACTTGTAGGTCGTTATCTCCTCGAGTGCCATCGGTCCGCGTGCGTGCAGTTTCTGTGTGGAGATGCCTATCTCGGCTCCGAGGCCGAACTGCGCCCCGTCGGTGAAGCTGGTGGGCGCGTTGTGATAGACGCAGGCGGCGTCCGTCTCGGCGAGGAAGCGTCGTGCCGCCCCGGCGTTCTCGGTGATGATGGCTTCGCTGTGTCCGCTGCCATAGCGGCGTATGTGAGCGAGAGCCTCGTCGAGGTCTCCCACGGTGCGGAGTGCGAGCTTATAGTCCATGAACTCCGTGCCGAAATGCTCTGGCGCGGCGTGCTGCAGGTAGGGGTACCGGCCGTCGAGGGCATCGTAGGCCTCGTCGTCGGCAAAGATGATGACATGATGTGCCTCCATCGGCGAGACGAGTGCGGCGAGGTCGCCGAGCCGCGAGCGGTTGACGATGAGGCAGTCGAGTGCGTTGCACACGCTGACACGCCGCGTCTTGGCGTTGCAGACGATGGCGCGGCCTTTGTCGAGGTCGCCCTCGGCATCGAAGTATGTGTTGACGACTCCGGCTCCCGTCTCTATGACCGGCACACGCGCGTTCTCGCGGACGAAGTTGATGAGCCGCGAGCTGCCGCGAGGGATGATGACATCGATGTCGCCATGGGCATTGAGCAGCTCGGCAGTGGCCTCATGGCTCGTGAGAAGCATGGCAGTGGCCTCTGGCAGGCCGTGGCGACGCAGCACATCGTGTATGAGGTCCATGATGGCCTCGCAGCTCTCCCTGGCGTCGCTGCCACCCTTCAGCACACATGCCGAACCGGCCTTCAGACACAGCGCGAAGCAGTCGAAACACACGTTAGGACGTGCCTCGAAGATGATGCCGATGACGCCGAAAGGCACGCTCACCCGCGTGAGCTCAAGGCCGTTGGGCAGGATGGTGTGCTTCAGCTCGCGACCTAATGGCGAGGGCAGGGCCGCCACGTGGCGCAGGTCGGCAGCTATGGCACGCAGGCGTGCTTCGGTGAGCATGAGGCGGTCGTACATGGGGCTTGCTGTGTCCATGCGGCCGAGGTCGCGACTGTTGGCAGCGAGCAGGGCGGCGATGGCAACCTCCGTGGCATCGGCCAAGTCGAGCAGCACGGCATTGATGTCTTCGGGGGTCATGGCAGCCAGTGTGCGGCTGGCATCGCGTGTCGGGGTGAAGTTGGTGGGCATGGTGTGTGGCGTGTTATTCTGTGATGAACTCTGTGTGCGGCGTGGCGGCAGGGTCGTCGATGAGCCTTACGAGTATGTCGTCGCGCTTGCCGTTGGCGATGAGCACCGGAATGCCGGAAGCCTGCACCCGGCATGCCGTAGTGTATTTCGACGACATGCCGCCTCGCCCGAAGGCGCTGTGTTCGGCCTTTATGCAGCCCGACAGGTCGTCGCCGGGGCGTATGGTGGTGATGAGCTCGGAGGACGGGTCGCCGGGGTCGCCGGTGTATATGCCGTCGATATTGCTCAGGATGATGAGCTTCTGGCATCCCATGAGGCGTGCAATGAGTCCCGAGAGCTCATCGTTGTCGGTGAACATCAGCTCGGTGATGCACACGGTGTCGTTCTCGTTAACGATGGGCAGCACGCCGTGTGCCAACATGGCGGCCATGCACTGGTGCTGGTTTTGCAGGGGTTCGTCGGCGAGGAAGTTGTCCTTTGTCGTGAGCACTTGCCCGACATGGATGTTATGGTCGCGGAACAGCTCGACATAGCGTCCCATGAGTTTTGCCTGACCCACGGCAGAGAAGAGCTGCCGCTGTTCCACGCTGTCCATCGTGTCCACCTCTTCGGCAGGAAGGCGCATCTCGCTGCGTCCGCTCGCCACGGCTCCCGATGATATCAGTATTACCTCTATGCCGCGCTGGCGCAGGATGGCAATTTGATCGACGAGTGCCGACATACGCGTAAAATCCAACGTGCCGTCCCGCCGGGTCAGCACGTTGGAGCCTATCTTGATAGCTATTAACATGGCTGGATGTCAGAGGAGGATGTCGTATTCTTTTGTCTGCCAAGCGAGTGCCGAGGCGTAGAGTATGCTGGCTTCGTCGCCGCGCAACGTTGAGAGATAGACCTTTGTGCTCCACTTCAAAGCGTCGAACATGTTCTCGTTGAGTCCTTCGAGAATCGACTCTATCATGTGCTTTCCGCAGAGTGAGTTTACTTCTCCCACGAGCACGAAGGCCTCGGGGCTGACCAGCGACGCCCATGCCGTCATGGCATGTCCCAGAGTATTGCCCGTCTCGTGCAGTGCCTGCAGCGCTATGGGATCGCCCTCATCGGCGCAGCGTGCGATGTCCTCTACGGTAAGGGCCTTGGGGGCTATGTCGCGCAATGGCGACGGCGTGTCAGTGGCCTGCATAATCTCGAGGGTGGTCTGCACGATGCCTCGGCGGCTGACATAGCTCTCCAGACAACCCACCTTACCGCAAGTGCATGGCCGTCCGTCGGGATATAGCGTGACGTGTCCCACCTCGCCGACACGGCCTTTGTGGCCCATGAAGATGAGCCCGTTGAGCACTATGCCTGCACCCATGCCGCCGTTGACGAGCACACAGATAAAATCTTTAAGGCCTCTTGCTGCACCGTATGCCATCTCGCCCATGGCCGCCACCGTGCAGTCGTTGGCCAGCGAGACGGCAATGCCGAGCCTGCCTTGGAACATGCTGGCGAGCGATATGTTACCCTTCCAAGAAAGGTTGGCAGCGTTCTCTATGCGTTGCGTGATGTTGTTGCCGCTTGCGGCACCGATACCCATAGCCTTTATGTTGCCCCAACCGCCTACTTTTTCCACCATGGGCTGCAGACGGTCGCAGATGTCGAAGACAAACGATGTGGGGTCTGGGTAGTCTGTCGTGTGAACACAGTCCTTAGCCAAAATGTTGCCAAGTGCATCCACGATGCCGAAGACAGTAGTGCTCTCGCGTAGCCCTAAGCCAATAACGTAGGGTCGGAGTGTAGTCATTTTGTGCAGTTCGAGTTCGTCCATTGGTATTTGGTATAAAGATTTTATTTGTGCTACAAAAGTACTACTTTTTATGCTAAGGAATGCAACGACGAGTGTTAAAAGATGTTTATTTGGGTAAAGAAGCCAGTAATCCGCGTATTACAGCAGACGTA
This sequence comes from uncultured Prevotellaceae bacterium, assembly GCA_947167455.1. Taxonomy (GTDB): domain Bacteria; phylum Bacteroidota; class Bacteroidia; order Bacteroidales; family Bacteroidaceae; genus Physcousia. The sequence goes on along the minus strand of CAMVIB010000001.1, from coordinate 110,488 downwards.
AAACCAGCATCTTCCATGGCGTTAAGGCCGCGGATGGTGAGGCCTCCGGGTGTCGTGACCTTGTCGATTTCAGTTTCGGCATGTGCGCCGTCGGCATCGAGCAATGTTGCCGCGCCGCGCAGTGTCTGTGCCACGATGTGCTGTGCATCGCAGGCTCTGAATCCCAGCTGCACGCCTCCCTCGGTGGCAGCGCGCACATATCTAAGGGCATAGGCTATGCCGCATGATGCCAGTGCCGTGGCGGCAGGCAAATGAGCCTCGTCGGTGAGCATGGTATGCCCCATGGTGTCGAAGATGGCTTTGACGGCGGCCGTGGTGGCATCGTCGGCGCGCACAGGCACGAGAAACGTCATCGATGCCATGTGTGCGATGGCAGTGTTGGGTATCGCCGTGAGGATTTGCGGTCCTTCGCCTGCCCAGCGGCACAGCAGTTCGCCAGCCGTCGCTGCTGCCACGGAGACTATCGTCTTGCCGCTCAGGCGTAGGTTGGACTTCAGCTCGGCGAGGACGCTCTCTACGAGCCACGGCTTCACGGCAAGGATGATGATGTCGGCGTCGCGTGCGGCAACGCAGTTGTCGGTAGTGACACTTGCACCTGCGGCAACGAAGCGTGACAGCTTGCCCTCGCTGCGGTTGCTGACGGTGACGTCATGCCCGCCCACACTGAGCAGGGCATCGGCTATGGCGCCGCCCATATTGCCGGCGCCGATGATGGTAATGTTCATTTCTGCTTGTCTTTGTTTCGGATTTCCACGCGTCGTATCTTGCCGCTGATGGTCTTGGGCAACTCATCGACGAACTCGATGATGCGCGGGTATTTGTATGGTGCCGTCTCGCGCTTGACATGCTGCTGCAGCTCCTTGACGAGGGCATCGCCAGCCTTGTCCTTCCATTCGCGCCCCAGCACCACGGTGGCCTTCACCACCATGCCGCGCACGTCGTCGGGCACGCCCGTGATGGCACACTCCACCACGGCGGGATGGGTCATCAGCGCCGACTCCACCTCGAAGGGGCCTATGCGGTAGCCGCTGGACTTGATGACATCGTCGATGCGTCCCTCAAACCAGTAGTAGCCGTCCTCGTCGCGCCAAGCCATGTCGCCCGTGTGGTAGAGGCCGTCGTGCCAGGCCTGGCGCGTCAGCTCCTCGTCGCGGTAGTAGCCCTTGAAGAGACCCACGGGCTTGCGGCCGCCGTCGGCACGGATCACGATCTCGCCCTTCTCACCGTCCTCGCAGCGTGTGCCGTCGGCCTTGATGAGGTCCACGTCATACTGAGCGTTGGGCATGCCCATGGAGCCGGGCTTGGGCTTCATCCATGGGAAGGTGCCCAGGGTCATGGTGGTCTCTGTCTGCCCGAAGCCCTCCATCATGCTTATGCCGGTCTTCTCGCGGAACTTGTCGAACACGGCGGGGTTGAGGGCCTCGCCGGCGGTGGTGCAGTACTCCAGCGCGCTGAGGTCGTAGCGCGAGAGGTCTTCGCGTATCATGAAGCGGTAGATGGTGGGCGGTGCGCAGAACGAGGTGACGCGGTACTTCTCCATCTGCCGCAACATGCGGTCGGCGTCGAACTTCTCGTGGTCGAAGACAAACACCGTGGCTCCGGCAAACCATTGCCCGTAGAACTTGCCCCACACGGCCTTGCCCCAGCCCGTGTCGGCCACGGTGAGGTGGAGCGACCCTTTGTGCAGGTTGTGCCAGAACACGCCCGTCGTGAGGTGACCCATGGCGTAGAGGAAGTCGTGAGCCACCATCTTCGGCTCGCCGCTGGTGCCGCTGGTGAAGTACATAATCATGGTGTCGGCGTTGTCGTTCTTCTGCGACGGGCGCACGAAGGCCGGGGCCGAGTCTATCTCAGCATGCCAGTCGTGCCATGAGGCTGTGGCGGCCGTGGCGGCGCTGCCGCCGTCGGCACCCACCTTGACGAGCACCTCCACGGAGGGGCTCTCAGGCATGGCGGCCTCCACCTGACCCATGACGTAGGGGTCATCGACACATACAATGGCCTTGACGCTTGCACGCGTGTTGCGATACACAATGTCGTGCTTGGTGAGCATGTGCGTGGCGGGAATCACCACCGCGCTGAGCTTGTGCAGCGCCAGCATGGCTATCCACCACTCGTAGCGCCGCTTGAGGATGAGCATCACGGGGTCGCCCTTGCCGATGCCAAGGCTCTGGAGGTAGGCTGCCGCCTGGTCGCTCTCGGCCTTGAGGCGGGCAAAGGTGGCACGGCGCTCCACGCCCTCGTCGTTGGTCCACAGCAGCGCCAGGCGCTCAGGGTCTTCTGCCGCCCATGCGTCCATGACATCGTAGGCAAAGTTGAAATGCTCGGGGATGATGAACTCCAAGTGCTGGCGATAGTCCTCGTTGGATGTAAATTGGGTTTGCTTTAGAAATCGTTCTACCATAATGATTTTGCTGCATGCCCGACTCCCCCGCCAATACGTGGAGAGCGGGACGGTGTTGTGTGTGTGTATTTGTGTTGTGGGGCCGCCACGCGTGTCTCAGGTGCGGCGGCGTGTCACGTGCGTGTGTCAGAAGATGATAGCGAAGAAGCGCACGTCCTTGCCGCCCAAGGCTCTCATGCCGTGGGGCTGCGTGGCGTCGAAGTAGATGCTGTCGCCCTCTTCGAGCACGAGGGTCTTCTGCCCTACGGTGAGTTCCAGCGTGCCTTCAATCACCATGTTGAATTCCTGCCCGGGATGCGAGTTGCTCTCGCGGGGAGCATCCTCGGGCTTCGGCTCCACGGTGACGATGAAGGGGTCTGCCTTGCGGCCGCGGAAGCCGCTGGCCAGGCTCTCGTACTTGTACGCCTTGCGGCGCTCCACCTGCAGGCCCTGGCCTTTGCGTGTGAGAAAATACGTGCTCATGTGCGGCTCTTCGCCAAAGAGCAGCACGTCGAGCTCCACGCCGTACTTCTTGGCTATCTTCTGGAGGTTGCCCACCGATAGCTCGCCCTCGCCGCTCTCCATGCCGAGGTAGTGGTCGAGGCTGATGCCGCAGAGGTCGGCAACCTCCTGGGCGTCGATGTCGAGAGCATCGCGCAGACCGCGCAGACGCTCGCCAATCTGTTTGAGTTGTTCGTCCATATCGTGTTTTACTATTTATTGATATATCTGTTTGTTGAGACGCATGCGTCTGCTACCCTACGGCAGTGAGCTATGCCAGCACCCGCCAGAACTTGTCGAGGAACGCGTCGGCCTCGGCAGTGCTCAGGCACAATGGCGGCAGCAGGCGCAGCACGTTTGTGCCGGCGCAGCCGGTGAACACATGCTCGTCGAAGAGCAACCGCTGACGCACCTCCTTGTAGGGTTGGCTGAGTTCGATGCCTATCATAAGGCCACGGCCGCGCACGTCGGTGATGAGAGGCGTGGCAGCAGCCATCTGGCGGAGCGCGTTGAGCAGGTGGTCGCCCACGAGGCGTGCGTTCTCCACCAGACCCTCGTCCTCGACGACGTCAAGCACGGCCAACGCTGCGGCACAGGCCAGGTGGTTGCCGCCGAAGGTGGTGCCCAGACGGCCATACACAGCCTCAAACTGGGGACCGATGAGCACGGCACCCATGGGGAAGCCGTTGGCGATGCCCTTGGCCACGGTGATGATGTCGGGCCGTATGCCGAGCCACTGATGCGCAAAGAACTTACCGCTGCGGCCGTAGCCACACTGTATCTCGTCGCAGATGAGGACAGTGCCGTTGCGGCGACATGCCTCGGCCAAGCCCTGTGCAAACTCCGGCGTGGCAAGCTGGATGCCGCCCACGCCCTGGATGCACTCGAGGATGACGGCGGCGACATCGCCCTTCGCCAGCTCGGCCTCCCACACCGCAAGGTCGTTGAGCGGCAGGTAGGTGACATGGCCGTTGGCGTTGATAGGGGCAATAATCTTGGGATTGTCGGTAGCCTCCACGGCAAGGCTCGTGCGGCCGTGGAACGCCTTCCTGGCCGAGAGCACGCGTGAGCGGCCGGTGTGGAAAGAGGCCAGCTTCAACGCATTCTCGTTGGCTTCGGCACCGCTGTTGATGAGGAACAGGCTGTAGTCGTCGTAGCCGCAGGCGCGACCGAGACGCTCTGCCAGCTCACGCTGCAGGGCGTTGACCACAGAATTGCTGTAGAAACCCAGCTGCCCCACCTGACGGCTCACGGCCTCGACATAATGGGGATGTGCGTGACCTATCGAGATGACGGCGTGGCCGCCATAGAGGTCAAGATATTCTGTGCCCTGGTCGTCCCACACGCGGCAGCCGCGACCACGGACGATGTTGATAGGGAATAGTGGATAAACGTCAAAGAGTGTCATTTGTATTGGTATTTTGTGTGCCTGTAAGGCATTCAGAATCGTATGCGTGCGAAGACAGGATAATGGTCGGAGAGGTTACGGCGCTGCATCTTGCCACCGTCGCCGGGGCTCCAGTAGCTGTCGGTCAGCACGGCATAGGCATCCACCGTCGTCTGCGGTGTGACGAGGATATGGTCGATGCGCTCTGTGGTGTAGCCGTCGGGACTGAAACTGTTGTATGTCCCGTTTTCGGCAAAGCGCTCGGCGGCGGCAGTGTAGCAGTCTTTTAGCACGCCGCCACCGGTGAAGAGCGCGTAGAGGGTATCGGTCTGAGGCACGTTGAAGTCGCCTGTCAGCACGGCCGGTTTCTGCCCGCCGTCGGTCATGGTGCTGATGCGCTGCATGACGAGGCGTGCCGACTCCGCACGTGCCTGCTTGCCGACATGGTCCATGTGCAGATTAAGGAAGTAGAAGTCGCGCTGCGACAGGCGGTCGCGGAAATAGCCCCACGTGCATATCCGCACACAGGCGGCATCCCATCCCAAGGCGGGGCGTTCGGGGGTCTCGTTGAGCCAGAAGTGGCCGCTATCGAGCAGCTCCACGCGTCGCGGGTCATAGAAGATGGCGGCATACTCGCCGGCCACGTGGCCGTCGTCGCGACCCACACCGACCCACAGGTAGTCGGGCAGCCCCGACGCCAGGTCGAGCAACTGGGAATGCAACACCTCCTGTGTCCCGAAGATGTCGGGATGCTCCCAACGCATCTGACGGCAGATGCTCTGGCAGCGGCGCTGCCAGCCATTGCCACGGATGCTGTCTTCGCGGTTCTTGTAGCGGATGTTGTAGCTGCACACGGTGAGCGACTGCGCCACGATGCCGCAGAGGGCGACACCGCAGGACATCAGCGTAAGCAGGAATCTTCGTGCCATAACCTCGGTCGTTCGATGCTGTCGTGGTCAGAAGGCGCTGGGCTTGAGGTCGAGACCGGCGTGCTCGTCGATACCAAACATGAGATTCATGTTCTGCACGGCCTGGCCGCTGGCACCCTTGAGCAGGTTGTCGATGACGCTGGTGACGAGCAGCTTGTCATCGATCTTCTCCACATGGACGAGAGCCTTGTTTGTGTTCACCACCTGCTTGAGGTCCAATCCGCAATCTACATAGTGGGTGAAAGCCGCTGTCTCATAGAACTGGCGGTACATTTTCACCACATCATCCTCGCTGACGGAGGCATCAACACGCACCACCTCCGTGCAGAAGATGCCGCGCGCGAAGTCGCCACGGTATGGAATGAAATCCACAGATGCCTCGAACCCGGGTTGCAGCTGTGCCAGCGACTGGCGTATCTCGGCTATGTGCTGGTGGCGAAAAGGCTTGTAGATGCTCATGTTGCCCATGCGCCACGAGAAATGAGTGGTGGGTCCGGGTTTGACGCCGGCTCCCGTGCTGCCCGTGATGGCGTTCACGCTCACGTCGGTGTGCAGCAGCCAGTTGGCGGCCAGGGGCAGCAGTCCGAGCTGTATGGCCGTGGCAAAGCAGCCGGGGTTGGCCACATGATGGGCGTGGCAGATGGCATCGCGGTTGAGCTCGGGAAGCCCATACACATAGTCGTTGCCTGCAGCGGCGAGGCGGAAGTCCTGAGCCAGGTCGATGATGCGCACCGATGCCAGCACAGGATGCTCAGACAGGAACTCGGCGCTCTTGCCATGACCCATGCACAAGAAGAGTACGTCCACGCCACGCAAGGGCAGCTTGTCGGTGAAGTGCAGGTCGGTCTCGCCCAACAGACCCTCGTGGACGTCGGTGACGGGGTTGCCGGCATTGCTGCTGCTGTTGATGAAGGCTATCTCGGCCTCGGGGTGATGGAGCAGCAGGCGGGTGAGTTCACCCGCCGTATAGCCTGCGCCACCTATTATGCCTACTTTTACCATGACTATCGCAAATATTGGTTATCGGGCTTTGAGGCAAGCAGCCATATCAGTAAATAAGCCATCAGGCCACCTCCGATGCAGAAGGTGAATATGAGGAACGCTATGCGAACGAGCAGGGGGTCTATGTCGAAATACTCGGCAAGACCGCCGCACACGCCGGCAATCTTCTTGTCGGTCACGGAGAGGTAGAAGCGTTTCTGTGCCATGTCTTATCTTTTCTCGTCGGGGTGAATGCCGTAATATACGCGCAGGGGTGTCGAGAGCACTTTGATGAAGCCCTTGGCCTCATCGGCAGTCCAGCCCGTCTGCGTCTCGCCGTACTCGCCGAGCTTGCTGCGCGTGAGATCGTTGGGGCTGTCTATGCCCACCGTCTCGAAACCGTAGGGGCGCAGACGCAGGATGGCCGTGCCGGTGACGTTGCGCTGCGTCGAGGTGAGGAAAGCCTCCAGGTCGGGCATGACGGGCTCCAGGTACTGGCTCTCGTGCAAGAACATGCCATACCAGTTGCCCAGCTGATCCTTCCAATACTGCTGCCACTTCGAGAGCGTCGATTTCTCCAGGAGGCGATGGGCCTCGATGATGAGCTTGGGGGCGGCGGCCTCGAAGCCCACACGACCCTTGATGCCCACTATGGTGTCGCCCACGTTGGCATCGCGGCCTATGGCATAGGAGGCACCTATCTCCTCAATCTTCTGGATGGCACGGACGCGGTCGTCGAAGCGCTCGCCGTTGACGCCCACTATCTCGCCTTTCTCGAACTCTATCTTCAGCAGCGACGTAGGTTCGGCCGCTGTGACGTGCTTGAGGTAGGCCTCTTCGGGCAGACCCTGTGTGGCGTCGAGCAGCTCGCCGCCGCAGATGCTGGTGCCCCAGATGCCCACGTTGTATGAGTATTTGAGCTTGGCGAAGTCAGCAGTGAAGCCATGCTGGTTGAGATAATCGACCTCCTCCTTGCGCGTGAGTTTCTTGTCGCGGGTCAGGGTGATAATCTCTACGCCGGGAGCCATGACGAGGAAGGTCATGTCGAAGCGGATCTGGTCGTTGCCGGCACCCGTGGAGCCGTGGGCGATGGCATCGGCACCGATTTCCTTGGCATAGCGTGCGATGGCGATGGCTTGGAAGATGCGCTCGCTCGACACCGAGATGGGGTAGCAGTTGTTGCGCAGCACGTTGCCAAAGATCATGTATTTGAGCGACTTGGCATAGTACTCCTGCGTCACGTCGAGCGTAACATACTTCGTGGCACCAAGGCGGTAGGCATTCTCCTCGTTGGTCTTGAGCTGCTCGGCACTGAAGCCGCCCGTGTTGGCGCAGGCAGCATGCACTTCATAGCCTTCCTGCGCAAGTTTCATCACTGTGTAGCTTGTGTCGAGGCCACCCGAGAAGGCGACGACAACTTTCTTTTTCTTTTCCATATATGCTTATTGGTTTTGTATTTTGTGGGAGAGGTTCTTGCGCTTCACGCGTCAGTCGCGCAGCTCCTGACTGTTTGGCACGACGCCGTCGAGGCGATGTATGCGCTCTATGACATCTTGCGGGATCTTCACCGGCAGGTGTTCTTCGGGGTCGAAAAGCATAGCCGTGCAGATGCAGAACTTACGGTTGCGCTCGCGCAGGACGTTGATGTTAACACAGCCCTCGCAGCCCTTCCAGAATGCCTCGTCGTCGGTGAGGTCGTCGAAGGTCACGGGCAGATAGCCCAGCTGAGTGTTCATCTTCATCACCGCCTTACCGCTGGTGAGCGAGAATATCTTGGCGTGAGGCCAGCGCGTGCGTGCCAGCGAGAAGGTCATGTCCTTGATGCGCTTGGCGATGCCCAGGCCGCGGAAATCGGGGTGCACGATGAGCCCCGAAGTGGTGACATAGCGCTTGTTGCCCCATGTCTCGATGTAGCTGAAGCCTGCGAAGCGCGGCTCCGAGCCGTCGGCCTGCGGTGCCAGGGCAATGACGGCCTTCGCCTCGCGCATCTTTGTGGCCACATACTCGTGGGTGCGCTTGGCGATGCCGGTGCCGCGCACCTTGGCAGCCTCCTCGATGGTGTGAAGGATTGTATCTACGTAACGCTCATGGCTCTCGTCGGCCACAAGGATTTCAATCTCTGTGTTTGTTGGTTGCTGTGCCATTATATATTTATAATAATGTTTGTGCGCGTGCGCATACGCGTGCGCGGGTTCTCATACTGCTACTGCTCTATGAAGTATTGCCCGCTGGGCACTATCTCTGCGATGTGGTTGAGCACATCCTGACGGCTGGCCTCCTCGTCGAGAACAATGAAGATAGTGTCGTCGCCGGCGATGGTGCCTATGACCTCACTCAGCTCGGCGTGGTCGATGTCGTAGGCCACATGTGCGGCGTGTCCTGGCGGCGTATGCACCACGCACATGTTTCCGCTGAACTTGATGCTCACAGCGCCCAGACGATGGATGTTGTGGACGCTCATGTGCGTGTCGTTCACACGCTGATAGCGTCGCTGCCCCGGCATCATATACACATATTCTTGCCGTTCGTTGGTGGCCTTGACGATGCCAAGCTTCTTGAGGTCGCGCGAGAGTGTAGCCTGCGTGGTGGCGAAGCCTGCCTTGTCAAGCTCGCGCAGAAGATCGTCCTGCGTGGAAAGCTCCTGACTCGACACAATCATCTTTATGACCTCAAGACGTGAGTTTTTATTACCCATTTTGTATTTTTATTCGTTTTCAGCGTGCAAAAGTACGCATAATTCCTGAATTGGATGCATATTTGCCTAATTATTTTCTTCGATGCGCAAAAAAAGTATATAAAAAAAGAAACATCCCTACAATATGTGCAGGAATGTTCTCGATGTTTCGTCTGTGTGGTGTCACCAGGAATCGAACCGGGGACACAAGGATTTTCAGTCCTTTGCTCTACCAACTGAGCTATGACACCATCATTATGTGCTCGCAAGGGGCTATCCTCTCGTTTGCGGGTGCAAAGGTATGACTTTTTCGTGATTCGCGCAAGCTTTTCGAAGAAAAAATTTCTTTTTTGATAAAAAATCCTCTTTTTTATTGTCGTTTGATGAAAAAACACTACCTTTGCAACCGCAAATCGGAAAGTAGCGCAGTTGGTAGCGCACTACGTTCGGGACGTAGGGGTCGGGCGTTCGAGTCGCCTCTTTCCGACCAAGAGTGTGATAAGGCGTTGGATGACAACGCCTTATCACGTTTTTAGGGCGAAAATCACTGGGACAAAATAGTCTCACATTGTTGATATATCGGTAATGCACCATGTCGCGCATCTGCATCTCGTAGCCAGAGTCCCCATGGAATGAACCTAATAACGGTCTGCACTTCGAAACATTGACTTGATCATCAGATGGCGACACCTTGTCAACGGCTTTGGGCTACATACACATCCCCCAAGCGAAGCACTTGCATCCCCTGGGCGAGGCACTTGCATCCCCTAGGCGAGGCACTTGCATCCCCTGGGCGAAGCACTTGCATCCCCTAGGGGAGTTAGCAAACTCGCCTAGGGGAGTTAGTAAACTCGCCTAGGCGAGTATTGTAACTCCCCTAGGGGATGTGTAGCGACATTCTCATGGAATGATCCAGACATGCCAGTCAGGTGAAGTGAACTTGCTTGCAGAGTGGAGCTAACTTGCTAATGGAACGGGCCGAAGCTGCTCGTAGTATAAGGTCGCGACCCTGCTCATGGGACGGCCTGTCGTGAAGCCGTCACTTAAGCATCACGATGGTAGGGTCGTCGGGCTGCGTGGCGATTTGTTCGTTAAGGAGCAGCTCGTGCAGCGTGTGTCCGATTTGGTCTGGTGATGCAGACGGGATCTTTATGTCGCGCACAAACGTCGGCCCGTTCTGCTTGAGGAGTTCAATGATTACCTTGCTGAGTCGGCTGATGTCGGCATCGGTGATGGAAAGCTCAGGCATGATGCCTCCCCTGCAGTTGTCGCATATCCCGCACTCCTTGGCGTTGTGTTCTCCGAAGTAGTTGAGCAGCAGTGTGCTGCGGCAATATGGGCTGTTGATATAAGAGATCATCGTCTCGATCCGCTTCTCCATCTGTGCGCGTCGCTCTTGGTAGATGGAAGGTTGCAGCGTTATCTCCTCCGGCTCGATGCGCCGGCTCACGAATGTGATGTGCGGCACGAAGGTACGTGGTATGAAGCGTATGACATGCTGTCGGCTCAGAGCCACCAGAGCCTCGCTCACTACGGTCTCGGCCACGCCGAGTTCTTCGGCGATGTGCGCCTCAGAGATGTAAACATACTCGCTGAAGACTCCTGTGTGGTGACGCAGTATGAAATACATCACGCGGTCTTCAGTGGGCTTTAGGTGCAGGTCGTAGAGTTCGTCGCGCCGCATGACAAACATCACTCTGCTGCGGCTCTCCTCGGGGTTTTGCCACGAGATATATCCTGCGCGGTCGAGTAGCATCAATGCACTGTATGCCCGGTTGGGGTAGTGTCGGAAGTTGACGCAGAACTGTCTGATGTCGAACTCGCGTGTCACGCCCTCGCCGTCGCCCATTGCCATCTGCAGGAAGAGGCACATATCCTCATACACCCGTCGCACGTAGGCGATGGGCGGAAATGTCTCTTCGATGCGGTTGTGCAGCACGGAGGCAGAGCGTCTGTCCACGAGCAGGCATGCATGTGCCATCTGCCCGTCGCGCCCGGCACGTCCCGCCTCCTGGAAGTATGCCTCTGGCGAGTCGGGCACATCGACGTGTATGACAAGGCGTACATCGGCCTTGTCGATGCCCATCCCGAATGCGTTTGTGGCCACCATGACACGTATGTCGCCATGCTGGAACTGCTCCTGCCGGAGGGTCTTGTCGGCGTGCCGTATGCCTGCGTGGTAGAATGTTGCCGCCGTGCCGTGGGTCGTCAGCCATTCGGCGATGGCCTCTGTCTTCTGGCGACTGCGGGTGTAGATGATGGCAGCTCCCGGGAAGGTGTTGAGCAAAGTGGCTATTTCCTCCTCGGCGGAACCCCGTATGCGCTTGACGTTGTATGAGAGGTTCTTGCGCATGAAACTCATCTTGAAGACATTGGGCTCCTTGAACTGCAGCTGTCGCTGTATGTCTGTCACGACCTCTGGCGTTGCCGTTGCCGTGAGTGCCAGCACGGGCCGCCCGGGCAAGATGCGACGTATGTCGGCTATTGTGCGGTAGGCGGGTCTGAAGTCGAAGCCCCACTGCGAGATGCAGTGTGCCTCATCGACGGCGATAAACGAAATATCCATCCTGCGCACACGAGCCATGAACAGTTCCGAGCTGAGCCTCTCGGGCGAGACGTATAGGAACTTATAGTGGCCGAAGGTGCAGTTGTCGAGGGCAATGAGCACTTCGTCGTGGCTCATGCCGGTGTATATGGCTTGTGCGAGAATGCCTTTGCGCTTAAGGTTTGCCACTTGATCCTTCATCAACGCTATTAGCGGTGACACCACGAGGCACAACCCCGGCATCGTCATGGCCGGCACCTGGAAGGTGATGCTCTTGCCGCCGCCCGTTGGCATCAGCCCGAGGGTGTCGCGGCCGGCACAGATGCTCTCGATGATTTCCAGCTGAATGCCCCGAAAATCATCGTAGCCCCAGTACTTTTTGAGAACAGCACGCAGGTCGCTGGCGTTCATTGCTCACAGGGTCGTAAGTCCTCAATCTGGAGTTGCACCTCTCCGCGCTTGTGGGTGTTCTCCTCCACACTATAGACGATGTCGAAGGGGTGCTTGGTCTTTATGAAGCGCACCTGAGAGCTCTGTCCGAATGCTATTCCGCTGACGACGTTAGAGCTGTGGTTATCTACGAGCTCGAGCTTGATGTGTTCTTGGTTGTGTCCCACGACCTTGCTGGTGCCATAGTCATAGACATGGCGTGTGCAGAAGAGGGGCTTGGGGTTGTCGGGACCGAACGGTGCGAAGCGCTTGAGGTCTGTGACAAAGCGGTGGCTTATGTCCCGGAAGTCGAGCATGGCATCGATGTTAAGCTCAGCCTGTATCTGCGTATCTTCGATGTGCGCCTCCACATATGCCTCGAAGCGACGCTTGAACTCCGGCACGTTCTCCACACGCATGCTGAGTCCTGCGGCGTAGGTGTGGCCTCCGAAGTTCTCCAGCAGGTCGCGGCAGCTCTCTATGGCCTTATAGACATCGAAGCCAGAGACACTACGTGCGGAACCCGTTGCCATGTCCTCGGTGCGTGTCAGCACGACGGACGGTCGCGTGTAAATCTCGGTGAGTCGCGATGCCACGATGCCAATTACTCCCTTGTGCCACTCGGGGTTGTAGATGACGATGCTCCGCTTCTCGTGGGCGTGGTCGAGCTTATCGACGATGAGGTTGGCCTCATGTGTCATCTCCTTGTCGAGATCCTTGCGCTGGTCGTTGTAGGCGTTGACCTGAAGCGCCATACGGTGTGCCCGCCACGGGTCGCGTTCTACGAGCAGCGCCACGGCCTCGCGTCCGTTCTGCATGCGTCCGGAGGCGTTGATGCGGGGTCCTATCTTGAAGATGATGTCGCTCATGGTGAGTTCTCTGTCGGCGATGCCGCAGATCTCTATGATGGCCTTGAGCCCCACGCTGGGGTTGATGTTGATTTGCTTGAGGCCGTGGTAGGCCAGGATGCGGTTCTCGCCCATGATGGGCACTATGTCCGACGCTATGCTCACGGCACAGAGGTCGAGCAGCGGCGTGAGCTGGCTGAGTGGTATGCCGTTGTTGATGGCGAAGGCCTGCATCAGCTTGAAGCCCACCCCGCATCCCGAGAGGTGCTCGTATGGGTATGTGGCATCCAAGCGTTTGGCATTGAGTATTGCCACTGCCGGTGGCAGCTCGTCGCCAGGCACGTGGTGGTCGCAGATGATGAAATCGATGCCCAGACTCTTGGCGTAGGCTATCTCCTCGTTGGCCTTGATGCCGCAGTCGAGCACGATGATGAGCCCCACGCCTGTCTCGTGGGCGAAATCCACACCTTTATGGCTCACGCCGTAGCCCTCCTCGTAGCGGTCAGGAATGTAGTAGTCGAGATTCGACGTGAACTGTTGCAGGAATCTATAGACCAGTGCCACTGCCGTGCACCCGTCCACGTCGTAGTCGCCATATACGAGTATGCGCTCCTTGCGCCCCAGGGCGGTGTTGAGCCTCGCCACCGCCACCTGCATGTCGCGAAAGAGGAAGGGATCGATAAGCTCGCCGAGCAGCGGCCGGAAGAAGTGCTTGGCCTCCGCCGGCGTATTGAGTCCGCGGTCGAGCAGCAGCCGCCCCAGCGCGGGGTGTATCCCCACGTCGCGTGCCAATGCCTTAGCCGCTTCCTCGCGCTCTGGTGTAGGAGGTCGGTAGTTCCATATGTACTTCATTGAGTATGTTGTTTTTATCCTATTTCTTCCGCTGTGTGCAACGTGTCGGCATGGCGGCAGCCCATGCAGCAACCACATATTGCAGTGGCAAAGTTAGCAAAAAAGACGCTAACAGCCATCAGGCTTTAGTGTTTTTTCTCACTAAATTGTGCTTTTTCACTATTTTTAGGTAAACGGGCATACGCGAGCGGCGGCTCTCATGTCGTAACATAAGAGTCGCCGCTCGCGTATGTAGTGTGTGTGTCGTGTCAGATGCCGAGCTTTTTGCGCAGCTCAGCAGGCACGCCGTTCTTGTTGACGAGGATGTTCATGGTCTTGTAGGCCACGAAAGCCTTGCTGGCATACCACATGCCTTTGTACTTGCCATACTCGCCCCATGAGTTCTTCACCATGTAATACTCCTTGCCGGTCTGGTCCTTGGCGATGCCGTAGATGAGCATGCCGTGGTCATCGGTGGTCTCCCAGTTGTCGTAGGCCTCCTGACGCATCTCCTGCGTGATGACCTTCTCGGGCGACGGCTTGCTGAGGGCCTCGCTGCTGCGCTCGCCGGGCGTCATGCCGAGCCAGCGGTCGCGGTCGCTGCCGGTGAGGTCGGCAGCACCCTCGGTGTCGGGCATCACGGCGATGCCGCTGCGGGTGAATCCCGTCTCGCTGACGTCGGAGCCCCAGGCGATGGGATAGTCGTTCTGTATGGCATAGTCGAACACCTGCATGAACTCGTCGAGGGGCAGGTTGTAGCTCTGTGCCCAGCGCCAGTTGTCCTGAATCTCCAGCACGAAGGGCTTGTAGAAGGGTCGGTGCATGTAGCTTGTGAGGCTCACGTACTGGCTCATGTCGCCGAGTCCTATGCTTTGGGCATAGCTCTTGGGGTCATACTCCTTGCCGTCGATGATGAATCTCTCGGGGCATTCGCCCAGATAAGCGTCGTAGATGCCGCGGAAGGCTTTCTTCCATGCCGGCGAGATCTTCTTCTGCTTGCCCTCGGCGATGGCTTTGACGAAAGCCGTGGCGACGGCATCCACCTCGTTGTGGTTGATGCTCTTCTCGCCGTAGGGCGAGCCGGGTTCTGGCATTGCCGTCTGTGGCACGATGCCGTAGTTCTCGATGCAGTAGGCCACATCGTAGAACGAGCCGCCCTGCGAGTAGCTCACGTCGCCGTGGGTGCGCACGGCAGCGTCGGCGCGGTCTTCCATTGTCTTGTGGACGACGAACATCTCGCACAGGTCGTGTTCGCCCTTGCCCATACGCAGCAACTCGGCCTCGAAGAAGCCCAGTCCGCTGAAAGCCCAGCAGGTGCCGCTGCGGCTCTGGTCCTTGACGGAGGTGACGGGCAGCGCCTTGACGGTAGTGAAGACATAGCCTTCTTCTTTCTTCTCTTTCTTGTCCTTCTTCACGGCGGCGAAGGAGGGCATGACCGCCATGGCGGCCAGCAGTAGGATGAATGATTTCTTCATGTCGCTTATTGTTCTGTTATTATAGGTTTGTGATTATTGCCTTTCGCGCTCGATGAACGCCTCCACCTCGTCGGGGCGTATAGGTATGCGCTTGCTTCCCAGGTAGCGGCATCCGTCGGCAGTGATGAGCAGGTCGTCCTCGAGGCGTATGCCGCCGAAGTCGCGATATTGCTCCACGAGGTCGAAGTTGATGAACTCGGCGTTGTGGCCGCTGGCGCGCCAGTCGTCGATGAGCGCCGGGATGAAGTATATGCCCGGCTCGTCGGTCATCACGAAGCCCTCCTGCATCCGGCGGCCGCAGCGCAGGCAGTTGGTGCCGAACTGGTCCAGGCGGGGGCGCACCTCGTCGTCGAAGCCCACGTATATCTGTCCCAGGCCCTCCATGTCGTGTACGTCCATGCCCATCATGTGGCCCAGTCCGTGTACGAAGAACATGGCGTGTGCGCCGGCCTCCAGTGCGTCGTCGGTGTTGCCCCGCATCAGGCCTATGGCCTTGAGGTGCTCTGTGATGACGCGCGCGGCTGCGAAGTGGCAGTCCCACCACTTCACGCCCGGTGCGGCCATGGCGGCCACGGTGTCGTGGGCGTCGAGCACGGCCTCGTATATGTCGCGCTGCCGTGGCGTGAAGTGCCCGCTGACGGGCGTGACGCGCGTGTTGTCCGAGCAATATCCCTCGTTGGTCTCCGCGCCGCAGTCACACAGCATGAGGCGTCCGGCCTCGAGCTGGCGTGCCGACGGGAAGCCGTGCTGTATCTCGCCGTGCATGGAGAGTATGGTCTGGAAGCTTGCCATGTTGCCGCGGCTCAGTGCTATGCCAGCGAGCCGGCCGGCAATCTCCTGCTCCGTCACGCCCGGGCGGCACATGCGCATGGCCGTGGTGTGCATCTCATAGCCCGTCTCCATGGCGCGTTCGATATCTGCCACCTCGCCGACGCTCTTGCGTGCGCGCTGTTCCACCACGGCGTGTATGAGCGCCAGGCTGGCGGCACCCTTCTGGTCGCGCGGGTGTATGCCGGTGAGGTCCATGAGCTGTATCATCCAGTCGTGGCGGTAGGGCGGCAGGAAGTGAATGGTGCGACCCTGCCGACGTGCCGTGTCAACGAGCATTTGCAGCTGACTCATGGGGCCGCTCTTGGCGACGCCGCATTCGGCTGCCATGTCGGCCACGCTGGCCACGGCACCGAACCACACTATGTCGTCGAGCGAGATGTCATCGCCGACGAGCCACTCCTCACCGCTGTCGCAGTCGATGACACCGCACAGGCCGTCACGGTGCTGTCCGAAGAAGTAGAGGAATGTGCTGTCCTGATGGAACTTGTAGGTGTTGGCCGGGTAGTTCATGGGCGACTCGTTGTTGCCTGGCAACAGGATGAGGCCGTGCCCCACTTGACGGCGCAGGCGTGCGCGCCGCTCGGTATAGGTCTTGATGTCGAAAAGCATAGGCAAATATATGATTATAGGGTTTGGTTGGATTACAGCGTAGGTCTCAGCTCGGGATGCTCCACCAGCTCGCGTATGGTCATGAGCAGCGACATGTAGCCGCTGAAGGTGGACTGGCGCGAGAGGTCACGCCGTTCCAGCACGTTGACCATGTTGCGCACGGTGGCCGGCAGGTCGTTGGCAGCGATGGCCTTGTCGATGAGCATGCTCTTGGGCAGCTCGTCGATATGTTCCTTGAACCAGAGGCAGAGCTCGTCGCGCTCCTGCTCAGTGAAATATGGTTTGAAGAAATGGTTGCGTGAAGACAATTGTGGAATGTGTTGATGTTGAGGTTTTACTAATCGGTGGCGGTTGTGTGCGGCGGGGACTACCAGCCTGTCTGGTCGAAGCCTGCGCCCCGGTACCATGCGAACATGTGGTAGGTGTCGTTCCAATGGCGTCGGTCGTCGAAGTTCACTCCTGGCGTGAACATCGACACGGCTCCGGTGTGCGCGGCATCATCGACGGTAAGCATGTGGCTGGAACCCTGAAGCGCCGTGTACCAATTTTCCGAGCACAAGACGTGCGGCACAGCAGTGTCGAAGACCGTGCGCCACTGGACATAGTCGTCGGCGGCGAGGTTTCTGTACATGAGGCTGGCAAGGTCGTAGTACTCAGTGTAGTAGCTGTCGTCGTCGCGCGGACAGTAGCGCTGCACGTCGTCGAGCAGAGCCTCATGGCGGTCGCCATAGAGAGCCACGATGTGCGGCTTCGTGGCTGCCGCCAGGGCATCGAGCTTATCGGTGCGTATGGTCGAGAGCACGACGCCGTAGTATGTGTCGTGGCCCACACCGGAGTTATAGTAGTCGTGATAGCAGTGTGCTATAGCCCCGACGTCGGGCGTCTTGGCGCACATCAGCGGGAGCATCAACTGATAAGGTGCACCGTCGCCAGGAATCTCGGCCGGCGAGCCAATAACCCAGTCAGTGACGTGACGAAGCTCGTAGGCCACTTCTACGCATTGCATGAAGCATGCATCGAAGAGTATGTAGTCGGTGTGGGGCAGATGCTGCAGCACTCCAGCCAAGGTGGTGATTTCCATCTCGATGCCGTTATTGGAGTAGCGGTCGCGCTTGCCGTTGTCGATACCATAGCTTCGGCGTCGCACCTGCGATGGGTTCTGGTGCAGCACCCATCCTGAGGCATGGCTCCAGAACGTCAGGCCATAGCGGCGCGCAGGATAGGTTGTGAAAATCTCGTTGAGGACCCCGAGCATCTCGGTGCTGTCGGTGGAGGTGATGTTACGCGGGAAGGTGCGCACCGTCTGTAGCGGTGCCTTCTTTGTGGCCACGCAGATACGAGAGCTTTTGGCATCGTCGATGAACACCACCACGCGTGCGCTGTCGGGCAGCCGCATGGCGCCACGGGCTATTTCGAGGGAGTCGGCATCCACGAAACGCACAAGGCTGTTCTCGCCGGCCATATATACAATGAGGGTGTTGTTGAACACCACCCCGGGCTCGCCGGGCTGAACCACGGGCTCGGGAGTGGGACTGTCATTCTTGTCGCAGGCGCTCAGGCTGAGCAACATCGCCAGCACCGCCATGCAAACACAGATACATGTTGCGGCACCGCTATATATATATATAATGTGTCGAAAAAACCGTTTCATGGCGCGAAGGTAAGTATTTTTCACGAAACGACACACTAAATGCGCACCTTATTTCGTTTCTTTAAGAAAAAACCAACATATTTCACCTATATGCAGTGGACAGACCGCATACGCCAAGTCAAAATACTGCTCGTCGCGGCAGCGGCAGTCATCTGCGCCGTGTCGCTGACGTGGTCGCATTTCCTCGTGCGTGACCTTCAGCGTGAGGAGCGGACGCGTATGGAGATATGGGCCGAGGCCATGCGGTCGCTCAACCAGGCCGACGAACAGACAGACCTGGCACTCGTGCTCACCGTCATCAACGGCAACAACACCATACCCGTCGTCGTCATCGACAGTGAGGGGCATGTGCAGACGTTCCGCAACATTGACATCGATGCCAACACGGCGGCCGACTCCACGGCGACCCTGCTGCGTAAGGCCAAGAGCATGAAGTCCGACGGCCACGTGGTGCGTCTGGATCTTGGAGGCTCCGAGTTCCTCGACATCTGCTACGACGAAAGCATCATGATCAAGCGTCTGGCGGCATACCCCTACATACAGCTCGGCATCGTGCTGGTGTTTGCCGTAGTGGCCATCTTCGCGCTGCTCAGCAGCAAGCGCGCCGAGCAGAACAAGGTGTGGGTGGGTCTGTCCAAGGAGACGGCCCACCAGCTCGGCACCCCCATCAGCTCGCTCATGGCATGGACGGAAGTGCTGCGCGAGACATACCCCGACGACGAGCTGCTGCCCGAGCTCGACAAGGACGTGCGACGCCTGCAGATGATAGCCGAGCGCTTCTCGAAGATAGGTTCCCTGCCCGAGCTGAAGCCCGAGAACATCAACGAGGTCATACATCACGTGGCCGAGTACATAGGGCGTCGCGCCAGCAACCGCGTCAACATCATCACGCGTCTGCCGCAGCAGCCCATCTACGCCAGCCTCTCGGCGCCGCTCTTCGAGTGGGTGGTGGAGAACCTCTGCAAGAACGCCATCGATGCCATGGACGGCGCCGGCACCATCACCATCAGCGCCACCGAGGAGGCAATGCGCTATGTCGTGGAGGTGCAAGACACCGGCAAGGGCATCGCCAAGAACCACTTCAGCAGTGTCTTCCAGCCGGGCTTCACCACCAAGCAACGGGGCTGGGGACTCGGCCTGTCGCTGGCCAAACGCATCATCGAAGAATACCACCGGGGGCGCATCTTCGTCAAGCAGTCGGAACTCGGGCGAGGCACAACTTTCCGCATCGAACTGCGCAAATAATGACGCAAGGACATGCCAAACGAGGCCTCAATCCTTAAAAAATCTAAAATATAAGCACAAAACCGTGTCCACAACCCCTTTGGCTCTCAACTTTTGCGTAACTTTGCAGCCCGTATGGAGACATCAAGCCGCTATGAGATAGATTTGTGCCGCATGGCAGACGATGCCGAGGGGTGTCGCTGGCATCTCGACGACACATTCTTTGCAGCCCTTGATGAGCAGCTGATAGAGCAGGGAGAACTCGACGCCACGCTACGGGTTACAAGGGCGTCGGCAACCTTTAAGCTCGAATTCGCAGTCACCGGCGAAGTCAGCGTGCCATGCGACAGATGCCTCGAACCGATGCGCCAGCCCATACACACCAGGCAGGTGCTGGAGGTGAGGCTCGGCACAGAACGCAACGACGACGGCGACGTCATCACCGTTCCTGCCGACGATGCCACCCTCGACGTGGCATGGAACCTCTATGAGGTCATTGCACTGGCGGTGCCAATACATCACGTCCACCCCGAAGGACAGTGCAGCGACGACATGGCAAAGTTGCTGACACGACATTCGGCATACGCCGAGGCCGGCGACATGCACGCCGACACCAACGCCGACAACCCCTTCGCAACACTGAAAGGGCTCTTCGACGACAAGGGAGCATGAGCCGACAGCAAAACCTGCATGCAGACACGCATGCACATAGACGGTAACAAGAACATACATATAATAAAAAATAAACGTAAATAACAATGGCACATCCTAAAAGAAGACAATCCAAGACACGCACCCTCAAACGTCGCACTCATGACAAGGCCGTGGCACCTGCACTCGCAGTATGCCCCAACTGCGGCGAGTTCCACATCTACCACACCGTATGCCCCGCATGTGGTTACTATCGCGGAAAGGTAGCTATCGAGAAGGAGGAAGCGTAACTCTCACGTCACACTTTGCAATTCGCAATCCACAGTCTATTCATAATCTCACTGGCACTGACAGACTGACTCCCTGCGAGACAGCGTCATGGCTCGTCATGAGTTGTGGATTGTGGGTTGCGAGTTTTTTTTAGTAAACAACTATGGAAAAGCTTCATGCTGTTATCACCGGCGTTGGGGGCTTCGTGCCCGATTACGTGCTCACCAACGACGAGATAGGCCAGATGTGCGACACCAACGATGAGTGGATCATGACGCGCATCGGCATCAAGGAACGGCGCATACTCAACGAGGAGGGCCTCGGCACGAGCTACATGGCACGCAAGGCTGTGCGACAGCTGCTCGAACGCACAGGCACCGCCCCCCTCGACGTGGACGCCGTGCTCTGCGCCACCACGACTCCCGACTACCACTTCCCATCGACGGCGAGCATCGTCATCGGCAAGCTGGGCATGACCAACGCTCATGCCTTCGACATGCAGGCGGCATGTTCAGGATGGCTCTATGCCATGAACCAGGCAGCATGCATGGTGGAGTGCGGGCGCTACAAGAAGGTCGTGGTGATCGGTGGCGACAAGATGTCAAGCATTCTCGATTTCACCGACAGACAGACATCACCCATCTTCGGCGACGGAGCGGCAGCGGTGATGGTGGAACCTACGACCGAGGACCTCGGGTGGCAAGACGCATACCTGCGTACCGACGGGCAGGGTCTGCCATTCCTCGTGCAGAAAGCCGGAGGCTCCGTGGCACCACCGTCATATTTCACACTCGAGCACCGACTCCACTATGTTCATCAGGAGGGACGGACGGTGTTCAAGTTCGCCGTCACGAACATGAGCGACTCGTGCGCACTCATAGCAGAGCGCAACGCCCTCAACAACGACAACATCAGCTGGGTGATACCACATCAGGCCAACATACGCATCATCGAGGCCGTGGCAAAACGACTCGAAGTGCCGATGGACAAGGTGCTGGTGAACATACACCGCTACGGCAACACGTCGAGCGGCACACTGCCGCTCGTGCTCTGGGACTTTGAGCGACAACTGCACAAGGGTGACAACATCATTTTCACATCCTTCGGCGCCGGCTTCGCATGGGGAGCGGCATACATGAAGTGGGGCTACGACCCTAAGAAGTGAGCTCACAGACGCTGACACATGCACAAGTCCGGTTTCGTAAACATCGTCGGCAACCCCAACGTGGGTAAGAGTACGCTCATGAACCTGCTCGTGGGCGAGAGGATAAGCATTGCCACCTTCAAGGCGCAGACCACACGCCACCGCATAATGGGCATCCTAAACACCGAGGACATGCAGATTTGCTTCTCTGACACGCCAGGAGTGCTGAAGCCCAACTACAAGCTGCAAGAGCAGATGCTGCAGTTCTCGGAGAGCGCACTGCAAGATGCCGATGTGCTGCTCTATGTCACAGACATGGTGGAGACGCCCGACAAGAATGCCGACTTCCTACAGAAGGTGCAGCACATGCAGGTGCCGATTTTGCTGCTCATCAACAAGATCGACCTCACCGAAGGCAACACCAACGCCGCTCTCGCCGCCAAGGTGGAGCAGTGGCACGAGGTGCTGCCAAAGGCTGAGATTTACCCCATATCGGCCCTACACAAGTTCGGCGTAGAGCAGGTGCTAAGCCGCATCAAGGAGCTGCTGCCCGAGTCGCCGGCTTATTTCGACAAGGACGCTTGGACCGACAAGCCGGCACGATTCTTCGTCACTGAGATTATTCGCGAGAAGATCTTGCTCTACTACGACAAAGAGATTCCCTACTCCGTGGAGGTGGCCGTGGAGAAATTCAAGGAAAGTCGTGACATCATACACATCGAGGCTGTGATCTACGTAGAGCGCGACAGCCAGAAAGGCATCATCATCGGCCACCAAGGTGTGGCACTCAAACGCGTCTCTACAGAGGCACGCAAGGAACTCGAACGCTTCTTCGACAAGAAGATATTCCTACAGTGCTTCGTCAAGGTCGATAAGGACTGGCGAAGCAGCGACCGTGCCATGAAGCAGTTTGGCTACAACCTCGAATAAGAGCTCTTCTCACAGGCAACACACCATCAGCTCCACCTCGCCGCAACGGCGGGGCGGGGCTTTATTCTTGATTAGTTCTAGCTTTACCAAACTGAGAAATCCGCTGAACTGAAAAATCCGCTGAACCTTTTTGCATTTTCCTTTCGCAAAGGGTTTAGCAAACGGCGATTCATGTGTTATTAAGGTGTATGAGAGACAAAGCGACATACGAAGAGCTGTTCCGCGAGCACTACCGCCCGATGTTCCGCCTGGCCATGACGCTCCTGCACGATGAGGCAGAGAGCAAGGACGTGGTGGGCGAGGTGTTCGCGCGGATGATGGAGGCCGGGCGCACCGAGGGCGGCAGCTATCTGCTCGCGGCGGTGCGCAACCGGTGCCTGAACATGATGCGCAACCGCTCCGTCCAGCAACGCATACGTCGGCTCTACCTCCTGGAGCTGGAGGGCGAGACGAAGAGTGCGGAACAGCTTGGCCGCGAGGCACGGCTCCTGGAACAGGGCATCGCGAGGCTGCAGCCGCCCGTGTGCGAGCAGGTCGTGAGGTTGCACTTCGAGCAGAAGAAGACCTTCCGAGAAATTGCACTCCTGCTGGGCACCAGCCAGACAACTGTGTATAAGCACCTGCGGCGAGCTATGAAGCAATTACGTCAACACCTTAATAATAACGAGATATGAACAACGAACCTAAGACCGACCTCCTGCTGCGGATGATGGAGCAGCCGGAGCTATACACCGACGAGCAATGGTGCGACATCCTCAGTGATGACGAATGCAGGCAGCTCTACACGCTGATGGCTCTGACAAAAGGCGCCACCGACGCGGCACGGGCCGACGCGGCACTGACGGACGATGAGATAGAAGAGGAATGGGAGAAAGTGATGAAAGTGAATAGTGAAAGAGTGAAAAGTGAAAGAGTGAACTTTCGTCACGACTCGGCAATTCAAGCGAGCTTGATTGCTCTCGCTGCTTCGAAAGTTCACTCTTTCACTTTTCACTTTTCACTTAAGAAGATCGCCGCCGTCCTCCTCACCGCCGTCTTTCTCGGCGGCCTGGCTTGGGCGTTCGTCCCTCGCTTCATATCCCCAAAAGCCAATGCCCCCAAATCCGCAGAGGCGACCACTCCACGCCTTGACGGGGAGCGGGAGGGGGTGCTTCCTGTTTCCTTCAACGACATGCGTCTGGACAGCATACTCTCTGTGGTGGCTACCCACTACCACCACGCCGTATGCTTCCGTGACAGCAGCCTGCGCGCCCTGCATTTCTATACCACTTGGGACGACAGCCAGCCCATCGACTCATTCCTCACTACGCTTGATGAGTTCGAAGGGTTGCGCTTGAGCCGCGAGCGCGACACCATCTTCGTTGAATCTGAAACAGGGGAGGAAGCACAATGAAAGCGCGCACGTATCTCCTTATTATCTTTATGCACCTGTCAGCCTTCGCCTACGCACAGGAGGCATCCTCTTCGCTTGCATCGGTCCTCGCAGCCATCCGCGACGCTCAGACCGACCAGACCATCCACTTTATTGCCGACGAGCTGGACCACCTGACAGTAGAACACATGCCCAAGAACCTCACAGCCCGGAACGCTGTGGAGCGGGCCTGCAAAGGGCTGCCGGTGAAAGTGAAGCGCAAGGGGCGGCACATCTTCGTGCAGTACCGCGCCGACAAGGACTACTCTCAGCGCCAAGTGCAGCTGGGCGTTGATGTGGTGGATGGTTTCCTGAAGATGCCCCTGACCCGCGCCAAGGTGTCGCTTCTGCGTGCAGACAGCAGCGTGGTTGTGGACTCCTGCAAGATGATTCGTTTTCTCTATGGTGACGGCCGCGTCGCCAAGGCTTGGTTCACTGCCGAGGCGAGCGCCGCGCAGCGTGAATACCTCATGCGGGCCCAGCTCGACGGCTACGACGATGCCTGGCAACGCATCGTCATCGCCACGCCGCCACCCGAGCAGATGGATGTGCCCACCATCGAGATGCGTAAGTCCCCGACCCGCACCATGCGCGAAGTGACCGTCACGGCCACGAAGATCAAGATGTTCTGGCGCGGCGACACGCTCGTGTACGATGCCACGGCCTTCCGCCTGCCCGAAGGCTCCATGCTCGACGACCTCATCCGTCAGCTGCCGGGCGTGACGATGAACGCCGACGGCGAGATCTTCGTCAACGGGCGCAAGGTCGATGAACTGCTGCTGGGCGCCCGCTCATTCTTCGGCGGCAACAAGAAAGTGCTGTTGGAGAACCTGCCCTACTACACCGTCAAGAACGTGAAGGTCTATGAGAAGCAGACCGACCGCAGCAAAGCCCTTGGCTACGATGTGGATCCCCGTCGCTACGTGATGGACGTGAACCTGAAGGACGAGTACAGCCAAGGCTACATCGGCAATGTGGAGGCGGCAGGAGGCACACAGGAGCGATGGCTTGCGCGCGGCTTCCTGCTCGGCTTCACCGACAAGCTACGGTTCACGCTTCTGGCCAACGCGAACA
This sequence comes from uncultured Prevotellaceae bacterium, assembly GCA_947167455.1. GTDB lineage: Bacteria > Bacteroidota > Bacteroidia > Bacteroidales > Bacteroidaceae > Physcousia. The sequence continues at coordinate 85,710 of CAMVIB010000001.1, read as the reverse complement.
ACGTCAACGAAAGCCGTCACATCGGACAGTCCGACCAATGGAGCCCGGCACGGCAGCCGCGGTCGCTGCTGACCACCCGCAGCGTGGCCGGGGAGCTGAACTATGAGACCAAGGACGATAAGGAAAAGAGTATCAAAGAAACCTTTCGCGCCGAGTACACCTCAACGACCGACGAGCAGACCGTCACGCAACGCACCGAGCGCTTCATCGAAGGCTGCTCGCCGACGTCCGCCAGCCAGACCTTCCGTCGCACGGGCAACCGCCGTTGGGCGCTCAACAACCATCTGGCCCTGCGCCTGCCCGCATGGATGGACATCCTTGCCACTTTCGACCACACACGCCGCGACGGTTCCTTCCATTCCGCCTTCGATGAGCTGTCAGACAGCCTCAGCATCTCGCAGCGCACCGTCGGCATCAGCGAGGGCACGCAGTGGAACGCCAAGATTGAAGTCCAAGGCAGCGTGAGACCCAGCCGGCAGAAGCACCACATCGACTATTACGTGACTCTGGCCCACGACAGCGACGAGGGCGAGCAGGCCACACGCTACGACACACAGACCCACGTGCGCCCGGCGGCGTCCACGTCGAGTAGAACGTCCCACAACAGCAACGACCTCTTCAATCGCCAGACGTGGGGAGTCGTGAACCTTGGCTATGGCCGCGAGATAGGCAAAGGCGTCAACCTCGGCTTCTCCAATACGCTCTTCAACACCCATAACCACACGCGCGATTATCTGTATCATCCCGATACGCTTCTGCTCCCGTCACAGCTCGATGCCCTCGAAGCCATCACCGATTATGCCAACTCCTACGAGAGCCGCGCCGACAACTGGCAGAACGATTTCAGCATCCACCTGAATAAGGGTTCCCATTACATACACCCACAAGTACACGCGAAGGTGGGCTACGACCGCTGGCGCCTGGAGCTGAAGCTACCCGTCTATGGCCACAAGCTGCGCTATCAGCGCGGCACGCTCGACACCCTCGCCCGCCAGACCAAGCTCCTGCCCGCAGCCAATTTCTGGTTCCGCAACGTCTGGAAAGGCGGCCAGCGCGATGTCCACGCCCACGTCAGCTTCAGCCAGAGCGTACCCCTCCTGCTCGACCGCATCAACTTGCGCGACGACAGCCAACCGCTCGTCGTCAAACTGGGTAACCCCGACCTGAAGGCCACCGCCATCACCCACTTCGGGGCCGAATACTACGACCGCACGGGCCGCAATCAGGGGATGTACTACCTCTCCGCCTCCTTCGACTACCACCACCGCGACATCTCCCAGTCCCTCGCCTACAACACCGCCACAGGCGTCTATACCTACAAGCCCATGAACATCAGCGGTGCATACAAGGCCCACGCCAACTTCAGCACCGACCGCAATATCGGTGAGAAACGCCACTGGACGTGGCATGTCAATGCCGGAGCCGACTGGAACCACGCCAAGGATCATGCACTGCTGGAGGGGCAGACGCGCAGCCAGGTGAACGCCGTGAACACCCTCACCCTCAACGCCGGCGGCAACATCCGCTACAACAACAAGACCCTCAACGTCCGCGCCGTGGGCAGCATGGACTGGCGGCACAGCGAAGGCCGGATGTACGACTTCTCCACCCTCAACGCCCTCGACTTCAGCTACGGCCTCGAAGCCACCTATACCACCCCCACCCTCTGCGGAAAGAAGGTAGGAGGCATGACCCTCGCCGCCGATGCCTGCATGTACAGCCGTCGTGGCTACGGCTCCGCCGCGCTCAACCGCGACGACGTCGTCGTGAACGCCTCCATCAGCCAGCCCTTCCTCAGCGGCAAGCTCATCGTCCGTCTCGATGCCTTCGACCTCCTCCACCAGCTCTCGCCTACCGACTACGTCATCAACGCCCAGGGACGCACCGTGACCACCTACCGCTCCCTGCCCCACTACGTCATGCTCCACGCCGTATGGCACTGGAACCGCAACCCAAAAAGAAACTAACTACAATGCACACAGAAATGGAAACGAGATACCGACTTTTGTTGCTCATGGTCCTGGCGATGCTGCCATGCCTCACGTGCATGGCCGAAGAGGGTGCTGGCTTGACCGCCGACGAGAAGAAGCAAGGCGAATCCTCATTGCTCATCGACGTGCTACAGCACATCCGGCAGAGCCAGATAGACTATGCCATCGACATCGCCGCCGACGGTCTCGAAGAGCTGACGACCAAGGCCATTGTCGATGGTCTGGACGCCGTGACGGCCGTCAGGCGGGCATGCAAGGGCCTGCCCGTGAAGGTGAAAGTGCGCGGCAGACGCATCTACGTGCAGCACGAAGGGGTGAAGGTGGTGCGCAAGCTGAAGCTGCAGGGCGTGGTGCAGGACATACGCGCCCACAAGGACTTGCTCGGCGCCACGGTGGTGCTCATGCGCCCCGACAGCACGGTCATCGAGCAGAAGGAAGCCTACCAAAAATGGCACGCCGAGGGCTTCTCGTGGGAGACCAGCGAGTTCTCCTTCTCTGTCCCAGCCCGGCCAGCCAAGTACCTCTTCCGCATCAGCCTCATGGGCTATCAGACCACCTACGTGGAATATACAATCGACAAGGTAGGCCGGCGCGAGCACGAGCGCGGCCTGCCTCCCTTCTACCTGGCGCCGAAGGCCAGCACGATGAAGGAGGTGACCGTAACGGCATCGAAGGTGAAGTTCTACTACAAGGGCGACACCATCATCTACAACGCCGACGCCTTCATCCTGGCCGAAGGCTCCATGCTCGACGCACTCATCAAGCAGCTGCCGGGCGTGGAGATGAAGTCCGACGGGCGTATCTACCACGAGGGCAAGTTCGTGGACGACCTTCTGCTCAACGGCAAGGAGTTCTTCCGCCACGACCGCAAGCTCATGCTCGAGAACCTGCCCGCCTACACCGTCAAGGACATCGCCATCTACGACAAGCAGACCGCCGAGAACGAGTGGCTGGGCATCAAGGACGAGCGCTCGCAGCGCCACGTCATCGACGTGCGCCTGAAGAAGGAGTACATGGTGGGATGGCTGGTGAACGTGGAAGCGGGAGCAAGCCCCTTCCCAACCTCCCCCAAGGGGGAGGAGAGCCAATCTGGTAACGGGCAGGCAGAAAAGAGTTCTTCCCCTCTGGGGGAAGATAGAAGGGGGCTTTTCCGCCTCTTCGCCATGCGCCACTCCGACTTCTCGCGCATCGCCATCGTGGCCAACGCCAACAACCTGGACGATGACAGCAAACCCGGCGAGGGCGACAACTGGCAGCGCGGCAAGACCAACGACCTCCGACGCACCGAGCGCGCAGACATCGGCGGCTTCGTCAGCGAACGCAACAAGCGATGGGAGGTCTCGGGCAACGTCTCCGTCAATCACCAACGCACCGAGGGCGCGTCGCGCACCGTGCGGCAGAACTACCTGTCCTCGGGCGACACCTACGACCACAGCTTCACGAGCCGCACGGGCGAGGACCTGCGCCTGGGAGGATGGCTGAGTTTCTACCGCAACTTCAAGAACGTGCGCTGGCACATCGACCCCAGCCTGAACTACCACCACTTCAACAACAGCTCCGACCTCGCCTCGGCCACCTTCAACGCTCCCGTGGCCGACGTCAGCCGACAGCTCTTGAACGACCTCTTCAGCCCCAATGCCTCGCACATCAACCTGCGCGACACCCTTGTCAACCGCATCATGCGGCAGGGCTCTGGCCGCGGTCACACCTGGGACGGCACCTTCCACACCGGAGCCACCATCAAGATCCCGCACACCAACGAGAACCTCCGCCTCGGTGCCGGCATCAACCTCATCGGCCGCGAGGAAAAGCTCTTCGACCAGCAATCCGTTTCCTATGCTGCAACATCGTTGCAGCCCTCCCCCACCTCCCCCGCGTCTTCCTCCTCCTTCCACCACCTCCGCGACAACCACCCCACCCGCGACGGCAAGGCCTACTTCAACCTCGGCTACAACATCCCCCTCGGTGAAGGCTGGCGCTCCATCCACGCCACCTACAACTTCGAACACCGATGGCAGCACCACCGCTCGACGCTGTATCTGTTGGAAGAACAAGCAAGCTCCGAACAGCCCAACCAGCAGCCCCTCCCCTCCCTCACCGACTACCACCAGGTGATGGACCGCGCGAACAGCTTCGACAGCCGCTCCCGCGAGAACCGCCACAAGCTGGACATCAACCTCGGCTACAAGTTCAACAAAGCCTCCTACGGGCAGATATGGACGCTCCTCAATGGCGACATCACCGTGCATCAACAGGGACTCGACTACCAGCGCGGACGCATCGAAACCACCCTCCACCGCACCGCCGTCACCTTCAATCTGGACGACAACACCTTCCTCGACTTCAAGGGCGGCCATCAGCTCGGCATCACCATGGGCATCCACGAGACGCTGCCCGAGTTGGAACACCGCATCGATCTGCGCGACGACACCGACCCGATGAACGTCCGCCTGGGTAACACCCGCCTGCGCAAAAGCAGCAACGTGGACTTCGGGGCCTACTTCGCCTTACGCTCCAAGCAGGGCTTCCAGCGGTGGGAATGGCACCACGTCCAGACCTTCAACGCCGTGGCCATGGGCTACACCTACGACACACAGACGGGCGCACGCACCTACCGCCCCGAGAATGTCAACGGCAACTATACCAGCGACGGCGGCTACACATTCCACCACAACTTCGGCACCGCCCAGAAGGTGAGCATCGACCTCCCCCTGCACCTCACCCTCATCCAAAGTGTGGACATGATAGGCACCGCACCTCTCAGTAATTCCACCTCTGTCCCGTATGACGCGACATTGTCGCGTCCCTCCCCTTCCACCGTCCACCGCCTCAACCTCTCTTTCTCCCCCTCCGTCAAGGCCGACATCGGCAAGCAACACTTCGAATTCACCTGCCAGCCCACGTGGGACCGCCTCACCAGCGACCGCAGCTCCCCTCCCCAGGGAGGGGATGGGGGTGGGCTTAACTTCAACGCCTTCACCTGCCGCACCTCCCTCTCGGCCATCCTGAAGCTGCCGTGGAAGCTGGACCTCTCTACCGACCTCAACCTCTACTCCCGCACAGGTTATGCCGACCCAGCGCTGAACACCAACGATTTCGTCTGGAACGCGCGCCTCTCCCGCCCCTTCTTCAAGGGCAAGTTCCTCGTCCTCATCGACGGCTTCGACATTCTCGGCCAGCTCTCCAACATAACCCGCACGATGAACGCCCAAGGCCGCACCGAGACCTACACCAACGTCATGCCCCGCTACGTTCTGCTCCACGCTGTCTGGCGCTTCAACAAACAGCCGAAGAAAAGATAGGAATCCGAACCACCTGAAAAAAGCTCATCAAGGCCCTTCATCCTCTCGTGAATCAGCTCAATATGCTTGATTCTCAGGTGAGGATACAGCCCTTCTTGTGCCCATTCCGTCCCTCCTTTCAGTGACAAGCTACCACCAAAAACGCGAATAAACGAATATTTCATAATATGATTAATTCTCTAAGAACCATTTGTCTGCTCCTGATGCTTCATGTGTCAGTGAACAGTTTCTCTCAAGGACTCGTCTTCGGCACCGTGCAGGACGCATTCCTGAAGACACCGCTGCCAGAGGCAAAGGTATCGCTGCTGCTGGCAGCAGACAGCACCGTGGTCATCGACTCCATCCCTATAACCAAGAAATTCAGGGACGACGGCACGGTGAGAGAGGCGCAGTTTATGATTCAGCCCGAGAAGAAAACATGTAAATATCTGCTGCGGGGTACGCTCGAAGGTTATGAGGACGGCTACTTGCCCTTGACGATAGATGCCAACGAGGGCCGCGCCCTGATGCTCGACGATGCGCTGGAACTGCGCAAGATTCGCCAAGTGAACATGAACGAGGTGACAGTGACAGCCACGAAAGTGAAGATGTACTACCGGGGCGACACCATTGTCTATGATGCCACGGCGTTCAAGCTGCCCGACGGCTCGATGCTCGATGACCTCATCCATCAGATGCCCGGCGTGACCATCGATGAATATGGTCAGATATTCGTCAACGGCAGGAAGATTGACGAGCTGCAACTCGGCTCGCGCTCTTTCATGCGGGGCAACTCGAAGGTGCTGATGGAGAACCTGCCTTACTACACGGTGAAGGACATCAAGGTGTATGAGCAGGACACCGACTTGAACCGTGCGCTGAACGCGCAGGTGGAGAAGAAGAAGTTCGTGATGGACGTGAACCTGAAGCCGGAATACCAGATGGGCTACGTTGCCAACGTGGAGGCGGCAGGCGGCACACAAGAGCGCTGGCTGGGACGTGCCTTCCTGCTCGGCTTCACCGATCGCACCCGCTACACGCTGTTAGGCAACTCGAACAACGTGAACGAGAGCCGCCACATTGGACGCTCCAACCACTGGACGCCTGATGCCGTGCCGCAGTCGCTGCTGACCACGCATAGCGCAGCTGGGGAGATTGACTATCAGTCGGCAGACAAGAATGTGCAGGAGAACCTGACCGCCGACTTCACCTCCACCCGCGACGAAGGAGAGATGCTGAGGAGCAGCGAGCTGTTCCTACAGGGCAATCCGCTACAGACCACTCACCAGAACTCGTTGTCGAAAGCCCAAAGGCTGAAGGTCGGCAACACCTTCAAGTACGTCAAGCCCGACGGCTTCAGGTTCAACTCCGATGTCGCGCTCAATTACAGGACTTACAGTGGGAACTCCGCAACGCTGATGGAGCAGTTTGTCGATAGTCTCACGACACGCCAGCGCACTAATGGTTTCAACGACGGGAAGGCATGGAGTGTACACGCCTTTGCCCGTATCGACCCGAAGCTGAAGAACATAGGGAAGATAAGGCAATTCTTCTTTTCCAATCCATCGTTTGACTACTCGTTGGATGAAAACGAGCGTGCACAGCGTTACCGCGTAGAGAACCTTGTCCATCCTTCAATCACCAACCAGTACAATGCCACCGACTATTCTCTGAGTAAGATAGCCGTGCATACGCCCATCTGCTATGCTCTCGAAGGCAGCAAGAGAGAAATACTCTTGGAGGTGGCTCCGTCCTACAGTCGCGAAAGGACTCACGACTGGCTCTATCATCCCGATACGCTCCTGCTGCCTTCGCAGATAGACATGCTCAGAGCCACGACCGACCCTGGTAACTCCTACGATAGCGAATTGCAGACCTACAAAACGGGCATCAATCTACAACTTCGACATTTTCAGCATTTGCCGGCCTCGAAGATTGTGCCGTTTGAGAGTGATGCTGAGTTTCTAGACTTGTTTCTGCACTTCACGCCGATGCACGAACGCCTGAACTACCAGCGCGGACCACTCGACACACTGGTCACCCGCAACACCTTCCGTTTCTGGCCGGAACTCCGTATCTATCTGTTTGCCAAGAAAGACCGCCATCGCCCCGCACTCATCCGTCTCTACCAAATCGTAAACAACACGCCGCTGGTCAGCCTCCTCAGCTACCGCGACGATGCCAATCCACTTGTTGTCCGTCTTGGCAATCCCAACCTGAAGTCATACACATTGCAATCTACGTTTGAGGCTGAATACAAGGACATTCGCAGCGCACGGCACAACTTCTATGTCTCAGGTTTTTATGGCTACTTACATAATAAGGTGTTGGAGGCCGTCAGCTTCAATCCCGCTACGGGCGTTTACACCTATCGCCCCGAGAACGTGCATGGCACCTACGACATCAGGCTGAAGGGCGGCATCTTCTATACGCTTGACAAAAACAAGTATTGGACAACAGAGGCCAATCTTGATGTACTCTTCACTCACTGGCTCGACCATGCCATGCTGGCTGGTGATACAGAGAGCCAGCTGAATGCAGTCAACAGTCTTACGCAACACCACAACGCCTACATACAATATAATAAAGGTGCGCTGAACATCCGTGCCACGGGCGACATCCGCTGGCGACACTCGGAGGGCAAGATGTACGATTTCGAAACATTGAACGCCTTCGACTACCGTTATGGCCTCTCTGCCCGCTACACTATTCCACGCCTAAACACCACGCTGTCAGCTGACGGTAATATGTATTCCCGTCGCGGCTATGGCAGCAGCGAACTGAACACCGACGATTTCGTGCTGAACGCCTCCATCAGCCAGCCGTTTCTCAAAGGCAAACTCATCGCCCGCATCGAAGCCTTCGACCTACTGCATCAGCTCAGCAACACCCAGTACTCCGTCAAGGCCCAGGGCCGCACCGAAACCTGGTACCGCTCCCTGCCGCACTACGTCATGGCTCACCTTGTGTATCACTGGAACCGTAACCCGAAGAAAGGAAAATAGAGATCACTTGATTTCAATAAAGCAGTTAGTAAACAAAAGACCTATAGGTACACCTGCCCCGCTGCGTCGTGATGACGCGGCGAGGCTTTATTAATAAACGTTAAAGACAGTGTAAGATGCGTGATATTTATCTTCCACAACGCTATATAGTATAGCAGCCACACATAAGCAACGGCGCAGACGAATGGCAACAGACGAACAACAACTCATACAGGACATCCTCGGCGGACGCACAGAAGCGTTCGGCACGTTGGTCAGGCGCTACGGTGCTCCGTTGACAAGCTTCGTAGCCTGCTTCGTTGCCCAACACGACGACGTGGATGAAGTGGTGCAGCAAAGTTTCGTGGCTGCCTTTGAGCATCTGTCTCAGTACGATGCCCGCCGCGCCAGCTTCAGCACCTGGCTTTGGCGCATAGCACGCCACACCGCCATCAAGCACCTGACGCGCCGACGACCGCTGTTCATAGAGGAACAGCAAGGAGCCGTGCAAAGTCTGACGGACAGCGAGGCCGACGACCTCCTGCGTGAAGCCACGGATGCCCGCATCGCCATACTCCAGCGCGCTACCGACCTGCTGCCACCCGATGACCAACTGTTGTTGCACCTCTACTATGCAGAGCAACACCAGCTTACAGACATCGCCTACATCCTCGACACAAACGCCAACGCCCTCTCCTCGCGCCTCTACCGCATACGCCAACACCTCGCCCAACTCATAAAACGTTTTGAACATGAAGCAGAATGACCACATACCTAAAGACAACGCCCTGCGCCAAGCCCTCAGGCAGCGCGCCGAGCGGTGCACGGCAGAGAACCCCGTGCCGGCAGACCTCGAGGGCCTCGTCATGCAACGAATCCTGCGGAGCAAGCAGCTGCCTGCCACGCGCCGCCGTAGCCTGCTGCGCTTACTTCCCTGGTCCATAGCTGCAGCACTCCTCGTCGGCTTCACGCTGATGAAGGCCCTCTACCAGCTCCCCCATGATGGAGAGAAGACCCTCTCCTCGCTCCCCCGTGAGGGGGAGAGCCTCGCTACGCTCGAGTCCTCCCAGCAAGCCGAAAACTTCACCTCACATGAGGAAGAAGGGAAAGCCCTCGCTATGCTCCCAAGTATAGAAGAAGTAAAGGCTGTCTCTCATGGCAACAGACCCAGCAGACCCACCACCGAAAGACCCAGCCCAAGCAAACCCAGCAGACCCACCCCTGACCTTACCCGTCCTCAGCAGAGGAGTTCTTCGAGGTATCGAAGCGACCAGAGGTCGAGCGCTGCTTCGGTCGCTCAGGACGGCTTGACATTTAGTCAACCCGATATTTCCTTCGCTACCCGTGAGGGAGGGGAGTTCCTGTCCCCGGACAGACAAGCGGATACGCAAGTCCCCCCTCGGGGGAATTTAGAGGGGGCCCTCCCCTCCCTCACGGGAGGGGGCGGGGGTGTCAGGGGTGGGCCTGTCGGGGGTGGGTCTGCCGGCTCTCCTGAGGACACTTCCCCCATTCCTCCCGACAAGCAGGCGCTGGCAGATATCTATCTGGCCGAAGTAGCCCTGCAGGTGGCCTATCGTAAGCAAGCCGCAGAGGAAGCCGTGCGCGCCTATCAAGCCGGCATCACCGGCGAAGAGACGCCACAACCCATCATCGCATTTTAACACGTTTACAGATTAACCATCAAGCCATATACGACTATGAATACATCATTAAAGAAAATGCTTTCGAATCTAGCCACTCCCTCCCTCTCAGGGAGGATGAGGGTTGGGTCTGTGATTCTTTTGCTGCTCGCAGCCACCACCGCTGCCGCCCAGCACATGACTCAGAACATCGAGGACTGGATGAACTCCAACATCAGTCGTGTCATCGACGCCAAGATCGAGGTGCAGAAAAGCCTCGGGCAGGAACGCGACGTGCTGACGGAGGGCAGGCCCCTGAAATGGCGCTGCGACACATACACTTTCACGCTGCCCAAGCGGCAACGCGCCCTGCTCGAAGAGATGAAGAAGGCTTTGGAGGCCAACGGTCACGACAACCCCAACTGCTACGGCATCAACAGCCTGACGGCCGGACAGGGCGAGCAGAACCAGCGCAACCTGATGATTGGGGATGATATGAATCGTTATGAAACCATCGGAAAGGACTACGACAATTACCTCAACATCAACATCCTCGATGCCGCCGACACCACCAAGACCCACCGCTACGCCTACGCCCTCGAATGGCGTGAGGCAGCGAAGGGAGCCCTGGACGTACGCTACATCGTCACCTACGCAAAGATCCCTTCAGCCACGACGTCCATCTCAGTGTTTGACCTGGGCAGGGCGCGCGTCAACCCGCACGACAGAATAACGGTCAAAGGCCCCTTCCGCTTTCAATGGCAAGGCCGCGACTATCCCATCGAGAAGATGGACAGCATCTTCCGCAACAAAAGGCAGGATAGCAAACAAGAGTATGAACGGCTGGACAGCATCTTCCGCAAAAGCAAAGCAGAAGCCGACCGCATACGCAAAGCCTTTGTAAAAGGCAATTCTATTGTCGCCTGGGCAGACACCCTCGACCACGACACCGACCCCGTGACCGACGTCATCCTGCGCCTGCAGGAGGGACAAGACATCACCGCCGACGACCTGCTCTGCAACGACAACATCCTCCTCATCTTCTCGCAGCTGAAGCAGCAGTACATGGCCGGGCAGAACCGCGAGTTCAACGCCATCAGCATCTACAACCTCTGCCGAAAGGCCAACATCTACGGTTTCTTCAACGACAAGACGTCCAAAGAAGAGCTGGAGCAGCTGAAGCACGAGGTCACCGAGCTGATTGCCAAAGCCAAAGAGACCTCTGAGAAGGCCTATCTCGGCCTGGCCCTCTCACAACTCATGAGAATCAAATGATTACGTTCTCACGCAATAAGCGCCGCAGGGTATGCGTTATATTAATGTATTAATGCGTTAATTTGTCCAAGTTTCGGATGTTATATTAGAACTACGAATTTCACAAATTAAACGAATTTTTCATTGCCTATGGCTTACTTGAATTATATCGAATTTCACAAATTACTGAGCGAAGTGCTAATCAGGTTTCGAATGCCCTCCCGCACGTTGACATTCGAAACATCGCGAAGCGGCTTCGCGCTGAATTCGTTGAATTCGAATATAATTGATGACAATGCGCAGCCGAAAATTCGATTAATTCGTTGTTTTTAATAAACATCCGAAAGTTTAGTTAATCTGTTAATCTGCTAACATGTCCCATCTCCCTCGCTCCCTATTCACGCTGCTCTGCGTCCTCCTTCTTGCAGTCCTGCCCCTACGTGCCGACATCCTCAAGGGGCGCATCGTGGATGCCGAGACAAAGGAGCCGCTGCCCGAAGCGTCGCTGAAACTGGCACAGACCATCGACTACAACGGCCGGACGGCAACAATGGTCATGCACAGCACGGCCGACTCCCTGGGCTGCTTCCACCTCAACCTGCGCGGACGCGGCATGCTGGAAGCGTCGATGCTGGGCTACTACTCCAAGACGAAGACCGTGCTGGGCTTCTCCGAAGACAGGAAAGACACCCTGGACGTGGGCGATATCGAGCTGAAGCCTTCCGAGACGCTGATGAAGATGCTCGAGGTGAAGGGACGTGCGCGGCGCTTCACCGTGCGCGGCGACACCATCGTCTTCAACCCCGAAGCCTTCCACCTGCAGGAGGGAGCGCGCCTCGACGAGCTCATCCGCCAGCTGCCCGGCGTGGAGGTGGCCGAGGACGGCACGATGACGTGGAACGGCAAACCCATACGCATCACCATGGACGGCGAGAGCCTCTTCGGCGGCGACGGCATCGTCAGCCAACTGCCGGCAGAGGCCGTGGAGAGCATCAAGGCCTACAACAAGGCGTCGAAGTTCAGCGAGCGCACAGGCAAGGACGACGGCGGCGAGGACATGGTGCTGGACCTCACCATCAAGCCCGGCTTCCTCGACCGCTGGTACGGCGACGCCACAGCCGAGTACCAGACGCCCAAGCACTACGAAGCCGACCTCAGTATGAGCCGTCTTTCGAAGACTGACCCCGCCATGTTCTTCGTCAATGCCAACAGCGTGGACAAGCAGAAGCATCGCACCATGAACGGAGGATGGAGCAGCTGGGGCAACGGCTACGGACAGGGACAGAGCGCGGCCGGAGGCTACCAGCACAGCTGGAACCGCGAGGAAGGCAAGCAGAAGCTGAGCAACCACTACAGCGTCAGCGGAGGCCTCTCGCACTTCGACCGATGGGGAAGTACGCGCAGCGAGACGGAGAACTTCCTCGAAGAAGCCGACGTGAAGCGCACCACCACCGAGGCGTACAACCGCGACCACAACCTCAACCCATACCTCAACACCTATTTCATCTGGGACCCCGACACGCTGAACACCTTCCACTTCGAAGCCAATGCCGACTTCTCACGCAAACGCTCCAACGGCCACACCGACACCGAGCAGGAAGGCCTGCTGCGACAGCTCACGCGCCGCAACGGCGAGGGCCACGAAGCACGCTTCAGTAGCGAAGGCACCTGGTACCACTTCATGAAGGGCGATGCCGAACTCGGTGCCAGCTACAACATCAGCTACACCGACAGCGAAGACGAGCAACGGACGGAAAGGGAAATAAGATCCGACGGACCCAGCAGGTCTTTCACCCAATACTCCCGCACCCCCTCCACCGCCTTCTCCCTCCGCGCCGAAGGCCACTACAAGCAATGGCTCGCGAAGCGGTGGCTCCTGGGCACCACCTACGAATTCAGCTACAAGCGCAACCGCAGCCGTCAGCACTTCGAGACCGACGGCACGGCCGACGCCGCCAACAGCTATCGCGACCACAACAACCTCCTCAGCCACGGCCTCAACCTCAGCTCCACCATCGACCTCAGCCCCGTGAAGATCATGCCGAGCCTCAAAGCCTACTGGCAACGCGAGCATCAGGACTACCAGCGCGGACAGCTCGACACCACGGCCACACGCCGCCGGCTGCTGCTCACGCCCTCTGTGCGCATGACATGGAAGATGGCCAAGACCATCGGCTTGGAGCTGAACTACAGCCACATCACCACGCAGCCCTCGCTCATCAGCACCCTGGCCTACCGCGACCAGACCGACCCGCTCTACATCACCGAGGGCAACCCACGACTGGGCGACACCCACACCCACAACGCACGCCTGAACTTCAACACCGTGCTGGCTCGCCAGCAGCTCTCGCTCAGCTTCAGCGCCGACTACAAACAGAGCGACCGCGAGACGCGCACAGCACTCACCTACCAACCCACAACGGGCATCTACACCAGCCGCCCAGAGAACGTGCGAGGCACGCAGGCATGGACATTCCGCCTGAACTACGACCAAGGTCTGGGCGGAATCGTCCGCCTGCAGAACGACCTGAGCCTCACGACCGAGCAGAGCTACGCCCTCCTCACACAAATCTTAGCCTCAACTCCAGCCGTCCCGTTTCCTCAGCTGCCATTCTATGGCAGCCCTCCTCCTGCAAGCGATGGCTCTGTCATCGCAACTTCCCTCCCCCTCGACGGAGGCGGGGGTGGGTCTTCCGCCCTCAACCGCCGCCGCCAGCTCCGCCTCACCGAGCGCCTCACCGTCTCTGCCGACTGGAGCTGGCTGAAGCTCTCCGCATTCGGCGAGCTCTCGCCCAACCGCCTGCGCTTCTCTGTCTCGGACGAGCAGAACACCACCCTCTGGCAAAACAGTTTCGGCCTGCGCGGCGAAGCCACCTGGCGTCAGTTCGTCTTCGAGACCTCACTGACCGAACAGATGTACAGCGGCTACACCATAGCGAGCATGAACCGCAACCTCCTCGTCTGGGACGCCTCCGCCACCTGGAAGATCCTCAAGAACAAGGCGCGCATCAAGCTGGAGCTGAACGACATCCTCAACGCCAAGGACGGCAAGTACATCAGCCAAAGCGCCTACCAGCAGACCATCACCCGCCACGACTTCCGCCACCACTACATCAGCCTCAGCTTCACCTACCACCTCGATGCGAAGACGAAAGAGTGATTACTTGATTGCAATAAAGCAGTTAGTAAACAAAAGACCTATAGGTACACCTGCTCCGCTGCGTCGTGATGACGCGGCGGAGTATTTTTTTAGTTTAAGTCCCATTTTTATGAAGATAAAATCGTATTTTGCGGCGTACCGACGGGCCATAACGCTGTTGCACGATGAGGCTGAGAGCAAGGACGTGGTAGCAGAAGTGTTTTAGCTGATGGTTGACATTTGCAGTTCCATAAGCTGAAACAAGCACAATCCGCTTTCACAAGAAGACAGGGAACAGAGGACTTAAGGCCTATATATACGGTAAAATCATCTCTTTTAAGATTGTTTAGTGAGGAAAAGGCACAAGATGTTCGGAGAAAATGTTACCTTTGTACCCACAAATAGAGCAAGTGGACGTATGACCATTACAAAACGAGACACTATCCGATTATCAGTTCCCAAAAGAAAGTTGCCCATGGATGATATGAATGCATTATACGCCGCCATTGCAGCCGACGGTTTCTCATCAGAAGTGCTGCAGATGATTGATAACTTAACAAACGACATACAATATGGAAGAAAAGATTTTAATGGATTTACTTTACCAGAGCATGCAGGACTCTGCAAGGGAGGCCCGGCTCTCATTGGGGCGTCCGTCGTCGCACGCTACGCGCGAAGAAGCCTTACGTCAGGTGGCAATGCTGAAGGCAGCCAAGGAGGCAGCCCAGCAAATTGGCAGATAGACGAGGCTCAAGAGAAATTGATACAGGCATGGGCAAAAGCCGCAGGTCTATGGTTTGAGCACTCAGATGAGATTCTGCAGAGAAACTTCGGTCCAATGATTGCTCAAGGCGCAGAAGCCAAGGTGTATTACAAAGACGGAGATTCCTCTGTAGCCAAGGAGCGCACTTCTATCTATTCTACAATGCAGAAAGCCTTACTATGATGAAGAATGCACTGAGGACAAATTAAATGAAGTACTTGCAAAAAGTCCGTTCGAGCGAATATATGTTTCAAGCACATTTAATCAGGATTTCATGCGGCTAAAGTAAAGATTTGCCATTTTAAAGGCGCAAGCGATTGGCCAGGTGAGCTCCTTCACACTCATGCGCGGCGCGTTCTTCCTGACGCGGGCGACGCTGGTCACGAAGGCGCAACCACAGGGCGACGCCCACCGCTAATGCCGCAAGAAAGAGAAATCGTAGTATAATCTTTACTAAATATCAAAGAAAAGCGCAGGAGTTTGAAAGTTTTCAGTATCTTTGCCGACAAATGAATAGAGAACAAAAGATCTACAAAGTGACGCTGACGGGCAGCCTCGGGAACTTCGTGCTGCTTATCTTCAAGTTCGTTGCGGCCGTCATCGGGCACAGCTCGGCGATGATGGCCGATGCCATACACTCACTGTCGGACTTCGTGACGGACATCGTCGTGCTGGTGTTAGTGCGCATCAGCAGCAAGCCGCAGGACACGTCGCACGACTACGGCCACGGCAAGTTCGAGACCTTCGCCACGTTCATCATTGGAGTGGCACTGGTGGCGGCCGCCGCCGGCATCATCGTCGCTGCCGTCGGCAAGATTCTGGCATGGGCGCGAGGAGCAGAGCTGGAGGCCCCTGGCACGCTGGCGCTATGGGCGGCCTTGCTGTCAATAGCGGTGAAAGAGCTGCTGTTCCGCTACACCGTCCGCAGAGGCCGGGAGCTCCACTCACCGGCGATGATAGCCAACGCCTGGCACCATCGCAGCGATGCCTTCTCATCCATCGGGGCTGCCATAGGCATCGGCGGCGCCATCCTACTGGGCCACAGGTGGACGGTGCTCGACCCTATAGCGTCGGTCGTCGTGGGTCTGATGCTGACCGAAGTGGCCTACAAGCTGCTCAAGCAGAGCGTTGACGAGCTGACCGAGCACTCGCTGCCCGAGCAGACAGAGAGGGAGATCCTCGACATCATCGCTTCATGCCCGGGCATAGCACAGCCGCATAACCTGCGCACGCGCCGCATAGGCTCGCGCATGGCCATCGAGGTACACATCCGCATGGACAAGGACACGCCCTTAGGCGAAGCCCACGCCCGCGCCACAACCATCGAGCGACGGCTGAAAGAGCGCTTCGGGCCATCGACGCACGTCAGCATACACATGGAACCTATGAAGGAATGACACGCACAAGTATAAAGCAAGCCAGACCTTCTTACACTGTGGTATAAGCCCCTAGGGGAGTTTGCAAACTCGCCTAGGGGAGTTATGTAACTCGCCTAGGGGAGTTATATAACTCGCCTAGGGGATGTGGCAACTCGCCTGAAGGAGTGTGGCAACTCGCCTGAAGGAGTGTGGCAACTCGCCTTGGGAGTTAGGCATCAACGCAGTACAAACAACATTTTATTTTCAAAAATATTGATTTCACACCTACAATCCATACGTATCTATCATAATTACAATATGTTACCATGTGTATGTAAAGTGTGCATGTATAAATGTTAACAGTTATTAAAAATCAATGTAGTATATAGATATACAAGAGATTACCATGTGTATGTAAAATACATGATAAAGGTGGTGTAAGGTGGTGTAAGGTGGTGTAAGAGACCGCAACGCGGTCTTCGCTTTGGTAACCGAGGGTACGAGCGTAGCGAGCACCCCCGGATAACAAGCTCTATAGAGGCAAGCACTCTGAAAGAGTGCCCGAACAGCGTAATGGGCGACCCCTTCAGGGTCGATGTTCCCCTTTTTGTCCCTATCCGGGGGGACTGCGCACCCCCGGTTATTGAGAGGAGACGCTTCCAGCGTCTTGGTGGTACGATTGCGGATAATCATAAAAAAATCAAGTTCCTGCAACCCCTGTAGGGGTGAATCATTACAGCCAGGGGTCCACGCCCCCGATAAGGCGTGAGTTGTCAGATAGAACCTCTGCACAAAGAAAGGGTACCACTTGCTATATGTCATTTTTTTTCGTCTGCGGCCACATTAATTCGGAAAATCCTTGCACAGAAGTTCATAATGATATATCTTTGCGCCGTACTCATCACAGAGACATCACCGATGAACTAACATCGCGATACCATGACACATCACCTTACCATCACTTTCGCGATTCCATCACTTACCGACTAACAAATCTACTAACCAAAAGCTACGGTACAAATGAAACATTTATTACACAAGCTCAACAGCCTGAGGCTGTTGACATTGCTCACGCTACTGCTCGGCGTGGGAGGAAGTCAGGCGTGGGCAGAGGCAGACACCAGCACTTTAACATTTACAAAAGCTTGTGGTAGTTCTGGAACAGCAGAAGCAGATGATGGTGTGAAATGGACTGTTGTTTCCGACGGTACAGAATCTGATTACGAAGCGGCCAGAGGTATCCATTATGGAACGGGTTCCGCTGCTGTTCAATACATCAAATTGAGTACAGAAGATATTTCAGGAACCATCACAGAAGTTGTTGCCAATGCTAGTACTGCTAGCGGTGTATCAGCAACGGTTTCTGTTACCGTTGGAGGTTCTGCTTTCGGAGGTGATGCTAAAAGCCTGACAACATCCGCTGCTAATTATACATTCAAGGGCTCGGCAAAAGGAAAGATTGTCGTAACGGTGACGAAACCCTCGCCTGCGAAAAAAGCTCTTTATGTTAAAAGCATCACTGTAACCTACAAGACCTCAAACAATCCATCTCACACTGTCACATTCTCCAGCAATGGCAGCACCTACGGTGAACCCGCTTCTGTTGAGGTTGAGGAGGGAGAAAGCATCACACTGCCCGCAGATCCCTCTGTTGATGGAAAATCCTTCTGTGGTTGGGTTACTACTCCGATAGCAGGAACCACCAACAACACACCCGACTTTGTCACATCACCCGTCATGGGAACAAGCAACGTAACATATTATGCGGTGTTTGCTGATGCCGTAGCTGGAGAACAGACAACGATAACGGATGATATGACACGTTCCACGACTGGGAAAACAGGAACAAGTTACGAAGCATGGTCTGGAAAAACAATTACTTCAAATGCAGTGTATGCAGGAACATGTACAGGTGGAGAAAATAAAATTCAACTTAATGGTGGCTCCCCACGTGGAATAGTTTCTACGAAGTCAGGCGGAATAGTTAGAAAAATAGCAGTCAACTGGGCAAGTGGCAACACTAATAACAGAGCATTGGACATATATGGTTCAAACACCGCCTACTCTGGGTCTAGTGATTTGTCTGATGATAGCAAGAAAGGCACGAAACTTGGTAGTATTACTTTCACTACAGGTGCGACAAGCGGAGAATTGAGTATTACTGGAGATTATGCTTATGTCGGTTTCTATGCTAGTTCAGTAATCTACATGTCAAAGATATCTATTCAATGGGAGACCGCAGGCCCTACGACCTACAAGAATTATTGCACAACTGTCAGTAAACTGCCCTTAGCCGTTGTCACCCTCTCCACCGATGCCATTGAGATGACGTGGGGCGAGAGCGGCAAGACACTGACAGCAACAGCGACTGTAGATGATGAAACGATTGATGAGACCATCACCTTCACATCCTCCTCTGAGGACCTTACCATTGACGGAAGCGGTAATATCAGCTGCAACGTTCCCGGCAATTACACCATCACTGCATCAGTTGCAGAGACAGACGAGCATCAGGGAGGGCAGGCTATATGCAATGTAACTGTCAACAAAAAAGATATTGAACTCACTTTTGCCGATGAGACAATCAATATGATGTTATCAGATGAGGGATATGCCCAAACAGCAACAGCTACACCCGCAACATACGATGGTGATATTACTTATGAGATTACATCCAGCACAAGTGAAGATGCAATAATTGATGAGGACACTGGCGAACTACTGTTTGAGAACACAGGTGTCATAGAAGTTACGGCTACCGCACCTGCTACAACTCTCTACAATGGCAACACGGCCACCTACACCCTCTATGTGAAGACAACACCTACGATTACAGTTTCTAATCAGAATGTAGCATACGGCAGTACCTTCACCGTTGACAAAAACGCGATTACAGGTGGCGACATCACCGTAACCTCCAGCAATACAGACGTTGCTACTGTTGACGGTCTTGTTATCACAGGTATAGCCGTAGGCACAACCACCATCACCGTCGCAACCGCTGAGAGTGATACATACGTGGCAGGTGAAGAGACCTTCACACTGACTGTAACCGCACCGACAGGAGAAAGCAAGAAGCCAAGCGCAGAACCTGTTGTTGTGTTCTATGAGAGCTTTGACAAGTGTGATGGTCATGGTGGTAATGATGGCATTTGGAGTGATACCGCAGGAGGTGGTACTGCTGGTTATGATAATGAATGGACAAAGTCTGGTTCATTAGAAGGGGCTAATCAATGTCTCAAGATGGCATCTAGCAAAAAAAGTGGTTCTATTATAACACCCAGCATCACAACTACAGCAGGAACGACTTATACACTAACCTTCAAAGCTGGTTCATGGGCTGGTAAATCCTCAACATTGTCATTGTCTGCAACTGGTGCGACTACGACACTGAGTCTGCAAAATATTTCACTCAACAATGAAACATTCAACGACTACGAGGCTACATTTACTGCTCAAGGAAGCAGCGTAACATTAACGTTCTCGGCTGAGGAAAAATATCAGCTCTTCCTCGACGAAGTAAAGATTACCAAGCCAGGCACTCCAATCACCTCCACCTCCGTCACCACCACCGGCGGCTACGCTACCTACTGCTATCAGTATCCTCTCAACCTCGATGGCATCGAAGGTGCCAAGGCATACAAGGTGAATACCATTGACAACAAGAATGAGAAGGTTATGCTGACACAGATTACAGGTACTATCAAGGGCGGCGTACCCTTCATTCTGAAGGCTGACGGCGACGATGCCACCTTCGAGATTCCTCTTGCTGATGAGTCTGAGACAGTTCCTGACGGCAACCTGCTCGTAGGCACCCTCGCTCCCACCTTCGTGGCGCAGACCTCCGGCGACTACACCAACTTCGCCTACAGCAAGAGCAAAGAGTGCTTCGTGAAGCTCGGCGATGCCGGCAACACCGTGCCCGCCAACCGCGCCTATCTGCCCGTGAAGCTCAGCGGCAACAACCAAGCGAAGAGCTTCACCCTGACGTTCGACAATGCCGACGGTATCGCACGAACGCAAATTGAGGGCGGCGAAGAGAGAGTCTATAACCTCGCCGGTCAGCGCTTGCAGAAGGCTCAGCGCGGCGTGAATATCATCAACGGAAGGAAAGTGCTGGTGAAGTAAGCGGCACGAACCATCAGTGACAGAGAACACATTTTAACCAATAAACTTGTTTCTACGACAATGAAAAAGACATACATTTCCCCCAAGACATGCGTCATCACCACACAACTCGGCGAGGGTCTGCTCGCAGACGCATCAAACACCGTAACAATTGACCCCAACAAGACGGTAACGGGTAATGATGATATTGGCGTCAAGTCATCAGGCCCCTCCTATAACGTTTGGAGCGACGACTGGAGCGAGTAAGTCATCTTCACACAGTTTTCATCATAAATTCTGCGAAATCCTTTGTGATTTCGCAGAATTTATGTTTCTTTGCGGCGACGAACCTAAGGTGGGTTCTATTATAAGACTGACAAATCCCAACACAGATAGCATAATGAGAAACATCATCATTGCAGCCCTGGCCGCTGCTGCCACCCTTACCGCTGTGGCGGCCGAGAGCCCTGCCGGCCCCGTCGCCGCCGGTCGAGACATTGCTGCGTCATCACGACCCTACACACACCGTCAGACGTCCCCTCGTGAGGAGCGTCTGCTGAACTTCGGCTGGCGTTTCCATGCCGGTGACATCGCCGGCGTCGGGCCTGTGAACCTCAGTGATGCGTCGTGGCGCAGTGTCGATCTGCCCCATGACTTCCAGATTGAGCAGCCATGGGTCATTCCCTCCAATGAGGAACGTCCCGACAACAGCGACCCCGGCGCCAACATCAGGAGCCGTCTGTCGGGCCGCGGCTTCAAGGAGATGGGTGTGGGCTGGTATATGCTCACCTTCACCCCCGACGAGGCATGGCGTGGCCGACGTGTGGTGATAGACTTCGAAGGCATACTCCTCGTGGCCGACGCATGGCTCAACGGTGAGGCCATCGGCAGTACCGACTACGGCTACCTGGGCTTCGAGGCCGACGTGAGCCGCCTGCTGCGGTGGGGCGAGACGAACGTGCTGGCTGTGCGTGCCGACACTCGCGATGCCAACAACTCGCGGTGGTACACGGGAGCGGGGATATACCGCGACGTGCACGTCATCGTGACGGACGACAATCTCTTCTTCACGCGCCACCCTCTGCGCATCACCACTGACGGCGAGCACGCCGTGACGATACAGGCCGAGGTCACGAAACGTCTTACGAAGGAAGAACGGCAGCAGAAAGGCGCTAAGGTGGTGGGCATACGCACGCGTATCCTCGATGCCGAGGGTCATGCCGTCTGCGAGCGCACCGACACGATGCCGTACCGCAGCAACCAGGCCACGCGTGAGTACGAGCTGCCGCCGTTCCACCTCGACGCGCCACGGCTGTGGGAACTGGACAGCCCATACCTCTACACCGCCGAGCTGACGCTGCTGCGCAGCGACGGCAGCGAGGCCGACCGCGTGTCGGAACGCTTCGGCGTGCGACGTGTGGAGTTCAGCCCAGAGTTCGGCATGAAGCTCAACGGCAAGAAGGTGATACTGAAAGGCATCGCCAACCACCACACCCTCGGTGCCCTCGGTGCTGCCGCCTATCCTCGTGCCATAGAGCGACGTCTGCGGACGCTCAAGGCCTTCGGCTTCAACCATATCCGCACGAGTCACAACCCCTACAGCGAAAGCCTGCTCGACCTGTGCGACGAGCTGGGCATCCTCGTCGTCGATGAGCTCTACGACAAGTGGCTGAAGCAGTATGCCGGCGGACGCGTGGCATGGACTGAGCTGTGGCAGAAGGATATCCCCGAATGGATACGCCGCGACAGGAACCACCCCTCCGTGGTGATGTGGAGCTTGGGCAATGAGCTGCAGACGTATTGGAACCTGCCGTATGCCGACTGGGGTGTGACGCCCTACCGCATGCAGAAACAGCTGCTGCTGCGCTATGACACCACACGCCCCATCACCGTGGCCATGCATCCGCGGGGCCGTTCGTTGGAGACCGACTCCCTGCCGGCGCCGCTGGTGATGGAGACGGACATAGCGTCATATAATTATAGGTATATGTATTTCCCCGGCGACCGGCGCCGCTTCCCGTGGATGACGTTCTACCAGAGCGAGGCCACGACGTCGAACCTCGGCCCCAACTACTACGAGATGGAGCTCGACAAGGTGATAGGTCTGGCCTACTGGGGTGTCATCGACTACCTCGGCGAGAGCCAGGGGTGGCCTGCCAAGGGTTGGGCGCAGGGCTTCTGGTATATCGACCTGACGCCGAAGCCCACGGCATGGCTGGCGCGTGCCATCTTCCGCGATGACGAGCCGGTGTGCCACATCTGCATCAACGAGGGCAATCAGGACATAGAATGGAACGGCGTGAAGCAGCGCATACGCCGCCTCAGCGACCACTGGACGCGCACGTCGGGCGATGAGGTGTGGCTCACCGTATATACCAATGCCGACGAGGTGGAGCTGCTGGTGAACGGCCGCAGCCTCGGCACGAAGTCCAACGACCGCAGCAACCCTAAGACGCGCAACCAGGTGGGCTTCGGTAAGGTGAAGTATGAGGATGGATATGTCGAGGCGATAGCGCGCACGGGCGGCAAGGTCGTGGCTCGCCACCGTGTGGAGACGGCCGGCGAGGCTGTGGCCCTGCGCCTCGTGCCTGAGCTGCCGGCCTCGCAGGGCATGGCAGCCAGCGTGGCTGCCGCCGACGGTGTGCCGCCGACCTCGCTGCCGCGTCTGTGGACGGCCGACGGCATCGACCTTCAGCATGTCGTGGTGCAGGCTGTCGATAGCAAAGGACGCCTCGTGCCGGGTGTTGCCGCCGACGTGACCTTCACCGTCGAGGGCGGGGCCACGCTGGCTGCCGTGAGCAGCGGCGACCATTACAGCGACGAGCTGACACAGACCGACCACCGACGTCTCTTCGGCGGACAGGCGCTGGCAATCCTGCGCGCCGGGCGCCAGCCCGGACGGGTGACGCTGCGCGCATCGGCTCCGGGGCTGAAAGCCGCCGAGGCGGTTTTGAACATGTATTAACCTATTTTGCCTATGCCACTTGACAATTCGCCGTGGTTCCAGATGGTGGAACTCGGCACAACGACATCCACGAACACCTATCTGCGCGACTACAGGCCGCCGTGCCCTGCCGAGATGACCCTCGTCACTGCCGAATACCAGACGGCAGGTCGCGGGCAGACCGGCAACTCGTGGGAGTCGGAGGCAGGGCGTAACCTGCTGTTCAGCATCGGCGTGAGGCCTCACGACGTGGAGGCCGGGCAGGTGTTCGTGATGAGCGAGGCCATAGCCCTGAGCATCCGCGAAGCCGTGGAGGCCGAATATGTGCGTCATGGCGCCACGGGCGATGGCGCTGCCCTGCTGCCGGTGTGCGTGAAATGGCCCAATGACATCTACGTCGGCGAGAGCAAGATAGCGGGCATCCTCATAGAGAACACCATTGCCGGCAGCCACCTCGGGCAGTGCATCATAGGGTGCGGCGTGAATGTCAACCAGCGGGGCTTCCGTTTCCCCGACGCCGCGCCGGCAGGCTCTGACGTGCCGCGGCCGACATCGCTTGCGGTGCTCACGGGCCGCGACACGGAGCGTCAGCTGCTGCTCGACGACATCGTGGTGCGGTTCCGCCGTTACTACGAGGCCATAAGCCAAGGCCGCCGTGCCGACATCCATGCCGACTACATGTCGGCACTGTACCGCCGCAGCGGCCTGCACCGTTATGCCGATGCCGACGGGGTGTTCCTGGCGGAGACGGAGGGTGTGGAGCCCGACGGACATCTCGTGCTGCGCGACAGCGACGGACGTCGCCGACGCTATGCCTTCAAGGAGGTAAGGTTTGTGGTGTAGGAGTCATTACAGCGAAGGGGCGCGTCATCGTGACGCGCCCCTTCGCTGTTGGGCTACCCGGACTCGAACCAGGAAAGGCAGGACCAGAATCTGCAGTGTTACCATTACACCATAGCCCAAGGGTGAAACGTTAATGCAAATCCGTGATGCAGCAGGCGTCGTCTCATGCTTCGTCGGCTTGCAAGAGGCGTTGGGCTACCCGGACTCGAACCAGGAAAGGCAGGACCAGAATCTGCAGTGTTACCATTACACCATAGCCCAATGCTTCCGATTTGCGGGTGCAAAAGTAGGCACTTTTGTCGAAACTGGCAAACTTTTCCCTAAAAAAATGTAATTTCGCCCTTATTTTTTCTGTTATCGGTGGTTTTGTAGTAACTTTGCAGCCCGAAAAAGCACGCAAAGTCATTAAATACAATAATCCTCGAACAACATTGGACTCAACAACACAAGCTCTCATAGGAGACATCGTCGGCGGCCTTCAGGAGAAGAAAGGCCACGGCATCGTCATCACCGACCTCAGCGACATCACCGAGGCCATCGCTGATGCTTTCGTTATCTGCAGCGCCAACTCGCCCTCGCACGTCCAGGCCCTTGCCGAGAGCGTTGCCGAGATGGCGCGCAAGGGTTGCGGCGCCCGCCCTGTTGCCGTCAGCGGCATGGGCAATGCCATCTGGGTGGCGATGGACTACACGGATGTCATCGTACACATCTTCCTGCCCGAGGCACGTGCCTTCTACGACCTCGAACATCTTTGGGCCGATGCCGCGCTGACGGAGGTCGCCGACCTGTCTTAGGCACGCGGTCACACATCTCAACACAAACCTTTCAACCTCTCAACCTCTCACAGTGGAACTCCAAGAACCTACCAACAACAAGAACAGCAAGAACAAGATGCCGCGTTTCAACCTCACGTGGCTCTATATAGCCATTGCCGTGGCACTGGGCTATCTCTTCTTCGCCGGCGGCGACTCGCAGCCCGGAGGGGCATCAAAGAATGTCACCTATACCGTCTTCAAGCAG
This sequence comes from uncultured Prevotellaceae bacterium, assembly GCA_947167455.1. GTDB lineage: Bacteria > Bacteroidota > Bacteroidia > Bacteroidales > Bacteroidaceae > Physcousia. The sequence continues at coordinate 60,407 of CAMVIB010000001.1, read as the reverse complement.
TATGTCGAGCAGGGCTATGCCAACAAGATTATCGCCAACAAGGATGCCGGCAATGTGCGTATGTACGTTAAGCCCGAACATATCCGCGACGTCTTCGCCAGCGGTGTGGATCAGACGGGCAAGCAGCCTTTCGTGGAGGCCGACTACCCCTCTGCCGACAAGCTCGACGAGTTCGTGAGCCAGCAGCAGGAGCTGGGTAACTTCAACGGCGAGTTGAGCTACAAACGTCAGAACGACACGCTGATGCAGCTCTTCTGGAACATCATGCCGCTGCTGATCATCATCTTCGTGTGGATGTTCATCATGCGGCGCATGGGTAGCGGCGGTGCCGGTTTCGGCGGCATGAGCAGCATCTTCAACGTAGGACGCTCGCGCGCACAGCTGGTGGAGAAAGGCGGCGAGAACGAGTCGAAGGTGACCTTCAAGGACGTTGCCGGTCAGGCCTCTGCCAAGCAGGAGGTGCAGGAGATCGTGGAGTTCCTGAAGAACCCCAAGAAATTCACCGACCTGGGCGGCAAGATCCCCAAGGGTGCACTCCTCGTGGGGCCTCCGGGTACAGGTAAGACGTTGCTTGCCAAGGCTGTGGCCGGTGAGGCCGACGTGCCCTTCTTCTCGATGTCTGGTTCCGACTTCGTGGAGATGTTCGTCGGCGTTGGTGCCAGCCGTGTGCGCGACCTCTTCCGTCAGGCCAAGGAGAAGGCGCCGTGCATCATCTTCATCGATGAGATCGACGCCGTGGGGCGTGCCCGCAGCCGTAACCTCGCCATGGGTGGCAACGACGAGCGCGAATCGACCCTCAACCAGCTTCTCACGGAGATGGACGGCTTCGGCACCAACAGCGGCATCATCATCATGGCCGCCACGAACCGTGCCGACATCCTCGACAAGGCCCTGCTGCGTGCCGGACGCTTCGACCGTCAGATACACGTCGATCTGCCCGACCTGAAGGAGCGGCGTGAGGTGTTCCAGGTGCACCTGAAACCCATCAAGGTGGACGCCTCGCTTGACATCGACCTCCTGGCTCGTCAGACGCCGGGCTTCAGCGGTGCCGACATCGCCAACGTGTGCAACGAGGCCGCCCTCATCGCCGCGCGCCACGGCAAGGAGGCTGTGACGAAGGAGGACTTCCTGGCCGCCGTGGACCGCATCGTGGGCGGTCTGGAGAAGAAGACGAAGGTCATGACCGACGATGAGAAGCGCACGATAGCCATCCACGAAGCCGGTCACGCCACCATCTCGTGGAACCTGCAGTATGCCAACCCCCTCATCAAGGTCACCATCGTGCCTCGCGGCCGTGCTCTCGGCGCAGCATGGTATCTGCCCGAGGAGCGCCAGATCACCACGAAGGAGCAGATGCTCGACGAGATGTGTGCCACCCTCGGCGGCCGTGCTGCCGAAGAACTCTTTACCGGACACATCAGCAGCGGAGCGATGAACGACCTGGAGCGTGTCACCAAGCAGGCCTATGGCATGATAGCCTACATGGGCATGAGCGACCGTCTGCCCAATGTGTGCTACTATAATAATGACGAGTACTCGTGGCAGCGGCCATACTCGGAGGACACGGCTCGCCTCATCGACGAGGAGGTGAAGCGCATGATAGCCGAGCAGTATGAGCGTGCCAAAGCATTGCTGCTGGCCAAGAGCGAAGGTCACCGACAGCTGGCCGACCTGCTGGTGGAGCGTGAGGTAATCTTTGCCGAGGATGTGGAGAAGATTTTCGGCAAGCGCCCGTGGACAAGCCGCACGGAGGAGCTGCTCGGATGAGAGGAGGCGACAGTAAGGTCATCAGGTTCATAAGGTTTTAAGGTTATTAGGAAAGAAAACGATGAAGAATCTTGTCTTGCGCACAGTGACCGGCGTGGCCTTCGTGGCTGTCATGACGGCCTGCATACTCTACAGCCCGAACACGATGTGGCTCCTGTTTCTTGCCATCACGGCGCTTACGACGTGGGAGTTCACAGGCCTCGTAAACAAACAGCCCGGCGTGCGGGTGATACGCCCCATGGCCGTCTGTGCCGCGGTGCTGCTATACACCGCATTCTCGTATATGGAATGCGACCTGCCGGAGTCGCGCCTGCTGCTCGCGCCCTGGCTGCTGTGTAACATATTGATACTTGCCGAGGAGCTATACTTAGGACACAACAAGCCTCTCGACAGCTGGGCCTACGCCATGATGGCGCAGATATACATCGCCGTGCCCTTCACACTGCTGACGGTCATGGACGACAGAATCTACGTCATGGCAATCTTCCTCTTCCTGTGGTGTAACGACAGCGGAGCCTACTGCACGGGGTCGCTGATAGGTCGCCACAAGCTATGCCCGCGTGTGTCGCCGGGCAAGACCTGGGAGGGCAGCATAGGCGGCTGCGTGCTGGCGTTGGCCTGCGCCGCTGTGATGTGGCACGTCTCTCCGGCAGCACTGACGTTGCCGGAGTGGCTGGGCTTCGCACTGATAACGGTGGTGGCAGGCACCGTTGGCGACCTCGTGGAGAGCCTCTTCAAGCGCAAGCTCGGCATCAAGGACAGCGGTAACATCCTGCCCGGCCACGGAGGTATGCTCGACCGCTTCGACAGCAGCCTCCTGGCAATACCTGCCGTCGCGGCATATCTCTTCCTGCTGGAGACGCTGTGGAGCCTCCTCTAAATAAATGTTAAACTCACCTGAGTCTGTTAAACGATGTCAAACGGCTTCTGTCAAAAAGGAGAACAGTAACAAAAAACAACGAGCAACACACACGACATCAAGATGAAACACCTTCTCCTCACATTGCTACTCGCGATGACGGCCGTGACGGCCAGTGCGCAAAAGGGAGCCGTAAGCGGTAAAGTGGTTGACAGCGATGGCCAGCCTCTGCCGGGAGCCACGGTAGTGGTAATGAACCCCGACAGCACTCAGGTCACAGGTCAATCGACAAAGACCGACGGCTCGTTCTCTCTCTCTGGCATACAGTATGGCAGCTACCTGCTGCGCCTGTCGTTCATCGGCTACAAGACGGTGTTCCGCAACATCACGCTCTCCAAGCAGAACCGCAGGCTGCTGCTCGGCGAGGTGACGCTTATTGACAATGCCAAGATGATGAAGGATGCCGTCGTCACGGCACAGATGGCGCAGGTGGAGATGAAGGCCGACACCTTCGTGTATAACGCCGATGCCTTCCGCATCCCTGCCGGTTCGAACTTCGAGGCGTTGCTGAAGAAGTTCCCCGGAGCAGAGATCACCGAGGAGGGCACCATAAAGATTAACGGCAAGGAGGTGAAGAAGATCCTCGTCAACAAGAAGGAGTTCTTCGGCAGCGACACGCAGATGACCCTCAAGAACCTTCAGGCCGACATGGTGAAGAACGTCAAGGCCTACGAGCGTCAGAGCGACTACACCCGCGTCACGGGCATCGACGACGGCGAGGAGGAGACCGTGCTCGACCTCACCATCCGTGAGGGCATGGGCCAGGGCTGGCGGCTGAACGTGGATGGGGGCTACGGCACCGAGAAGCGCTACAACGCCAACCTCAACCTCACACGCTTCAACGAAACGTGGCGCGTGGCGGTGTTCGGCAATGCCAACAACACCGGCAACCGCGGCTGGGGCGGCTTCGGGCGTGGCGGCAGCGGCCTCGTGGAGACGCAGACCGGCGGCGGCGACTTCGCATGGCAGAACGACAAGTCCTCTGGCGATGCCGGCTACTTCGAGATCGGCGGCAACGTGCGCTACAACCACACCGCCACCGACAACCTCTCACGCTCCAACTCGCAGACCTTCGTCACCAGTGCCGTGTCGCAGTATGTCAACAGCCGCTTGCAGAGCTACAGCGACAGGCAGAGCTTCAACAGCGACTTCCGTCTGGAATGGCAGCCCGACTCGCTGACGAACATACAGCTGCGTCCGCGCTTCTCGTACAACAAGGGTGACAGCAACGGCGAGTCGTCCAACGTGACCTTCAACGACGACCCCTACGCCGCCGGAATGGCAAACCCTCTCGACGAATATGCGACGTTCGCCGACCGCGACTCCATCCGCGTCAACGCCAACACCCGCCGCAACTTCGGCGACAACAGCAACTACGATGTCAGCGGCTGGCTGCAGGTGAATCGCCGCCTCATGAAGCCCGGCCGCAACATAAGCCTCGACCTCGGAGGCAGCATCAGCAGCAGCAAGAACAACAGCTCCTCACACAGCCTCATACATTATTATAAGAAGCAGATGGAGCTCACCTTCAACAACCAGCGCAACACCAGCCCCTCCGACAGCTGGAACTGGCGGGCACGACTCTCATACTCCGAGCCCATCTTCCAAGGGGCCAACCTGCAGTTCTCCTACCAGTTCCAACGCCGCTTCTCCGACAATGACCGCCAGCTCTCGACCAACGTCCTTGACATGATGAGCACACAGTTTGCCGGCATGACCGACGAGCAGATTGCCGAGCAGCTCTATGCCGGCTACCTCAACGGCATAGACTCCCTGCAGCTCACACGCGACCTCTACAACTCGCAGTACGCCAAGTACAACGAGTACAACCACGATGCCAGCGTGATGCTGCGCTACCAGGTGGGCGACTTCCGCCTCAACGCCGGCGTGAGCCTGCAGCCACAGACCACGCACATGATCTACCAGAAGAACCAGCAAGACTTCGACATCACGCGCAACGTCTTCAACTGGGCACCGCGCGTCGATCTGCGATGGAAGATCTCGAACACCAGCCAGTGGCGTCTGCGCTACAACGGACGCATGAGCCAGCCCTCGATGACCAACCTCCTCGATGTGGAGGACACCAGCGACCCACTGAACCGCACCCTCGGCAACCCCGGTCTGAAGCCGTCATGGACCAACAGCTTCAACACCTGGTACAACAACTACATCACCGACCGTCAGATGGGATGGAACGTAAGCCTGGGCTTCAACCAGACCAACAACAGCATAAGCACCGCCGTGACCTACGACACCACCACGGGTGTGCGCACATCGCGGCCCGAGAACATCAACGGCAACTGGAGCACATGGCTGTGGGGAGGCTTCAACACGGCTCTCGGCCCTAAGAAGTACTGGAACATCTCCAACAACGTGAACTTCAACTACGCCAACAGCGTTGGCTACATGCAGGAGCAGGGAGCCCAGAATTCCGTCAAGGCCACCACCCGCAGCTTGAACATCGGCGACAACCTGCGCCTCAACTACCGCTACGACTGGGGCGAGACGGGCTACGGCATAGACCTCGGCGTGAACGGTGGCTTCAACTTCCAGCACGCCCGCAACGACATCCAGAGCCGCAACGACCTCGACACGTGGAACTTCAACTATGGCGGCAACGTCATGGTGAACCTCGCCTGGGGCATGACTCTGAGCACCGACATCAGCCAGCAGTCGCGCCGAGGATATAACGACAACTCCATGAACACCAACGAGCTCATCTGGAACGCACAGCTTCAGCAGAGCTTCCTCAAGAGCAAGAACCTGACAGTGGCCCTCGAGTGGTATGACATCCTCGGCCAGCGCTCGAACATCAGCCGCAACATCAGCGCCACCATGCGTAGCGACAGCTGGAACAACAACATCTACTCCTACGGCATGCTGCGCGTCATCTACCGCTTCAACCTCATGGGCAACCGCGAGGCACGTCAAGGTTTCGACGGCCCCGGCGGCTTCGGAGGCCCCGGCGGCTTCGGCGGACGCGGCGGCAACCGTGGCGGCGGTGGCGGTGGTCGTGGACGATAAGGCCACGCCAGCGGCCCGTCAGGCGACATACCATAAGAACTTTTGCACATGAACAACAGAAGACCTATCGACAACAACATCCCCACGACACACAGCAAAGCACCGACAACCCACAGACACCGTCTGGCCCTGGCGGCGTGCCTCGGCCTGCACCTCACAGCAATACCTACGGCCTCTGCACAACCTCGAATGGTGGTGGAGGCCGAGGTCATGAATGTCGGTGAGGTGCTATACCAGCAGCCACGACGCATCGTTTTCAACATCACAAACCGCGGTGCCGACCCGCTGGTCATCACCAGTGTGCGCCCCTCATGCGGCTGCACGTCAGTGGAATGGCCGCGACAGGCCGTGGCACCGGGTGCCACGACGGAGATAGCAGCGACTTTCGACGCACAGATGCTGGGTTCCTTCCAGAAGGAGATAGAGATTTACAGCAATGCGTCGGACCAACCCACATATCTCACCATGCAGGGACGCGTCGTGGAGCGTGCCGCCGACTACACCGGCACCTTCCCCATCGACATGGGAGCCGTGCGCCTCTCCACGGCGGCCGTGGAGTTCGACGATGTGAACCGCGGCGACAAGCCCGTGGCAGTGATACAGATGGTGAACACCTCAAAGGGCAGCTACCGACCTCAGCTCATGCATCTGCCGCCATACCTCAGCGCTGCCTACGAACCCGAGCAGCTGGCAGGAGGACGCGTGGGGCGCATCATGCTCACCCTTGACTCCGAGAAGCTCAAGAGCTACGGCCTCACGCAGACGACAATCTACCTTGCACGACACTTCGGCGACAAGGTCAGCGCCGCCAATGAGATTGATGTCTCCGCCGTGCTGCTGCCCGACTTCTCGAAGATGAGCATCGACGACATCATGCATGCTCCGAAGCTCGTGCTCAGCCAGGATAGCCTCGACTTCAGCACCATGGCCGACAAGCGTAAGGCCACACAGACCATGCTGCTCACCAACCAAGGTCAGCGCCCTCTCACCATACAGAGTGTGCAGGTGTATGGCAAGGTGCTCGGCGTGAGCCTCGCCGACCGCGTCATTCAGCCCGGCAAGCAGGTGAAGCTCAAGGTCAGCGTGAACCGCAAGTTCGAGAAGCTCTCAAGGTCGCGGCCGCGTGTACTGCTCATCAGCAACGACCCGCAACGCCCGAAGACAGTAATCAACGTCAAGATGTAAGCACCATAAAACTCACACACCCGCAAGACCCTACTACTGATGGAACACCCCGAGAACAGCCAAGAATACCGCGGTCTCACCGTCAACAGCGGCGTTGAGAAGCCGTCAATCGTCAACCCATACCTACAGCGCGGACGCTTTGCGCGCCGCCGACTCACTGCCGCCGACTATGTAGAGGGCATACTGCGCGGCGACGTCACAATACTCGGACAGGCCGTGACGCTCGTCGAGAGCACCAACCCCCAGCATCAGGCCATGGCGCAGGAGGTAATAGAGAAATGTCTGCCACACAGCGGCAAGAGCATACGCATCGGCATCAGCGGCGTGCCGGGCGCCGGCAAGAGCACCAGCATCGACGAGTTCGGCATGCACGTCCTCGAACGCAGTGGAGGACGCCTCGCCGTGCTCGCCATAGACCCCAGCTCGGAGAAGACCAAGGGCAGCATCCTCGGCGACAAGACACGCATGGAGAAGCTCAGCGTGCACCCCGACTCGTTCATCAGGCCAAGTCCCTCGGCAGGGTCGCTGGGAGGTGTGGCACGCAAGACTCGCGAGACCATCATTCTCTGCGAGGCGGCAGGCTTCGACAAGATCTTCGTTGAGACCGTCGGCGTGGGGCAGAGCGAGACAGCCTGCCATTCGATGGTTGACTTCTTCCTCGTCATACAGCTCGCCAACACCGGCGACGAGCTGCAGGGCATCAAGCGCGGCATCATGGAGATGGCCGACGGCATCGTCATCAACAAGTGCGACGGCGACAACGTGGAGGCGTGCCACCTCGCGGCACGTCAGTTCCGCAACGCGCTGCACCTCTTTCCAGCACCCGAGAGTGGTTGGACACCCAAGGTGCTGTGCTACTCCGGCTTCTACGGACTCGGCATCCGCGAGGTGTGGGATATGGTGTACGAGTACATCGACTTCGTGCGCGCCAACGGCTATTTCCAGCACCGACGTGCCGAGCAGGCCAAGTTCTGGATGTACGAGACCATCAACGAGCAGTTGCGCAACAACTTCTACAACAACCCCGCCATTGCCGCACTGCTGTCTGACGCCGAGCGCTCTGTCCTCGACGGAAGGAAGACATCGTTTGCAGCAGCAAACGCGCTGCTCGACACCTATTTCGACCTGATGAGGCAACAGCACTGAAGGTGGGTTCTATAAATTAATTCAACTTTTGCAGGCTTCTGCAACCCCGTAGGGGTGGAAAGACTACAGGCAGGGGTGAAGTCCGCAGGACGGAACCCCTGTTCTGAGGACATTATGTATATGTAACCCCGTAGGGGTGACACAAGAGCCGGGCCACCGGCAGTGTCGCCCCTACGGGGTTTTACGTTTTCCGTCTTCGGCTGTGACGGGGCTTACTTGATGGCCACCTTCACGCCATTTACGACATACACGCCAGGGGTGAGTTGTGTGCTGAGCGTTGAGAAGCGGCCTTTGGCAGCATGACGTCCGGCGAGGTCATAGACATCGACGGTGGCATCGGCGGCACGAAGCTCGTTGATGCTCGTCTCGATGCCGAGGAGCGATGCCACATGCCTGATCTCGAGAGTCGTGGCCGTGGGCGACTGAGCTTCCCATACGAAGCCGCAGCGTGTGGGCAGGAAGGTCTTGTCGGGCGTGGTGCGCACGAGGATGCTCTGGAGGATGTCCGTATCCTGCTGTGCCGGTATGCCATATCGGCCATCGCCGTCAACAGCCTGCCACGAGCTGGCGAAGCGGATGCGGTTGCCATCGTTGTCGGTCATGGTGACGGGCTGCAGGCGAGAGCTTACGCCGTTGGCATTCTCCGTGGAGACACGCATATACTGCACCTTGGGCGAATAGATGAGGTAGGGCTGTCCGGCCTCTATGCCCTCGTCGGTGCAGTCAAGGAAGTACAGGCAGAGCACGGAGCCCTCCTGACGTATGGCGGCAAGACGTTCGACCTGTGCGCCGGGTGCTGCCGTCTGCAGCTGTTCGGCGTCGAGTGTCGTGGGCAGGCAGATACTGTTGTAGCCTGCGAAGAGCACGCGGCTGAGCTGGACGGGTGTCGTGCTCTCCACGGCGGCGACATCCAGGTTCATGGTGTTGGCAGAGATGAAGCGTTTCTCTGCCTGTGTGCTTAGCGACAACGTTGCCGCCAGCGCGAGCGTAATGAGTTGTTTCATAGGACTAAGGTAAATTATAGATTAGTTAAGAAGAAGGCTTCCTACACATTGCCGACGCTGATGAGGTACTCGGCAATCTGCACGGCATTGAGTGCGGCACCTTTCTTGATCTGGTCGCCGCAGAGCCAGAAGGTGAGGCCGTTGTCGCTGGCAATGTCACGGCGTATGCGCCCCACGAAGACATCATCTTTGCCGGCAGTGAAGAGAGGCATGGGGTATTGCTTAGTGGCAGGGTCGTCGATGACGGTGACACCCGGTGCTGCCTCGAAGGCGCAGCGTGCCTCCTCGGGAGTAATGGGTCGCTCCGTCTCTATCCACACGGCCTCGGAGTGGCTGCGCAGTGACGGCACGCGGACACACATGGCCGAGCAGGCGGCATCGGTGTGCATGATCTTGCGGGTCTCATTGAACATCTTCATCTCCTCCTTGGTGTAGCCGTTGTCGGTGAAGACGTCAATCTGGGGTATGACGTTATATGCCAGCTGATAGGCGAACTTGTTGACGGTGGCGGGCTTGCCGTCGAGCACCTCGCGGTATTGCTGCTCCAGCTCTGCCATGGCGGCGGCTCCGGCTCCGCTGGCGGCCTGATAGCTTGCCACGTGTATGCGTTTGATGTGTGAGATGCGCTCCAGAGGTTGCAGGCATACCACCATCATTATCGTTGTGCAGTTGGGGTTGGCGATGATGCCACGCGGACGGTTGAGGGCATCTTCGGCATTGCATTCGGGCACGACGAGCGGCACATCGGCATCCATGCGGAATGCCGAGCTGTTGTCGATCATCACCGTGCCGTGCTTGGTGATGGTCTGTGCGAACTCCTTGCTGGTGGAGCCTCCGGCGCTCACGAAGGCGATATCTACGCCCCGGAAGTCGTCGTTGTGCTGGAGCAGTCGCACTGCATACTCCTTGCCGCGGAACGTGTATGTGCGTCCGGCACTACGCTCGCTGCCGAAGAGCAGCAGCTCGTCGATGGGGAAGTTGCGCTCGTCGAGAACGCGCAGGAACTCCTGACCTACGGCGCCGCTGGCGCCTACTATTGCTACTTTCATGTTATTACTCTTGTCGTTTTTTATTATATGTGTTGTTCCTAATTCGCGGCAAAGATAGTCAAAAGCTGCCATACGGCAAGCGTTAATGCAAAAAAACTTGCATCGTGGGACGTAAACTTCAAACTTTTCCTTACCTTTGCGGCGCGAAACATTAATTTCACAACCCGACAAACGCCGATTCACGTGTCACCGCTCATCACCAATCCGACGTGGATATTCCTCGTCATGCTGCTCATCATACTGCTGTCGCCGATAGTGTTCCGGCGGCTGCGAGTGCCGCACATCATAGGGCTCATACTCTCAGGAGTGCTCATCGGAGAGCACGGCCTGAACCTGCTGGCGCGCGATGCCTCATTCGAGCTCTTCGGACAGGTGGGCATCTATTACATCATGTTCCTGGCGGGACTGGAGATGGACATGGGCAGCTTCAGACGCTATGGCCGCAGCGGCATGAGTTTCGGCGCTCTGACGTTCGCCATACCCTTCGCCGTGGGTCTGGCGGTGGCACATTGGGTGCTGGGCATGACGGTGGAGTCATCGCTGGTGGTGAGTGCGCTGCTGGCCTCACACACCCTGGTGGCCTACCCCATAGTGAGCCGCTACGGCATCGGCAAGCATCACAGCGTGGTGCGTAGCATCATAGCGACGGCGATGGCCACCTTCGGTGCCCTGCTGCTGCTGGCCGTCGTGGTGCAGACGAAGCGTGGCGGCGGCGACTGGCTCTACTGGCTGACATTCGCCCTGGGCATAGCGGCCTACGTCGTGGGCGTGGCATATGTCTTCCCGAAGGTGGGACGCTGGTTCCTGCGTCGCAACGAGGATGCCGTGACGCAATATATCTTCGTGATGGCGCTGGTGTTCGTCAGCGCCTGTCTGGCCACGACGGCAGGCCTCGAAGGTCTGCTGGGTGCCTTCCTCGCCGGTCTGGTGCTCAACAGAATAATCCCTCACGGCGGCCCGCTGATGGTGCGCATAGAATTTGTCGGCAACGCACTCTTCGTGCCTTACTTCCTCGTCAGCGTGGGCATGATAATCGATGTGTCGGTGATCTTCGGCGACACGGCCACGCTGTGGCTCAGCACGGTAATCATCGTGGCGGCGATGCTCAGCAAGTGGCTCGCGGCATGGGTCATGCAGCGCCTGTCGGGCGGCACGTCGGCCGACCGCAACATGATGTTCGGCCTCACCAACTCGCACGCTGCCGGCGCGCTGGCCATAGTGATGATAGGCACACAGCCCGACGTGCAGCTCATGAACACGCAAATGCTCAACGCCACCGTGTTGCTAATACTCGTGTCGTGCGTGGTGAGCGGCATGGCCACAGGGCGCGCGGCACGCCGTCTGGCACTTCAGACCACGGAGACGGCCACAAACCGGGGCTCGTACCACGGCAAGTGCCTCACGGCCTACGCCTATCCGCAGACGGTAGATAGGCTGACACAGCTGGGCATCATGCTCCGCAACCCCAACATCCCCGACAGCCTCATGGGGCTCGCCATAGCCATGGACAGCGACCCCGACGATGCCCTGCTGGCCCGCGGTCAGGCCAACCTGGAGAAGGCGCGTGCCATTGCCGCTGCCGCCAACGTGACGATGTCAACCATGAGCCGCGTCAGCAGCAACGTGGCAGCAGCCATCGTGCACACCATGCGCGAGGTGGATGCCGGAGAGGTGGTGATGGGTCTGCACGAGACCGAAGACGGACGTCCTGCAGGACGCCTGGGCGTCATCTCACAGAGCGTGCTCGCCGCCACACACCGAGAGGTGATACTGACGCGCCTGCTGATGCCGCTGGGCACCGTGCGGCGCATCGTGGTGGCCGTGCCGCCCCAGGCAGAATATGAGGTCGGCTTCTACAAGTGGCTGGAGCACCTGTGCCGCATAGGCGAGCAGACAGGGCAGGTCATGCGCTTCCACACACTCGGCGACACGGGCTATTATATTAAGGAGTATATGGAGACCCACCACCCTGCCGTGCGCATGGAGCTGATGATAGAACAGGGCTTCGGCAAGCTGATGGTGCGACTGCCGTCGGAGGTCAATGCCGACCATCTGCTGGTGCTGGTGAGCTCACGTCCGGGCTTCATCTCACACACCCCGGCCATGAACACCCTGCCGGCAGTGATAGCACGCAGCTTCGCCAACACCAACGTCGTGCTGCTCTTCCCCGACCAGTGGGGCGACCCCCATGAGACGCTGTCGGTGTTCGCACCCAACGGTCAGAGCGTGACACAGCGACAGATGCTCTTCGAGCAATGGCTGACACACCTGAAATAACCTAACGATAGGCATTCCACACATCCTCACTACAAACCATCATTACGCATCATGATACATCTTCGCAATATCACCAAGAGCTTCGGACAGCTGCAGGTGCTCAAAGGCATAGACCTTGACATCGTGCGGGGCGAGGTGGTGAGCATCGTAGGCCCCAGCGGGGCTGGCAAGACCACCCTGCTCCAGATTATGGGCACCCTCGACCGCGCCGACAGCGGCACCGTGACCATCAACGGCACCGACATCTCACGCCTCGGCCAGAAAGCCCTCGCACGCTTCCGCAACAGGCAGATAGGCTTCGTGTTCCAGTTCCACCAGCTGCTGCCGGAGTTCACGGCACTCGAGAACGTCATGATACCGGCGCTCATCGGAGGCACGAGCCGCAAGGAGGCTCGCCAGCGTGCCGAAGAGCTGCTGGCATTTATGAGCCTCACAGACCGCGCCACCCACAAACCCGCCGAACTGTCGGGAGGCGAGAAGCAACGTGTGGCCGTCGCCAGAGCCCTGGCGAACAGGCCTGCCGTGGTGCTCGCCGACGAGCCCAGCGGAAGTCTCGACACGCAGAACAAGGAGGAGTTGCACAGACTCTTCTTCCGGCTGCGCGACGAGATGCAGCAGACCTTCGTCATCGTGACCCACGACGAGGGTCTCGCCGCCAGCGCAGACCGCACCATTCACATCGTGGACGGAAGAATATCTGCCCTGCCGATGTCTGACATCATGCCCGACGTGGCGCCAGAGACAGAGAACCCATCCCCCGAACAGCAAATTATCAAGACCTATCTGGCATGAGCAACAAATTGGAACTCGGACGCATGAACCTGCTGCGCGTGTCACACTTCGCAGAGCAGGGAGCATACCTCGAAGGAGGACCCGACGGCACACTCCTGCTGCCCACACGCTATGTGCCGCAAGGGCTCGCCGAGGGCGATGAGATAGAAGTCTTCGTCTATCTCGACCAGGCAGAACGCCTCATAGCAACGACAGAAAAGCCCTTGGCGCAGGTCGGCGACTTCGCATGGCTGCAGGTGGCGTGGGTCAATAATTTCGGGGCATTCCTCGACTGGGGGCTGATGAAGGATCTATTCGTGCCTTTCCGCGAACAGAAGATGAAGATGCAGAAGGGGCGCAGCTACCTCGTGCACGTTCATCTCGACCCGGAGTCATACCGCATCATGGCATCGGCAAAGGTGGAGCGCTACCTCAGCACCGACATGCCGCCATATCGCGGCGGAGAGGAAGTGGAGTGCCTGGTGTGGCAGAAGACCGACCTCGGACTGAAATGCATCGTAGGGAACCGCTACAACGGTCTGTTGTATGACGACGAGGTGTTCCGACCCCTGCACGGAGGCGACCGTGTGCGTGCCTACGTCAGACAGGTGCGCCCCGACGGGAAGATAGACCTCATGCTACAACGCACAGGGCAGCGAGGCGTACACGACTTCAGCGATGTGCTGTTGCAACACCTCCAGACCAACGGTGGGCATACGCCCCTCTGCGACAGCAGCCCCGCCGAGGAGGTCTATGCCGTCTTCGGGGTGAGCAAGAAGGTGTTCAAGAAAGCCGTCGGAGACCTCTACCGACGACGGCTCATCGTAATCCGGCCCGACGGACTGCACCTCACGGCTCTGCCATGACAAATCTAATCTATTTACGTACATTTACTTATAATTCAACGACAATCTCAATGAGGAAACTTTTCATCTCAATCCTTCTTGCTCTGGCAGCAGCCGTCGGAGCACAAGCACAGACAACGCCGGCCACATCTGTCGTTGCCGACGAGGGCGCATGGTGTTGGTTTGCCGACCCGCGTGCGCTGCACTATGAGAATGCCTCCGGCACCATCAACTCCACCTACATCGGCTATATCGACGTGCATGGCAATGTCAAGGCCACGCAGTACGACTGGGTGAGGCACCGCAAGACAGATGTCCTCATACGCAGTTACTTCCAGCCCGACGACCACAACAACCCAACCTTCGTGGTGCTGCCCGACGAGCGCGTGATGATCTTCTACACACGCCACACCGACGAGGCGTGCATCTGGTACCGCATCTCGCAGAAACCCGGCGACATCACGGCACTCGGCGAAGAGAAACGCCTGGCAACGGCCAACAACACCACATACCCGTCGCCATTCATACTCAGTGACGACCCCAACCACATCTACCTCTGCTGGCGAGGCATAAACTGGCACCCCACCATAGCACGACTCACCATGCCCGACGCTGCCGGCAACTGCTCGTTCGACTTCGGACCCAAACAGATCGTGCAGAGCACAGGGGCACGACCCTATGCCAAGTACCAGAGCAACGGCAAAGACAAGATCTACCTCAGCTACACCACAGGACATCCCGACAACGAGCAGCCCGACTGGCTCTACCTCAACGTCATAGACATCAACCACGGCAACGGACCCATCCTGCGCGATGTCAAGGGCAACCAGCTCAGCGTCATCGCCAACGGTGTGCACAATGTCAACAAGCAGGACAGCTATGCCTCGGCTCACCCCGCTGCCATAGTCGATAACACGGCAAACATACGCAACTGGGTGTGGCAGATTGTCCTGGACAAGGATGAGAACCCCGTCATAGCATACCCGCACATCGACAGCGCCAAGACGACACACGTATATTGGTACGCACGATGGACGGGCACAGAGTGGCGGCGCACGTGGGTGCAATATGGCGGACATGCCTTCCACACGAACTGGAACTCCACCGAGCGATGCTATTCAGGAGGCATGAGCCTCGACCCCGACAACATCAACGACCTATACCTCAGCATACCCACCACCAACGGGCAGTACAACAAGGATGGCGTGTATGAGATATGGAAATACACCATCGACGATGCCGGCACGGTGGCAGGCAGCGAGCAGATTACGAAGAACTCGACGAAGAACAACGTGCGGCCATTCATCATTCCCGGCTCAAAGAATTCACCAATGCGACTGGCATGGATGAACGGCGACTACTACTATTGGATGGTGCAGCAGAACTACCCGAAAGGCTACCCAACGGCAATACATTGCGCCTACGGCTGGAAGGAGGAACTGACACCCGAGAACGTGCCCGCCGAAATACCCACATGCATCTGCTTCTGGAAAGACATGACGATGACCATGGCCTTTGCCATGGACGAAAACCACTACGAGGGCACGCTCTTCACCATCAGCGACAACACACCCCTGACCTACAGCATCGGGGCCGACAGCTACCCCGTCGTCACCATCGGCAACAAGTCATACCGCAGCCAGAACCGTCTGCTCACCAGCGACGCATGGGCCACGGGCTCCACAGGCACCAGCGGCGACAACCATCCTACGAAGTTATCCACCTGGGTGCTCACACTCACCTACGACGGCAAGACGCTGACGACCTATCGCAACGGACTCGTAGATCAGGTGATAACGCCGGAGACGACCATCGGAGGCGTCGTGGAGGACATAGCGGGACACGATGACGGAGGCAACGCGATACCATCACCACACACCCTCCTCACCCGTGAGATGTACTATGCCTGCGCCTCGCCACTGACGGTGCAGACCTTCGTCAAGGAGGCACAGACGCAACTACAGAAAGAGGCCGCCAAGAACGCACTCATGCTGCTCGACCTCCCCGAAGAGACACGCACAGACCTCGTGCTGCCAGCATCAAAGCTGGGACTTGACATCAAGTGGACAAGCTCTGACGTGAGTGTCATAAGCAACAACGGAGTGCTCTTCGCCACAGCAGCAGACAAGACAGTCACCCTCACCGCCACCGCAGGCAGCGAGAGCCGCACATTCACGGTGAAAGCACTGGCACGCGACATCGCCAAGAACCTCCGCTACAGCAAGGAGGCCATCGACATGACCGCCAACACCGCCACTGGCTTCGCCGCGAACACCACCGTCACGGCCCCGGCAGGGCTGCTCGCGGGACTACGCTCATACACCTTCCTCGTCACCGTGACTCCAAAGACGATGCTCAAG
Organism: uncultured Prevotellaceae bacterium; assembly: GCA_947167455.1. Classification (GTDB taxonomy): domain Bacteria; phylum Bacteroidota; class Bacteroidia; order Bacteroidales; family Bacteroidaceae; genus Physcousia. Next base: position 44,060 of record CAMVIB010000001.1, on the reverse strand, counting down.
CAGCCCCGAATCTATGACTTCGGCAGCGGAAGCGGCAACAGCATCTTCCTGCGCGCTGACGCCCTCTCGGCAGGTGTGAAGTACAACGGAGGCACCACCACGATGGTCAACAGCAGCACCAAGCTGAAGGCTGGCACAGAGTATAAGCTCGCCGTGACATATAACGCAGCCACACACACCACCACTATATATATCAACGGCGAGGAGAACGTCAGCGGCACCGCCAATCAGGTCGAGGCCTACCAGCTCGCCGAACTAGCCGCAGACACGCGCAACTACATAGGACGCACACAGTGGTGGGACGGGGATTACAAGGCTGACAATCAGGACTTCTGCGGCACAATAAGCAACTTCAGGCTCTACGACGCCTGCCTGACACGTCAGGAGATATGCAAGATGCAGGACATCGCCTACGAGCAGGATGAGCTGCCCACAGCTCTGCAGAACGGTGATTTCGAGGGTGCCTACAGCGTGCAGGCAGGCAGCGGAGTGAGTTCCGACCGCGCCATCTACGTGCCTGAAGGCTGGACAGTGGAGCGTGCCAACCCCAACGAAAACGACATCACCGCCCTGAAGAGCGGCGACAAATACTTCGACCAGTTCTTCGGAGCACTTCCCAAACCGTCTGCCGAGAGCACACAGACCTACTGGATTCGTCATAACTGGGGAACGCCGACACAGACGCTGAAACAGAGACTCCGGCTGCCCGAAGGACGCTACGCACTGAACTGCGACATCTGGAAAAGCGGACTCGGAGGTGATGCCTCGGTGAGCGTGCAGACAGAGGGCGGCACAACCGTCAGCAGTCCCTCGCTCGAGAACAAGAGCGAATGGCAGCACGTCGAACTCGACTTCAACAGCGACGGCACAGCACCGACGACCATCATTCTCACCGCCATGCACAACAGCTCGGGCTCGGAGAAAATCATTGGCTTCGACAACATCAGCATCAGGAAGCATCATGCCGTCGGCATCGGGGCTATACGCGAGGATGCCACACAACCCGATGCCGCCACACGACAGACGTGGTATGACCTCAGCGGACGACGCATACAGCCACCCACACGTCACGGCATCTACATCCATGGCAAACGCAAAGCCCTCCGCTGACGACACTGACGCCGGCAATGCGTAATTACGCCATCGCGCAATCTTTCATCCATCACTATCCCGAAGACGCTGGAAGCGTCTCCTCTCAATAACCGGGGGTGCGCAGTACCCCCGGATAGGGACAAAAAGGGGAACATCGACCCTGAAGGGGTCGCCCATTACGCTGTTCGGGCACTCTTTCAGAGTGCTTGCCTCTATAGAGCTTGTTATCCGGGGGTGCTCGCTACGCTCGTACCCTCGGTTACCAAAGCGAAGACCGCGTTGCGGTCTCTTTGGTGGTATGATTGCGGATAATCATTTATATTATGGAAAAGAAAACACTGAAAGCCATCTTCGTGAATGGCAGTCCCCGCAAGAACAAGAATACGGCCCATGAGGCGTAATGTAGCTTTATGGATTTGAAGACTTATTACCAAGAGCGAGCCGACGCGCTGCGGACCGAGGCAGTGGCCTTGCGTCGTCAGGCACGTCGCTTCGTCATGGCCGAGCTGGTGAGTTTCTTTGCTGCTGCGGCTTGTGCCGTGGCCTCTTTCCTGACGGCTTGGGGCTGGCCGCTGATAGCGGCAGCCGTCATGGCGGCGTTGGCTTACCTCTGGACGCGCAGTCGCGACGCACGCAGTTCAGCACGACTGGAGGAGTGCGAGGCATGGCTCCGAGTTTACGACGGCGAGTTGGCGGCGTTGGACGGCGATTTCTCCCACTTCGATGATGGCCGGCGCTATGCCGATGCTTCGCATCCCTTCACCACCGACCTCGATGTGTTCGGCCCGCAGTCCCTCTTCCAGCGCATGAATCGCACGGTCACGTCGGGCGGCAGCGATCATCTGGCCGCCTTGCTTGCTGAGCGCCGTGTGCCCTCGGTCGCCGAGGTGCAGGCGCGGCGCGATTCCATCCGCGAGCTGGCCGAAGCAGAGACCCGCCGCATGACTTTCATGGCACAGGAGCAGGTAGATACTGCCTCCGTGCTGCGCGCCTTGGAGGACGTAGCTTCCATCCATATTCCCCGTTTTGCCGCTTCCATGCCGGCGCTGGTGCTCGCTGTGCTGCTCGTTGGCGGCTTCTATGCCTTGTTGACGGCCGCTATCCTCGGTCTTACCAGAGCCGGAAGCGTGATGGCATGGGCTGTGCTGGAGGTGCTGGTCGCCAGTCTGCTCTTTGCTCGTCCGCTGCTGCTGACGAAACGCGCCACAGAGGGCATCCTCCGCCAGCTGAAAGTCTATGAACGCCTGATGGCGCTGGTGCCCGAGACATCCGAAGCCGCTCCCGCCTTCAGCTCCCTCACCTCCATTGTGGCCAGCATCGACCGTCGCAACGAGTTCTGGATCCTCATCTCCAACACGCTGTTCATGGCCGACCTCTTCATCGTCCGTCGGTTCTTGGATTGGAAGGAGCGCTATATGCCGCGCCTCCCCGAGTGGATAGCCGCCGTCAGCCGTTACGACGCCCTCGTCTCCCTGGCCACCTTCTGCTTTAACCACCCCGAAGCCACCGATGCCGAAGTGGTTGAGGCCACGGACATCGTCTTCGAGGCCAATGGGCTGTGGCATCCGTTCCTTGGCAAAGAGGCCGTTCGCAACGACTTCCTTCTCGCCGATGGTCACTACTACATCATCACGGGCGCCAACATGGCAGGCAAGAGCACCTTTCTGCGCTCGGTCGGCATCAACGTGCTGCTGGCACACGTCGGCCTGCCCGTCTTTGCCGATCACCTGCGCTGTTCACCCTTTGCGCTTTTCACGTCGATGCGCACCTCCGACGACCTCGCACACGGCATCTCCTATTTCAATGCCGAGCTGTTGCGTCTGCAACAGTTGCTGGAAGCCGTGAAAGCGCACGCCACTGCAGCCGCAGGCACCTCATCCCACACCCTCATCATCCTCGACGAGATTCTGAAAGGCACCAACTCTCTGGACAAGCTCAACGGCTCCCGCCTGTTTCTGGAGGCCGTCAGTGCGCTGCCCGTCACGGGCATTGTCGCCACCCACGACCTCGAGCTCTCCCGCATGGCTGAGGAACACCCCGGCCGCTTCCACAACTACTGCTTCGAGATACAACTCTCCGACCACATCACCTACTCCTACCGCATTACCCCTGGTGTGGCCCGCAACCAGAACGCCACCTACCTGCTCCGCCAACTCTTAAGCTCCTTGAGCTCCCGCCCCTCCTGACAAATGCCAAGTTCGTCCCGCAAAGGGACTTTTCTTGTTCGCCCGTTATGCCGTAACCTTCAACAACTGATAAAAAGCGAAACCCCGCCTCGTCGTCACGACGAGGCGGGGTTTCGCTTTTTAAAGGACTTGAGTTTACTCCCTAGGCTAGCCAAGAACTAATTAAGTTCTTTTTTGAAATCAAGTTTACAGCTTGCTCTTCTTCCGGAGAGGAAGAAATCGACGAATACTTTTGTTTGCCTATTCTTCATGTATTATCTCAAGTGCGCGTTTGAGTATCACATCCTCTGTAGAGGAGAAAATCTCCTCGCGGGTGAGGGGCACTTCGTAGTCGGGCAGGAGACCACGGCCGTAGGGGAAGCGGGCAGAGACGTTGGTGGCGGTGACGGCTTTGACGAGCGGCAGCTGGTACTCGATGTGGCTGTGGGGCAGGAAGAGACGGGCGAACTTCAGGGCGGTCATGTAGTGGTAGGCAGTTGCCGTCTCGCGTCCGATGGTCTTGGCTCTTCCGGCACGCACGAGGTGAGCCGGGAAGTCGGTGGCTGCGCTGGCAGAGTTCTCGTTGGTTAAAACCAAGAGAACAGAAACGGACTCTCCACAACCAGCCTCACCCCCAACAGCCTCACCCCCGGCCCCTCTCCCAAGGAGAGGGGAGTGGTTACCTGTTGTGGCTGTTTCCTTTTCACCCTCAAGAGTATATACTCCCCTCTCCTTGGGAGAGGGGTTGGGGGTGAGGCCATTATAATACCCCTCCATACCCTCCACCTTCACAAAGTCCTCAAATGGTTTCATGTCGGCTGTCCAGTTGTAGCAGTGGGCGAAGCAGGGGTAGGTGGTGTTGCTCATCACCTTCTGATAGCCGAAGTTCGAGGGTTCGTCCTTGAGGAAGAGTTTGACGAGGCGCTCCTCGCAATCGGCGTCGCCACCAGGATTGTCGCGAACGTCGATGATAAGATAAGGAACGTGCGCGTGCGAGTGGAGGCTGTCTTCGATGGTTTCCATCTGCACCTCGTTGAGGTGAAAGTGTGCGAGTGTCAGCAGGGCGATGCTGTCTTCAATCAGGCGGAAACTCCAGTCCTCCATACGGTTCTGCCGTTGGTGGTTGTAGTAGGCCGTGGGGGCAGAAGGCTGCGGTACGTAGCGCTTCATCTGATTCGCTTTCAGGAACGGAGCCTCCACACTGGTGCCGTCGGTGAAGGTGAGGCTCACGGGCTTGTCCCAGAACGTGCCGCGATACTGCATCCACCAGTTCGTCAGCGTCTGCACATCGCGCGTGGACTCCACCTGTGCGTCGAAGAGGCTGGTCTTCGAGCGGACGTAGGCCGCCTGTTCCTTGGCCGAGACGCCGTTGATGGTGGCCACTTCCTTGCCGATATGTGCCTCATAGCCAGGCTGCACCAAGCGCACGAACATACGGTTGCCCAGCGTGCAGAGCATCACCGTAGGGTATTGCACGTCCGTGCGGTTGTTGAAGAACGGGTTGGAGGACTGCCGCCAGGCATGGCTGTCGTGCAGGAACTCGGCGGTGAACGCATCGCCGATGAGGTCATAGAGTGTGGAGAAATGGATCTGTGCGGAATCCAGCCGAGCCTTGGCTTTGCGGATGAACGCCTCTTCCAGCTCGGGCGAGATGATGTCGCGCAGCGAGGGGTAGCACTCGCGGATGCTCTGGATGAAGCTGTCGAAGTCCTCGTTGGCCTGCTCGCGGGTGAGGATGGCGGGCGGCGTGAAAGGCTTGGGTTCCTTGAACGTCGTTTCCAGTCCGAAGGGCGACATGGGGTCGATGGCCTTACCTCCTTTGGAGAAAGATACTGCGATGTGCGGCTGCCCAATCTTCTCGAAGACATAGCTGACGGTGCCGAGCACGGTGCCTGCCTTCACGCGCTGTCCCGACCGCCACGGGATATTGCCGCGCAAGCCTTCGAAGCTGATGGTGCGCCCGTCGTCCAGCTTCAGGCTCAGCGAGCCGTTGATGTACTTCTTCGGATTGCGCACGTCAGATTCGGCCTCCAGCTTCTTGCGCATGGCATCGAAGGTCTTGGCGTCATCGTAGCCATAGGTGGTGCTGGTCACGAGATTGGGCATATAGTTGAGGTAGATGCCACTTACCTCGCCGTCGGCAGGAGCTATCACCTCCGTGCCTTCAGCCGCCCCGATAATCAGCGTGCAGAAGTTCGACTCGTGGTCCAGCAGGTCTTGCGGACGAAGTAGGATGTTGGTGCCCGTAGTTTGGCCTTTGATGGGCCAGAGGAGAGAAGTGGCTCTGCTTGGGCTAAGCAACCCGATGGCAAGCGCCATCATGATGATTGTCTGTTTCATAGGTGATAATTGTTTTGAAGTGTGTTCATCCCTATAACGCTTGAGCGTGCGATTCTTTACCCATAAAAGATGTTAAAAACGCACGCTTAGCGCCCCTCCAATCACTTTTTCTGAATACCCCGCCACGTCATCCCAACGTAGCGGGGTGAGAAGAAAATTTACTTTAGGTGAATAGAAACGCCTTCTTTGCATATAGGCTTCTTAACAGCGTTTACTTTTGGGGAAACTTGAATATTATCGGCAGTATGAAGTGAGAGCGGACGGTCTTATTTCCGACCTTGGCAGGGTCCCAGGCGGGCATTTGATTGACGACTCGCAGGGCCTCGTTCGACAACAGTTCGTCGGGCGATTTTAATACTTTGGCCTGAACAATGCTACCATCTCTCTCCACGACGAACTGGACGTAAACACGCCCTTGGATTTTCTTTGTCACAGCTTCTTCGGGATAGTGAATGTTTTGTCTTAACCACTCAAAGCAAGCGGCATATCCGCCAGGGAAGCCAGCCATAACTTCGACAACATCATAGATGGAGTCGTTGGCGGCTTTAGAGCGAAGGTCCATCTGTACGATATTACCTTGTTCGTCCTGGGTCACACGGACATTACTAAGGTCGATGCCATTGAGCCAGTCGCCGCTAAGGGGCAACGTGACGGGCTCGCCATCGATTCTGAGAACGCCATAGAATTCTTTGATGGATACATTGGATTCACTGGGCTTGGTAAAATCAAGAGTAGAAGTGGATGCACTTAGTTGGTGACTACTTCCCTCGCTCACAGGGAGGGACAGCGGGGTGGGGCTGCTTATTGGCTTGGCAAATGCCACCAGTGCAAAAGCCATTACGGGTAGCAGGTACAGCACCTTGGCTGCACGCCACTTGTTGGATTTTGGTTTGAACATCATAGTGATACGTTTTTTGATTCTACTTTGGTTGAATGCGTTCACCACGGGCTGCAGTCCCGGGCGGACGGCTTTGAGAATCAGCAGCTGATTATATTCTCGGATGTCTATTCCAGTTTGTAATACGGCGCGGTCGGCCTCGAACTCATGTACGTCGCTTAGGTCCTCGCGCAACATCCAGGCGAAAGGCAGAAACCACAGCGTGCGGCAGGTCAGTTCGCAGAGCAACTTGTCCCACGAATGCCCGAGGCGCACGTGGGCGAGTTCGTGGGTGAGGATGGAGGGGGTGGAGCCGTCTTCGTTTGCCAGCAGCACCCACCTCATCCATGAGCAGGAGTTCTTCAGCTCAGGGCTACTGAGGATGTGTACTCTGTCCCGTTCCTCAATCAGCGTTGAGCGGCGAATGAGGCGAATGAAGCCAACGAGGGAGTGGAGATATGCCAGCCAGAAAGCGATGGTCACAAGGGTGTATGTACCCATGAATACGGTTGGCCAATGGAAGGAACCTGGCTTGTTGGATTGCTGCATCGTGATTGTGCGATTGCACGATGATGATTGTGCAATTGCTGCATCATCATCGTGCAATCGCCTTATCTGGGTTGATTGACCCGAAAGAAAGGTTTCGTCGGGGGCAGAATCTGCAGCCAAAGCATTCTCCAACCGCTCGAAGCCCTGATTTATCCACGTCTCGTGACCCAAGGGGATATGGAATAACGGCAGCACGGCTGAGGCAACGAGGATGATGAGCAGCACGGCACGGTTCAGCGTGTGGAACGTCTCGCGGCGAAGGGTAAGTCCGTAGAGCGAGTAGAGGAGGGTGAGGGCAAGCGCCCATTTGATAAGGTAAATCATAAGGCACTGTCTTTCATTTTGTCTGCCAGAAACTGCATCAGCTCAGCCTCGCTGACCTTCTCTTCCGAGACGAAGGCCGAGACGACGCTCATGTAGGAATCATCGAAGTACCGTTTGACGAAGGAACTGAGCTTGGAACGCCCGTAATCTTGCTTGCACACGCAAGGTTCATAGATGTATCCGCGTCCCTGCGTACGATGTGTGAGGTAGCCTTTCTTCTCCAGGGACTGGAAGGCATTGGCGATGGAGTTGATGTGCGGTCGTTCGTCGTCGGGATAGAGGGCTACGACATCCTTGGGTGCACAGGCTCCGAGCGTCCAGATGTGCTCCATCACCTCTTCTTCTTTTGCTGTCAGTTTATACATAGTTTCGACCTGTTTTGGTGTTAAATCTGCCGCAAAGTAAGGTAAAACATTACATCTACACAAGAATATGCTGCAATATTTAACGTCGTTACATGTTGAATCGGTGCTTTTAACCTTCTTTTGTGTTGAATCATCACATCAAGGGAATCAACACGACACATCATCCCTGACAGCACGACGTGAACGCCCCGCCACGTCATCGCGACGCAACGGGAGGCCTTCAAGTGTTTACTATAACTGATTTATACTTCTTGTCTGGCTGATTTATCTTTCAGTCTATGATTCCTTTCAACTCCTTCTTTCCTTTGAGTCCTTTGTAGTCCTCGACGTTGATGTGTCTCCTAGGTGTTGGAATGTGGTGGTACGCTTGCTTTGCCACCGGCAGCGAAATCCTAATCTTTTTTCTATTTTTTCCTATTCTTTTATTATTATATCGGAATTCTTTTGCTATCTTTGCGGCAGAAAAAGACGGATTACCTGTAAAATAACATCAGAGACATTATGAAAGAACTCAAAGGAACCAAGACCGAGCGCAACCTCCAGGAGGCTTTCGCCGGCGAGAGCATGGCCCGCAACAAGTACAGTTATTTCGCCTCCAAGGCCAAAAAGGACGGCTACGTGCAGATTGCCGCCATCTTCGAGGAGACGGCCGCCAACGAGAAGGAGCACGCCAAGATGTGGTACAAGTACCTCAACGGCGGCAGCATCAGCAACACCGCCACGAACCTGGCCGACGCCGCCAACGGCGAGAACCAGGAGTGGACGGACATGTATGCCCGCATGGCCCGCGAGGCCCGGGAGGAGGGGTTCGACGAGATTGCCGAGAAGTTCGAACTCGTAGGAGCCATAGAGCGTCAGCACGAGGAGCGCTACCGCCGCCTCCTGAAGAACATCGAGGACGCCGTGGTCTTCTCCCGCGACGGCGACGTCATCTGGCAGTGTGCCAACTGCGGACACATCGTCATCGGGCGGCAGGCTCCCGAGGTATGCCCCACCTGCAACCACCCCCAGAGCTACTTCCAGATCAAGGCGGAGAACTATTGAGCAGGGCTGCCGTCCAGCGGAAGGATGCAAGCAAACCTCTGTTCGCCTTTGCCTCAGCCCGATGATGAGAGGTCCCGACACCGCTGCGTTCTATGCAGAAGTGTATGACGTCGTCCGGCAGATTCCTGCCGGACACGTCCTTTCCTACGGCCGCATTGCCGCGCTCGTAGGCTGGCCCGCACACAGCCGCCTCGTGGGACGAGCCATGCACGATGCTCCCCTGGAACTCAACCTGCCCTGCCACCGCGTCGTCAGCAGCACAGGACGCACCGTGCCCGGATGGCACCAGCAGGCCATACTGCTGATGTCCGAGGGCGTGCGCATCAAGGACAATGGCTGTGTGGATATGAGGCGGCATGCGTGGGAACCAGAATCATGAAAGGCGAAAAAAATACCTGCCGCCTGTAATAATCCTGGCTATTGTGGGTCTATAGGATAAGAAGCAGCCCGACCGACGGATCTGCACCCACCACAGAATGACAGACAAAGAACTCGCACAGCAGGCAGGCCAAGGCAACCAAAAGGCCTTCGCGGAGATTGTCCACCGCTATTCGGGGATGGTCTTCTCGAAGGCCTTGGGCGTGATGCACACCGAGGAAGGAGCCGCCGAGGTCACGCAGCAGACCTTCGTGCGCGCTTACGAGAGCATCGACGCCTGGCGCGGCACACAGCTCGGCCCCTGGCTCGCGGCCATCGCCACCCACACCGCCCTGAAGCTCCTCGACAAAGAACGCCGACGGCGCACCACCTCGCTCGACACCCTTCCTGGTTCCGTTATCGGCGGTATGTCCGCCGACACAGAGCCCTTCTCCACCGACCACGAAGCCCGCCTCCAGCAGATGGAAGCCGCCATTGCCACCCTCTCTGCTGCCGACCAACAGCTGCTTCACCTGCATTACTTCGAGCAACTGAAGACTGCCGACATAGCCCGTCGCACGGGACTCACGCAGAGCAATGTGCTCGTGAAACTCCATCGCATACGCGAACGACTCAAAAACATCCTCACCCATGAACGAAATGACAGACTCTGACCTCGACGTCCTCATCCTCCAGACGATGCAGCGCCGGGCGTTGCTGACCGACCTCGACCAACTCATCATAGCCGATGTGCGCCGTCGCGAGCGCCGTGCGTGGCTTCGCCGCTGGGCGCGCGTCGTGGCCTTCAGCTTCGGCCTGCCGCTGGTATTGCTCATCTTCTTTGCGTGCGCGTACATTATTATTAATGAACGTGGCGCCACGAGCCTGACACTCTACGTGATGCCCTTTCCCACGTTAGCCCTCTTCTATGCAGCCCGCTACGCCGTCTGCCAATTTTCGCCCGGCGAAGTGTAATAAAACATGCCGTCGCGGGTCTTAACTACAGAAAGCGCTCTCTGAGAACACGAAGTCCAACCCCTAAAAACATAAACAGAATCATGCTCCATCAAATTGAACTGGAAGGCCTCGCCGCCATCGTCCTGTCTCTCTCCATCCCCATCGTGGCCATCGTGATGGTGTTTACCAACGAAATCAAGAAGAAGCAACGCGACACCGAGCTCCGCCTGGCGCTCATCCAGGCAGGCACCGATGCCGACACCGCTAAAATCCTCATCGAGGAACAGCAGAAGAAGCACAACAAGTACAGCAGCCTCCGCTGGGGATGCGTCCTCATCGGCCTGGGCCTCGGCGCCCTTTGTGACTACGCTCTTGGCGTCAGTCCCAAGCACAACATCTACTTCTGGCTCATCATCGCTGCCGGCATGGGCATCGGCCTCCTCACTTCCTTCGTGATTGAATATAAACTCATGAAGAAGGAGTCGCAAGAGAACACCCCCCAATAAATACTCTCTCATGCTGTAGGGTCGCCGTCGGCTTGACGCCGGTGGCGACTTTACTTTTTTGGGGGAAAGATAAGCATCCTGCCTCGCGGCAACCCAACATTTTCGGCAGCATAGTGTAACAAACGGGGCTGTTTTCTCGTTATTATAAGTGTAAGTCCCAAGCAATGATGACAGCTGCTACATTCAAAACGACCTTCCTGCCACTGAGTACGGCGATGTACCGCACGGCCTACAGCCTCCTGGGCAACCCACAGGACGCTGAGGATGCAGTGCAGGAGGCTTTCATCCGCCTGTGGCAGAGTCGCGACCGTGTTCCGGTGGATGAGGACTTGGCGGCCTACTGCCAGACACTGGTGCGTAATCTCTGCATTGACAACCTGAGACGCGGCAGGCTGGCAGAAGCCGATACGCAGCCCGAGGACGTGCGGGTGGCGGACAGGCAATCCGCCTCCTCGGCGATAGAATCCAAGGAGGCGGTTGCCAAGGTGGAGCATGCCATACACACCCTGCCGGAGAACCAACAGCGAGTGGCAGAGCTACATCTGCTGCAAGACCATTCGCTCGGCGAGATAGAAAAGGAAACGGGCTTCAGCGCCGTGAACGTGCGCGTGCTGTGGAGCCGTGGTAAAAAGAAACTTCAACAACTGTTACGACGATGAATGAGATACCAAGCACCCATGAGATCCCCATCCCCGAAGGGCTGGAACAGCGACTGAGCGCGCTGGTGGACAGGCTGGAGGCAGAGGAAAGAGGCAGGACATCAGAACTGGCGTCCGCGTCTCAGGCCTCAAGAGCAAGCACTCGCCCGCTGACACGGAGGGCGAGCGTTGCGGCCGCCGCCTTCGCCATCGCTGCCGTCTTCGTGGCTGTGGCCATACTGGTCATCGCACCGCAAGTCAAGGAGAGACGCGAGCTGGCACGCTACGAAGGCAGCTACACGCTTAGAGACGGACAGCGCATCGATGACCTCGGTAGCATCAAGACCGAAATCAGCGAGGCGCTTGCCATGGCGCAGGTGGCAGAGGCCAATGTGCCGACCTACGACTTAGCCACCGAAGCCGAGCACGCCATACTGCAAGCTACCGCCAATCCTGAGATGCGCGCCGTGGTGCGCAGGATTCTGGAAGAGCAATGAGAGAATGGACAATCACCTATTACTTAGACTCATGAAACGATATATCTTACTTTGGCTCATCAGTTTTGTGGCCGTTGCAGGCCTTCGGGCACAAGGCTCGTCGCTCAGCGGCGCTCCACGCATGGAGAACAGCATCGACCGCTTCGTGAATAACGAGAGCACCATCGGACGCAGCAAGTTCACCAGCGTGGTGGAGCGCGACCCGCAGACGCATGAAGTCGTCCGTGTGATCAAGGTGCGAGAGCTCACTCGAGGCATAGACATCGGCCGTTGCCAGGAGACCTTCGAGGCCGAGAGCAGGACGGGATGCTTCTCCCACAACATCGACGCCGACAACCGTCACACGCTGCTCATCGCCGTGGAAGGCAAGCATCAGGACCGCATCTATATGCTCCAATACACCGGCAGGCAACCCTTGCAGGCACACGACGGGAAGGTGACGATTGTCATTAAGATGAAGAACAGCCACGACTCACCCTCCCGGTGAGGCTGCAAGCAGATACCACCCAAGAGAACAAACATCAAAAGCCATCTACGAATATGAAACGACTCCTTACACTCATCATCGCAATCGCATCAGTTGCAGTCCTCACCGCACGAGTGACTGCCCCCTCCCATGCAGGAAAGGCAGAGAGGAGGTCTGCATTCTCCACCCGTAGCTATCCGCTCAAGGACTTCACGAAGCTTGACGTGAGCAACGTCGTGAAGGTCATTTACACACAAGGCGACACTTATGACGTCCGGCTGACAGGCCGCACGGACTGGCTGGACCAGATGGAGGTGAACGCCACTGCCGGCACGCTTAATGTGCGTGCCAAGCACAGCAAGACGTTCAACAACGTGAAGAAGAAGGACCAGCCCGACGGCCAGCACAATTTCATCCTGCATCTCACGGCACCCAGCCTGCAGGACATCAGCCTCAGCGGCGTTTCGCTCCTCGTGAGCAAACGCCTCTCGTCCGACCGGCTTACAGTGCGTCTTCAAGGTGTCTCGGCGTTCAAGGCTGATGCCATAGAGTGCGACCAATTAAATATCCATCTCAGCGGCTCATCGAAAACGGAGGTCGGCGACATCGTGTGCGGGCATTTCAAAGGCGACGTGAGCGGCGCCAGCAAGGCTGATATTGAGCAACTCGGCGCCAAAAACATCCGATTCAGCATCAGCGGCGCCAGCAAGGTCAACCTGCCGCAAGCCTCACGATGCGAGCACGCCACCTTTAGCGTCAACGGAGCATCGAAGCTCAATCTCTCGGCTGAGGTGACCGGGGACATCAGCCTCACACTCTCCGGCGCCAGCAAGGGCGAGGTCACACTCAAAGGCGGCCACCTACGCACAGTGTGTACCGGGGCCTCCAAGCTCAACGCCAAGGTCAACTGCACCGGCATCAACGCCAATTGCGACGGGGCCTCCAAGACCACCTTCAGCGGAACAGCCGACAAAGTGGAGATTGACCGCGGCGGCGTGGCGGTGAACATAGACACCAGCCGACTTAACCAATTCTGATATATAATCCATAAACACTCTCTTAAAACCTACGCAACCGTTGCGTCGCGACGACGCAGTGGTTGCACCTCTATTGAGTGCTAAATGACGATATGAAGCACATGACGACAAAAAAAACTGATGCCCGTCGTGAACGTTCCCGCGCTTCGTGTGTATGCTGTTGTAGAAAAGCCCATTTGACGTCGATGGGCTTTCGCAGAACAGTAACATCATCAAAAAAGCACAAGAAACAATGAATACAAGAAGAGTAATGGCCGTGGTGGCCGCAGTGGTCATGGGACTGGGCCTGATGGCGCAAACCAAGCCCGTGGAGATACAGAGTCCCATCGTCTCGGAGAAGGATTTCCTATGGTACACGGAACAACGCAGCGCCTGGAAAGAAGCCACACGCCGCAACCCGCAGGACGAGACGGCATGGCTGAACTACTACAATGCTTCACGCTACATGGGGTGGTTCGGACAGCCTGCAGACAGCCTGGCGCGAGCCGCCGTGCATGAAATGCGAGCTGCCATCCCCGATACCTATACATATAATAAGTGCGCCTATATGGCCATCAAGCTGGGGCATGGCGACGAGACCGACGGCGCCCCCTACGCCGAGGCTGCCCTGGCCATGCTGCCCGACGACATGCAGCTCAGCGACTACAACGAGTGGGTGTGCTACCTGGCCATGAAGGGGCAGGAGGAGCGCATGGCGCAGATGGCGAAACGGTTCTTCGACAGCGGACTCTATAGCGAGGCCGTGCTGCGCTACAGCTACAATGAACTCGCGGGCATGGACCAGGATGGCATCTTTATTGCCAGCGGCGACGCTGCCATCATCCCCAAGTGGCTCATACAGGAGGGCATGGGGCTGCACCGCGACAAGACCATCGTCTGTGTGCCTTTCCTGGCCGTGAAGGAGTACCGCGAATGGCTGGCTGCAAAGCTGGGGGTCGAGTTCCCGGCATGGCAGTCGGGGACCTTCGACGAGTATGAGCGCACGCTGCTCCAGACCATCATCGACCGCCACGGCAGTCGCGTGTATTTCTCCACCACCACGCCACAGCAGACGATGGAGCCGTGGAAGGCGCATCTCTACAACGAGGGCCTGACGCTGAAGTACTCGGCCAAGGCCTACGACAACATGGCCGTGAAACGCCGCAACGTGGAGGAGCGTTACCTGCTGGAGTACCTGCTCGTCTCGTTCCGTCCCGAATGGACGTCGGGCCAGCGCCTCTCGGCCAACTACGCTGTCTTGCTCTCCGACCTGCTACCCTACTATGCCAAGCACGACCTGGCGCGCTACACCTGGCTGCAACGCCTGCTGGAGTGTGGCGTGAAGAACACCGACATGAGCGAGGAGCGGAAACAGGAATTCCTGAAGCTACTGACCGTCACGATATGAAGCTCCCCTTCAGATTCTCAGCCCGGCAGACCGACGAGCAGCTCATGCTGCACGTCGCTGCCGGCAGTGAGACGGCTTTCGAGGAGCTGTATCGCCGCTATGCCCGTCGCCTGCAAGGTTTCTTCTTCCGCCAGCTGGGCGGCGACGCCGAGGCCGCAGCCGACGCCACGCACGATGCCTTCCTCCGCCTATACGAGTCGCGCGACCGCTATGTCCCGGGGCGCAGGGTAGATACGTGGCTCTTCACCATCGCCTACAACCTCTGCCGCAACCGCTACCGCCGCAACGCCTACGCCGCCGACTATCTCTCTACGCTCGATGCCGAACCCACCACGGACGAGGACATCGATGTCAACATGGACCGCGCGACGCTTCGCCAGGCCCTTGAAGGCGTGCTCGACGCGCTGCCACCACCCCAGCGCCTTCTCTTCTCGCTCCGCCACGAAGAGGAGCTCTCTGTGCCGCAGATAGCTACCATCCTCGACATACCGGAGGGAACGGTCAAGAGCCGCCTGCACAAACTAATGAACAGCATCCGCCAACAGCTGCGTGACTACGCATAAGAAAGAAAATAAGATATGAAACTCACTGACTCTGACATCCTCGCTGCCGCCCGCGAGCTCCGCGACGAGCAGAACCAACACCTCAACGTGGCGCCCTGCCCCATACGGCATCGCCGCATGCCCACACCCCTCTGGTGGTCAGCCACGGCGGCCGCTGTCGTGGTGGCCTTCTTCGCGGGGAGAAGCCTCAACCCCGCTCCAATAGATGCGGGAGTTCAAACCAGAAACTATGAGACGGCAACTGCCACAACAGGTGATCACTCCCCGCTCCAAGGCGGGGGTGGCGGGGGTGAGGCCGCTCTTCCCAGCCACGACACCATCTACCTCACGCGAGTCGTCCATGTCCCTACGCCAGTCCACGCCTCTCAACACTTGGCTCAAAACGAAGCTGCATACGCGATGAAGAATCGCAATGTACCTTCTGCTGAGGGTGAGGCATCTGCCGTTGCGAAAAGTGATAGCGGCCCTCTCCATGGGGGCGAGTCCGAGGGAATTGCTCCGGCAGCCGACACCATGGGCTGTTCGCTGCTCTGCGATGACATCCGCTATGACCTGCTGGCCGTCAACTAAAGTCAATTCGCCTCAAATTCCGCCAGTTCTGAAGAAACAAGGCCAGATCTGGGGCCAACAAGAGCGCGCCGTGCCTGGGCCGAGCTGGGGGTGAACGGCAATAGCGTTGCCGACATGGCACCTGAAGCCGATTTCGAGGGCATGCCAAAGCTCACACCGCGTATGCTGGCTCGTCTACAGGGCTTTCCCGACACATGGCAATTCGGCACCTGCAAGACCAAAGCTTGCCGGATGATAGGGAATGCCTTTCCCCCTCCCGTGGCAAAAGAGGTTGGTTTAAGAATCAAACACGTATTGGATTATGCAAGCACTCATAGCCAAAGCCAGAAAACAGTATCATCAAAGATTGCTGTCTGAATCTGTGCTGACGATAGATGCTAAGCAAGTCCCGAGCAATGCCGACAGTTCATCTGTTTCCTGAACGGTGTCCGCAAAAAAACTATTCCGTGATACGCTGCAGCACAAAGTCGGTGGCGGAGAACCAGTGGCCGAGCCATGTGCGGCCGGTGAATGCAGGATCAGAGGTGAGGCCGTAGCGCACTACCACGGTCTTGTCCACGCGTATGGGTGCTATGACTATCTGGTTCCATCCAAAGCCCTTCCCTTTGTTGGCACTGCGAATACGCTGTACGTCCTCGGGTATTTCTACGCTCTCGTCCGAGAAGTTGTCTGCGCCTCGCCGGGCGGCCAGATTGCGTTCCCGCATGAGGGTGAGGTAGCGCTCGGTCTCTGCATCCTCCCAGATGTCGCCACCCACATTGCCTGTGGCGGGGATTTCCTCGAACCGGGGTCTCTCATCACCCACGATTGCGTAGATGCAGGCTCCAGTGCCGTCAGCGCGGGCAGCACAGGTGAGGCGGTAGGTGCCGGGCTGCAGCGTGTCTGCACGCTCTACGCGCAGACGTTGGCGGTGGTTATCATCGTAGCAGTCGAGATAGCGGACATCGCGGTCGCCAGTCATATATTCGCCATGTGCCGTGAAGCGGTCATTGCAGCCCTCAGCGTTGAGGATGCTCCAACCGCCTGCTTGCAGGAAGTCCCATTCATGGGGCTGTACGAAGATACCATCGTGGGTGTTGCGCTGGCGCCATTCGGCATCGATTTCCTTCCAATGCCGCTCGCTGTATTTCTCGTCGGCATCGATGAACCTGGGCAAGCCATAGCCGATGGCGGCGCCGCAGGCCACAAGACCCAAGATCCAAACCATCAGCAGGGCTATGCGCTGGCGGTAGGGCATGGATGGCATCTGCCGGAATTCGTTCAGGAGGCTGTGGATGATGGCGTAGGAGGTGATAGCCAGCACGAGCAGCGCCGCACCGACGAAGATGAAGAACGGCACCTTCAGGTCGGGAACCACGGCAGCAAACTCCGGCGAAACGAGTATGCCGCCGCTCTTCTCGAACCACCCGCTGGGGTTCAGCGCAACGGCCAGCAGGGTGACGATGCCCACCAAGCTCAGGCACGCCACGAAGGCGCCGAGAGCATAGATGCTCCAGCGGAGCAGCGTCGTGAAGACCGTCCACAGGGCGACGAAGAAGCCCCCTATGCAGCCGAAGCAACCGGAGAAGACAGACCTCGCCCCATGCCCCTTCCGGCCTGACAGGGGAGCAGCATGCATCTGAGAGGTTGCGCTTTCTTCACATGAATGGCTACCGCTCCCTCCCTCGTAGGAAGCGCGGGGAGAGGGACTGCTATTGGCCACTTCTTCCGCCAGGTTCTGGGGATTTACTTCCTTGCCTTTCATCCTCAAACGGTCCTCGGGCGTCTCCGCCACGGGCATGAGGACAGCAAGGATGATGTAAGCGACGATGAGGGCTATGCCCATGCCCCAGAAATGGATATTGAAATAGAGGCCACGTCCGGGCAGGAACCAGAGGAAGTTGTAGTTTGAGGCCACGAAGGACATCAGCACGACAGCCGCAAAGCCCAGACGCCACCAGAGCACATCGGCGCCGAAGTAGGCTGCGAAGCCCGAGAGCACTCCCAGCAGTTTCTTGTCCGCGGGGTTGCGGTAGAGGCGTTTGGCAGCCATACTTGCCCCTCCTGCGGCCACCGAGCGGGATTCGGGGCCATTGGTGGCAGAAGACGAAGCATCCGCAGCACCCTCGGGGGCTGAATGGGGGGCCTCTCCATCCATCTCCTCCGGTTTCCCGAGGCGGTGGATGACCTCGCGCACGTGTCCTATGTTTATCGCTTGCGTGCCTTGCTGCTTCACTTCATCGAAGAGTTCTGCGATGCGGGCTTCGATGTCTTCCGCTATCTCCTCGCCGCCTTCGCGGGTGCGGAAATAGTTGCGCAGCGACTGCTCGTAGGTTGCAAGCATCTCGTAGGCATCCTCGTCAATGGCAAACAGACGCCCACACAGATTGATGGTGATATTCTTTTTCATTGTTTTGAAAGACCCGCCCCTCACTTGTCCCAAAAGGGGACGCCCGACACTGCAAGGACCTATCCCGTCCGGGCAGAGAGCAGCCGGCGCTCGGGGACTATCCGGTCATGAAGATTAGTAAGAAACGAATCAATATTAAGGTGGGTTCTTTAAACGAAACTATTCTCGTCACATCCCGGAGTCCTACCCTACAGGGCGGGAAGGGTATGGGGCAGATCTCTTAGCAACGTTACCGTTCTCTCTATCTCGCCCCAGGCTCGGTCCAGCTCTTCGAGAAAGCGCTGGCCGTCGGGGGTGAGGCGGTAGTACTTGCGAGGCGGACCCTGTGTGCTCTCCTGCCATTCGTAGGCGAGCAGGCCGTCCTTCTTCAGGCGGGTCAGCAGCGGATACAGCGTGCCTTCGACGACCAGCAGCTCTGCTTCTTTCAGCTGCTGGATGATGTCCGAGGCATAGGCAGGCTGGCGCTTCAGCAGGAGTAGGATGCAGTATTCGAGCATCCCCTTGCGCATCTGCGACTTGGCATTAGCAACATCCATGATGGCTCATTCACGATTTACCATATACAATTTACCTTTCTGCACAATCGGCAAACAGCCTACTCCTGTGGCATGATGACCCAAAGGATCAGATAGATGAGGCCGCCGCAAAACATGGTTCCTACCGTCAGCACGAGCCAGACGAGGCGCAGCGCCTCGGCATTCCAGCCGAAATACTCAGCTATGCCGCCGCAGATTCCGGCCAACCATTTGTTGTTCCTCGAACGTGTCAGTCTTTCTTTTGTCATGATAATCTTTGTTTTAGGGTTACACATGCTGCGTTCTCACGCTTGCGGGCGTCCCCGGCTTCGTGAGACCGCTTGCTTAAGCGAGGGCAAAGGTAGGCTAAATATTACTACCTTGCAATACCAAGTACTATTAATGCCCGAAGAAATAACATTATTTAACCTAACGGGTGCAGCAGATCAGCTACCCGACGCTGCTGGAGGAGAACACCAAGGTGATGGCAGACATCTTCGGCTACAGCGAGACACTCGACGCTTGCAAAACCTACCAGTTCAACGACTACTCGCGCTACGACTTCAACCTATTCTCGGAGGAAGACAAGCGCAAGTATCGCGACGAGCACTTCCCCACCGACCTGCAGAACGCCTACGCGCTCGGGCAGCGGCTTCTATTAATAGAACACACCTAAAACCTTTGTGACCCCGTGGCTCTGTGTCTTAAAAAAACATATCAGAACGGGAAGAGCAGGGGCAGCACGATAATCATCACGACGCCAACGATGAGCTGAAGCGGCAGGCCCACACGGACATAGTCCATGAAGGTGTAGCGGCCGGCCTTCATCACCAACGCATTAGGCGGAGTGCTGAATGGCGAGGCGAAGCACATACTAGCGCTCACAGCGACGGCAACAAGCAGCGGCACAGGACTGATGCCCGACGATTCGGCCGACGTCAGGGCAATAGGTGCCATGAGCACGGCGGTGGCAGTGTTAGAGATGAACATGGTGAGCAGCGAAGTGGGCCAGGCAGACGAGACCTACAGGCAGGAACGAGAAGAAACCAAGCCCGCCATAGCCTCCCTCGCGCAACGTCTCGTCGATGACGAGGTTCGGGGGAGTGCTGATGAGCGTCATGATGCCCAGAGAGCTGGCGAAGGCCAAGGGCATCAGCAGTCGCCGGGGGCTGATGCCGACAGCATTGGCCATAGACACGACGATGGGCATCATCAGAGCTACTGTGCCGGTATTGGAGATGAAAGCACCCGTGAAGCCCGTCACGAGCATTACCAACAGAAACAAACGCAACTCCGAACGGCCCGCCAGCGTCATCAGCCGCGAACTCACCATCTTGGCCAGTCCCGTCTGCACGACGCCGCCACCGACGATAAACAGTCCCGCCATCATGATGACTATCGGATTGGAAAATCCCGACAGGGCTTCCGTCGGCGAGAGAATGTCACCCAGGAGCAGTGCTATCAGCGCACACAGCGCCACCACATCGGAGCGCAGCCGGTTCGAGGCGAAGAGCAAGGCCGTGACGGCCAAGACGATGAGTGTGTAAACCATAATTAATGTTCCGTTTGTCTATTCCCTGTTTATTTCATCTAAAGAAAGATGCGTGCGACGCTGGCAGCCGCCTCGCTCTCGAAGAAACGAGGCTCGGCCAGGGGATGGTACATCAGGTCGGCGAAGCGCAGCAGCTGTACCGCGCAGAACTGGCGGTCATCGCTCACACAGGCCTGTAGCAGGTAGTTTCCGACTGCGGTCGGGACGGGTTTGCCTTTCGAGGCCAGATCTGCATCCAACTTGTCGAGCGGCATGGAAAGCAGCTTTTCCAGACGGCCGCCTTCTTCTGGAGAATACTCCAGCGTAAATACTTTTATGGGGCTGCCGGTAGGCACATAAATGACCTTCTGGAAGAGGCCGAAGAATGAATTGCTTATACGTATATAGCTCTTTGAGGAGAGGGCATCGGCCATCTCCAGATTCTTGATATTTGACATAATAAGATTAAAAAAGCGGGTTAAACTTTCTGTGGATAATATCGCAATGTGATAAAATAAGCACCACAGACCCGCTAACACAGAATGCGCCTCAATGCGAAGACATAATAGTCGCATGAGGCAGCAGATTGGAACGGAGCCCTTTCCCGTCGCCCGCGTCCATCATGGTGGAAGACGATGTGCCTCGTCCACGGCCGCTGCAAAGCAAACCAGCGAGCCGTGTGCTTACCTGCTCCCCCACCATGCGTCGGTAAAAGACGCTGCGGACGCGAGCATGAGATACGGTTCATGCCCCGCGCATCGTTGAGCGTTGCCTCGTGGTGCCGTCCGTGTTGTGTGTTGCGGCTCGAATATGCTCCGCCGTCGTATGCAACAGCGTATGCCTTTGCAGCCCGGACATCAGCCGTCGCAGCACCACCCCCGCAACCCATCAGGGCCGTAAGGAATACAACTAATATAGGCAACAAACGCTTCATTCTGCTTCGAAAACGCCGCAAAGGTACAAATAAAACCTGAGAAACCAACAGCTTTTTGACGGAAAATACAATTGGGATGAATAAATGCCACCCCGTATGGCTACCGCTGTCAAGGGAGCAAACAATGTGGATTTCGATGGCATGGGAACACTTTTGCTTCATTTTTTACGCGTCGCTTCAAAGAAAAGTTGTACCTTTGCCGCTGAAAGTAATCAGATGTATGACAAACTAGAGGCGTCGGCGTGGGACTGCTCATCGCCTTCATCATCGAGTACTGGCTCTCGCAGAAGGAAGGAGGACAGGAGCAGCAATAGTACAACCGCCAATAAATACTCTCTCATGCTGTAGAGTCGCCATCGGCGTGATGCCGGTGGCGACTTTATTTTTTGACGTTTGGCAGACCGGCAGGTGATAAGTAAATGTGCAAGCTGATGCCCCTGGCTGTTATGTGTCCACCTGAGAGGTTCACGGGCATGGCGTAGGAATATGGAAGTGGCGCACATCGTGTGATGTGCGCCACTTCCGGGATTTAACAGTTAGTTGTCTGTGCGGGTTAATTTCGTCGGGTAGCGGAATAGTTGATCTTCAGCGCCCATGACTTGCGGAGCACCTCCTTGATGTCGGTGATGATGCCCATCTGTGTGCTCTGGTCAATCTTCATGGACATGACCTGTGAGGCGGGGTCGGACATCGTGGTGCGTTCCTGTGCCACGAAGTCCATCACCTCGCGCGGCTCGGCATAGCGGTCGTTGAGCTGGATACGTGTTCCTGAGCCCATCTGTGCGCGCAGCTGGTCGGTGGGCGGTCCGACATAGATGAACGATACACATGACTTCTTCTCCAGTTTCTCGAGTTCCGTACCAGAGGGGACGGTGAACTTCACCTTCAGGGTGACTTCACGCATGGTGGTCACGATCATGAAGAAGAACAGGATGGTGAAGATCAAGTCAGGCAGAGATGAAGTGTTCATCTCGGGCATTTCTCTTTTTCCCTTGTTTCTTGCCATGATTAGTTTCCTCCATAGTTTTTAGGTTCGGCCTCAGAAATCTTCTGGGGATAGTATGTGCGGATAGCTACTTGGTCGTCTTCGTTTAGTCGTGCGTATGGGCGTCCGAACTTGGCAATGGCCAGCTCGTCGCGCAGCTCGTTGTAGGCTGCCACGAGTTCATTCTGTACGAGGAAGTAAACGTTGTAGGGCGTGCCTCGGTCTGTCTGTACGGAGATGACGTGTTTGTCGGTGACGAAGCACTGTCCGAGTCCTTCGATATTCTTGGCGTGCTTCTCGGGGAGCGTCGAGAGGTTGTTCTTGTTCTCGATGAACTCCTTGGCGCGTGCCCGCAGCTGGTTGATATCTATGAAGTCGTGGTTGACCATGAGATTGCCGGCAGCGTTGAGGCGCACGTTGAGCACGTTGCGTTCCTTGACATCAATCTGTGCATCCTCCTGATTGGGTTCCGGCGGCTGCGGGAGGCGTCGTGCCAGACCCATGTCAGTATCCATGGAGGTAGTGACCAGGAAGAAGATGAGCAGGATGAAAGAAATATCGGCCGTAGAGCTGGAGTTCAGACCAGGCACTTTTTTCTTCTTTCTTGCCATAGTTGAGTTTTGAGTTTTGTGTTTACTGATGTGGTGGTTCTCAATCCTGCGGTGTGGCGCTCTTGGTGAGCATACCGCTCATGCTGACGATGACGGCTATGATGGCGGCAATAGCGAGGACGTAGATGGCGATGAGCCACATGTCAACTACGGTGACCATGCCTGCCGACGTCATCTTGCCGGAGACGGTGGTGAAGGGTTCTTCACCGAGGCCGCAGACGACACCGATGATGAGTGTCACGATGACGAGTCCCCATGTGCAGAGAGTAATCTTGCCGCTGGGAATTCCCGTCGGGTTGGGGCCTGTGTTACCAGAGTTGACGGTGGCGCCGCGAACGAGGCTCCATATAGTGAGGCAAGCCGTTACTGCGAACAGGATGTACATCAGGAATAGTACCAAGTCCGTCAGCGCCGGCGAGACATGCACTCCGTCGAAATCCATGTTGTTGTAATCTACCAGGAAGAATAGCAGGAAGACTACGACACCGATTCCGATCGTTGAGTACAGCGCGAGATTTGACAGCTTTTCGAGTTTCATAATCTAACTATACTATTATATATTTGACATTACTTCTTGCACTTGGGGCTCTTGACGCACATCTCGAGCAAGCTCATGGCAGCCTCCTCCATGTTGGAGTTGAGTGCCTCGACGCGGCTGAGGATGTAGTTGTAGAAGACCTGCAGTACGAGTGCTACGATAATACCGAAGATGGTAGTGATAAGTGCGACCTTCATACCTCCTGCAACGACTGTCGGGCTGATATCGCCGGCGCGCTCGATGTCATCGAATGCCTGCACCATACCGATCACCGTGCCGAGGAAGCCGAGAGACGGTGCCATGGCGATGAAGAGCGTGATCCACGAGCAGTTCTCCTCGAGGTAAGCGCCCTGCACCTCTGCCTCGATGTTGATGCTACGCTCGATGGTGGCGATGTCATTCTGGTCGGCGCTGTTGAGGTTCTGCATGGCCTTCTTGGAAATCTGGGCCACGGGGCCGCGTGTTCCGGCGCAGTAGTCGATGGCCTCCTCAATCTTGTTGGCCTTGACCTTCTCTGCCAGGGTGGCGAGGAACTTGCGTGTGTTGACCTGAGCCAGGGTCAGGTAGATGACGCGCTCGATGCAGAAAGCGAGGCCGAGCACGAGGGCGATGGCCACGAGGCTCATGAAGCCTGCGTCACCCTCGATGAACTTCGTCTTAAGGGTCTTGTGTAGTCCCTCTTCCTCCTCTACGGGAGCAACATTCTCCTCGACGGCAGGAGCCGGAGCCTGAGCCTCGACGGAATCAACTGCCATGGAGTCGGTGGCAGCGGAATCTACCTGCTCGGTTTCGGCTGCCTCAGCAGCCACTTCGTCCTGAGCCATCACTGAAGGTGTCATGCCAAACGTGCAGGCAGCCACCAATGCAACAATTGCAAAATACTTTTTCATTTTGTTTTTGGTTTAATGATGAATGAATTTGATATTTGTTATTGTATTATTTCAGCATAAACGCGCCACAAAAATATTCTTTTTTTTGCTTACTTTCACCATTTTCTCAAAAAAAGTTTATGTTTGGACGCATTTTTCTCGTTTTTTCGGTGCAAAAAGGGTGTTTATGCGGCCTTGTCGAATGTTTTAAGTGCGTTTTGCGTTGTTATTTGTGTCACTTTCTGCACGCTGACTTCATAGATGTCTGCCAGGCGCTGTGCTACGTGGCAGATGTAGGCCGTCTCGTTGCGTCGTCCCCGGTGTGGCACGGGAGCGAGATATGGCGAATCTGTCTCGAGGACGATGCGTGAAAGTGGCACCGTCGTGCGCAGCACCTCCGGCAGACGGCTGTTCTTGTAGGTCACCACGCCGCCTATGCCAAGCATGAATCCCGGGAAACTCAGCAGCTCTGCGGCCTCGTCGGCCGTGCCTCCGAAGCAGTGGAAGACGCCCCGCACCAACATGCCGCCCTCGGCGCCGCTGTCGGTACGGCCATCGGGCAACAGCTCTGTGAGCACCTCGACGATGTCGCGATGTGCGTCGCGGGAGTGAATCATCAGCGGCAGGCCATATCTCACAGCCCAAAGCACCTGTCGGCGGAAGGCTTGCAGCTGCTGGTCACGGAAGGTCTGATCCCAGTAGAAATCCAGGCCCACCTCGCCAATGGCGATGAAGGGATTGGAGGGTGCGGAGAGCTGCGTCTCCATCTCATCGAGGCAGCAACTCCAATCGTCGCGCACATCCTCGGGGTGCAGTCCAAGCATAGGGTAGCAGAAGCCGGGGTTGTCGCGGCAGAGGCTGAGCATGGGGTTCAGTGTGTCGGCGTTGATGTTAGGCAGGAACACCTTATTGATACCCGCGTCGCGCGCGCGTGCAAGCACCTCGCTGCGGTCGGCATCGAAGGCTTCGTCGTAGATATGTGAGTGAGTATCTATCACTGTGAGGTAGTGATGGTTGCGGTTAGCTATTGCGGCCTATGAGCGACAGCGCCAGCTGGCGTAACGGCAGCTTCCTGTCATCGCTGAGTGCCACGCTGTCGAGGCACCTCTGTGCGGCCTCGAAGTAGGAGGCTATTTTCTGCTCTGCCAGCTGGCGCACACCGACGGCATCGTAGATGGCCGTCACGGCGGCAATCTTCTGCTGCGGGTCGCAAGGTGCGGCAGCCTGTCCCGGCGCCTCGGGCTGTCGGGGTACGGCTGTCGTCGGCGTGCTGAGCCACCGGAGCAGCTCGGCACGTTGTCTGTCGTCGGCGAGGCGCAGGGCATTGATGAGCATGAATGTCTTCTTGCCCTCGAGAATGTCACCGCCTATGCGTTTGCCGAACGTCTGGAAGTCGCCATAGACATCGAGGAGGTCGTCTTGCAGCTGAAAGGCAAGACCCATGTTGACCCCGAAGTCATAAAGGCGCTGTGCGTCGGCCTCGGGCGCTCCACCCTGCATGGCTCCAAGTTTGAGGGCACATGCCAGAAGCACAGACGTCTTGAGGCGTATCATCTCTATGTACTCGTCCTCACCGACATCAAGACGTGTCTCGAACTCCATGTCGTACTGCTGACCCTCGCCAATCTGCAGCGCCGTCTCTGTGAAGAGTTCCATCACGGGTCGCAGCATGTCGCCACGCGTCTGTCCCATGAGCTGGTAAGCAAGTACGAGCATGGCATCACCGCTCAGGATGGCTGTGTTGTCGTTCCACACACGGTGCACGGTGGGCTTGCCGCGCCTGACGTCGGCACGGTCCATCACGTCATCGTGGAGCAGTGTGTAGTTGTGGTAGGTCTCTATGCCGAGAGCCGTAGGCATGATGGCCGTTATGTCGTCGCGATACATCTCGTAGGCCATGAGCATCAGCACGGGGCGTATGCGTTTGCCACCGAGGGAGAGGACATAGCGCACGGGGTCGTAGAGTCCCGCCGGCTTTCTGTCAAGAGGCATGGCGGCGAGGGCTTCGTTGACAAGCTCGAGAATTTCCGATGAGTTATGCATGACAGAGAACACCCCTCCCCCAGCCTGTTCCTCCTTGTGGCGTGAGTGCGTGGCGACCCGTTGTCATGGCCTTCGCGCTCCGTCCTTGCATAGGAAGAGGTCGGGGGAGAGACACTATGTGTGAAGTGAGGTTATTACTGAAGTTTGAACATGATGGGGAGATTGAAGCGCGAGCGCACGGGCTTGTTGCCCTGACGTGCAGGCTTCCATCGGGGCATCAGGCCAATGACACGCTCGGCCTCCTTGGAGAGTGAGGGGTCTGGCGAACGTGTGATCTTGATGTCCACGATAGAACCATCCTTGTTGACGACGAACTGTGCGAAGACACGTCCCTGGATGCCCTGTTCCTGAGCTATGGACGGGTACTTGATGTGGTCGTAGAGCCACTTGTAACACGCCTCGTCGCCGCCGGGGAACTGAGCGTTC
The DNA here is from genome assembly GCA_947167455.1 of uncultured Prevotellaceae bacterium. Classification (GTDB taxonomy): domain Bacteria; phylum Bacteroidota; class Bacteroidia; order Bacteroidales; family Bacteroidaceae; genus Physcousia. The sequence continues at coordinate 17,485 of CAMVIB010000001.1, read as the reverse complement.
TCCTCCACGACCTCGAAGATGCGGTCGTCATCGGACTCCTCGCGCACGGGACCCACGGGACCTGGGGCTGCCACGACGGCCGTCGGCGCACCGTCTCCGGTGGCGGTGGTGATGGCTTGGTTGACTTCCTCGGAGGTCTGTACCTCCTCCTCATTGAGTTCCGTCTCGTTATCCACGATGTTGAGAATCTCAGCAACCTTGGGAGCAGCGGCAGGAGGTGGTGCCATCACTTCCTTCTGCGTCGTGATGGGGATCATGTCCTCCTCAAAAGCGCTCTCGTAGATGGGTTCGAACTCTTGGATCTTGATTTCGCGTGTCGTGTACTCGAATGCCACGAACATCAGCGCGAGGACCAGCACGTAGCCCAACAATAGGCTTGTGCCGCGTTGGCCACGCAGTTCATCAGTCATTGACTTAATTTCTTCCATAATGGTATTTAGTGTTGTTTATTGCCGTTTTAGGTGCGTTTTTTACGTCTCACCGCGACAAAAGTAGCACATTTTTTTGATAACCTGTTTTCTTTATGGCATTTTTTTTGCAAAAGAGGCTTTTTTTTGCAAAAAAATGGCCTCCGGCACCCCAAAAAAGGCATTTCTTTCGTTAATATATATGATTAATGTGTAACTTTGCACGCTCTTTTGTACATGCTCACTCGAAAAATCATATTCTCTGTCGTCCTGAACCTTGTCGCTGCCGCTCAGCTGCGGGCTCAGTATGAAAGCACATCGGTGTTCAACTTCCTCCGACTGCCGACGTCGTCGCACGCCATGGCTCTCGGCGGTGCCAATGTCACTCTGCCCGACGACGATGCCTCGCTGCTGATGCAAAACCCTGCGCTGATGTCTAACGTGTCGGACCGCAGCATCGGCCTTGGCTTCATGACATACATGCGCGGCATCAAGGCTGGCAACGCCTCGTGGGTGATGGCACAGGGCGAGCGCGGGTCGTGGGGTGTCGGCGTGCAGTTCATGGGCTACGGCAGTATGAAGGAGACGACAGTCGAGGGCATCGAGATGGGCGACTTCTCGGCCTTGGACATGTGCATCTCCGGCGGCTACTCGTACGTTCTTACAGAATATCTCTCGGGCGGTGCCACGGGCAAGTTCATCTATTCGAAGTACGGAGAGTTCACGTCGGTGGCTCTCGGCGTTGACCTCGGCCTGAACGCTTACAACGAAAACCGCGACCTGTCGGTGTCGCTCGTAGCGGCGAACATCGGCGGGCAGGTGAAGCGTTTCGGCGACCACCGTGAGTCGCTACCCTTCGACCTCCGCGTGGGCATCACGAAGCGTCTCTCTGGCGCTCCCCTGCAGTTCTCGTTCACCATGACCGACCTCACACGGTGGTCGTCGTCGGACTACTACAGCCCGAGCGGCACTGTGAGTTTCGGCCGCAAGCTCACCAACCACTTCATCGTGGGCGTGGATGTCATACCCATGAAGCAATTCTACCTCTCCGCAGGCTTCAACTTCCGCCGTGCCTTTGAGATGAAGGCGGCAGGCAGCAGCCACGGTGCCGGCCTGTGCTTCGGTGCCGGTCTGACGCTGAAGAAGGTCAAGGTGGGCTTGTCGTATGCCAAGTACCATGTCTCCATGCCCAGCTTCATGATCAACGCCCAATACACGCTATAGGCTCGACCGGCAGTACCGGCAGTACCGACAGTGTCGGCCTGCCCTCAGGAGGCGACGACTTTATGAATCTATAGAAACCCCATCATTATGGAAAAGAAAATCACGATAGCCATCGACGGGCACAGCTCGTGCGGCAAGAGCACTATGGCAAAGGATCTGGCCCGCGCCATAGGCTACATCTACATCGACAGTGGCGCCATGTACCGCGCCTGCACACTTTTCTGCATGCAGCAGGGCCTCATCCTCGCCGACGGCACCGTCGATGCCGCTGCCCTCGAGTCCCTGATGCCTCAGATAGAGGTGAGCTTCCGCCTCAACGCCGCCACAGGGCGCCCCGACACATATCTCAACGGCAAGAACGTGGAGGCCGACATCCGCACCATGGAGGTGAGCAGCCATGTCAGCCCCGTGGCGGCCATTCCTTTCGTGCGTGCTGCCATGACGGCGCAGCAACAGCGCATGGGTGCCGACGGCGGCATCGTCATGGACGGGCGCGACATCGGCACCGCCGTGTTTCCCGATGCCGAGCTGAAGGTGTTTGTCACGGCCTCCGACGAGATCCGTGCCACACGCCGCTTCGACGAGCTGAAGGCCAAGGGCGAGAATCCTGTCTTCGCTGAGGTGCTTGCCAACCTCCGCGAGCGCGACCGCATAGACTCCACACGTGCCGTGGCACCCCTGCGCCGCGCCGACGATGCCATAGTGCTCGACAACAGCCACATCACCATCGACGAGCAGAAGCAGTGGCTCCTCGACAGGTTCCACGAACGCATCTCAACACTCACTGAGCAGCCATGACCATTGAGATCGACAACGGCTCGGGCTTCTGCTTCGGCGTGACGCGCGCCATCGGCAAGGCCGAGGAGGAGCTGCAGCTCGGCCACGAGTTGTACTGTCTGGGCGACATCGTGCACAACGGTCGCGAGGTGGAGCGTCTGTGCGAGATGGGGCTGCGCACGATCGACCACGAGCAGTTCGCCACTCTGCGCGATGCCAACGTGCTGCTGCGCGCCCACGGCGAGCCTCCCGAGACCTACGCGCGTGCGCGTGCAAACAATATTAATATTATTGATGCCACATGCCCCGTCGTGCTGCACCTACAGGAGCGCATCAAACGCGAATATGACAGCGACACGCATCACACCAGGCAGATCGTCATCTTCGGCAAGCCCGGCCATGCCGAGGTGTTAGGACTGGTGGGGCAGACAGCGGGCACGGCAATCGTTATCGAGCGTCCTGAGGATGCCAGCCGTCTGGACTTCAGCCGCGACATAGCCCTCTACAGCCAGACCACGAAGTCGCTCGAGGGCTTCCGTCAGGTGGTGGAATATATCCAGGCGCACATCTCACCTGATGCACGCTTCACCTACGCCGATACCATCTGCCGCCAGGTGGCCAACCGCATGCCGCACATCCGCGAGTTCGCCTCACGCCACGACGTCGTGCTCTTCGTCTGCGGACAGAAGAGCAGCAACGGCCGCGTGCTCTTCGGCGAATGCCAGCGCGCCAACCCGCGGTCGTTCATGCTCTCCTCAGCCAGCGAAATAAGTCTCAGCTTCCTCACCGACGGCACCACGCCCGACGCTGCGCTCTCAATAGGCATCTGCGGCGCCACCTCCACCCCGAAATGGCTCATGGAGCAGTGTCGCGACCGCGTGGAGGCCCTGCTGGGCATCGAGGCCAGCTGATGGCGATTCAAAGCTGACTTACAGAACCCACCTGAACCCGAACAACCTCACGATATGAAAACATTCCTCGACGAGAACTTCTTGCTGCAGAGCGCCACGGCGCAAGAGCTATACCATCGGCACGCCGCCGTGCAGCCCATCATCGACTACCACTGCCATCTCGACCCGGCACTGATAGCATCAGACCACCGCTTCAGCAGCATCACCGAGCTGTGGCTCAGCGGCGACCACTATAAGTGGCGCGCCATGCGCACCAATGGCATCGACGAGCACTTCATCACCGGCGATGCCTCCGACTGGGAGAAATTCAAGGCGTGGGCCTTCACCGTTCCCTACACGCTTCGCAACCCCCTGTACCACTGGACACACCTGGAGCTGAAAACAGCCTTCGGCATCGACAAGCGCCTGAACCCCGACACCGCCCGCGAGATTTACGATGCCTGTAACGACCGTCTGCAGCACGACCCTGCCTTCACGGCCCGCGGCCTCATACGCCACTATAACGTGGAGACGATATGCACCACCGACGACCCCGTTGACGACCTGCACCATCACCGGAGCGACCTCGGCGTGAACATGTTCCCCGCCTGGCGTCCCGACAAGGCCATGGCCATCGACGACGGCGCTGCGTGGCGCACATACGTGCAGCGTCTTGCCGAGGCTGCCGACATGGAGATACGCTCCTTCGGCGACTTCGTGGATGCCCTGCAGCGTCGTCACGACTTTTTCCACGAGCATGGCTGCCGCCTCAGCGACCACGGCCTCGACATGTTCTACGCCGACCCATATACCGACACCGAAATCTCGCGCATCTTCGCATCAGTCATCGACGGCGGCGAGGCCTCTCCCGCCGATGTGCGCAAGTTCAAGAGTGCCATGCTCTACGTCTTTGCCGTGCAAGACCACGCCTCGGGATGGGTGCAGCAGTACCACTATGGTGCCATGCGCAACAACAACAGTCGCATGTTCAGAGCCATCGGGGCCGACACGGGCTACGACAGCATCGGTCAGTGGCAGACGGCGGAGGCGATGTCACACTTCCTCGACCTCCTCGACGGCGAGGGGCATCTCACAAAAACCATCATCTACAACCTCAACCCTTCCGACAACGCTATGGTGGCCACGATGATAGGCAACTTCCAGGACGGGAGCGTCGCCGGCAAGCTGCAGTGGGGCTCGGGGTGGTGGTTCCTCGACCAGAAGGATGGCATGGAACGTCAGATGAACACCCTCTCTCTGCTGGGTCTGCTGAGCCGCTTCGTGGGTATGCTCACCGACTCGCGTTCCTTCCTCTCCTACCCTCGCCACGAGTACTTCCGCCGCACGCTCTGCAACCTCATCGGCAATGATGTCGAACAGGGTCTCATTCCTTACACGGGCTACGAGCAGCAGCGTGTGCGCCAGATGGTGGAAGACATAAGCTACAACAACGCCCGTCGCTATTTCACGATGTGCCCGGCTGATTGAGCCCGCAAACGTAATCGGCGCACCCTGACGTGAGCATAGCTCGTGCGTCCAGAGAACGCGAACGAAGCCCCTAGGGGAGTTAGGTAACTCGCCTAGGGGAGTTACATTACTCGCCTAGGGGAGTTAGGTAACTCCCCTAGGGGCTGTTCTGCGCATCCCTACTGGCGCAATATGCTCCGTGCCGTCTCGATGAGTGTGTCATGCCCGCGCGCCACGTCCTCCGGGTTGAGGGCCACCACTGTGTCGGGCTGTATGCCGAACTCTATCTGCTGTCGCCGTGCGTCGAACATCGGTGCTGCCGAGAAACGCACGCTCCAGCCGTTGGGCAGCTCGGAGGAGAAGGGCAGGCCGCTGCCGCCGCCTGTCTTGTCGCCAAGGATGGTGACCAGCGGGCATTCCGCCATGTCGCGCACGAAGGTATTGGTGGCGCTATAGCACTGCCTGTTGGTGAGCACGATGGCTCTTTTCTGCCAGCGCATCGACGTCGAAGGTTCGAGATATTCCTCCTCGAGGGTCGAGAAATCATTGTGCCCCGGCCCCGTCTTATGGCATATATATCCCACGAGGCGGCGTTCGTTGGTAAAGCGTCGTGCCAGGCGTTCGGCATTGGTGAGGTCGCCGCCGCCATTGCCGCGCACATCGATGATGATGCCCGTGCATAGCCGCATGTGGTGCAGCACCTCGGTGATGTTGCCGTCGCCGATGGCCGCCGAGAATGACGGCACCGCGATGTAGCCCACGTTGTCGGGCAGTATGCGATACGACAATCCCGACGCTATCTTGTAGTCGTGGCCGAGGTAGTCGTTCTGAAGCTCGACATCGAAGTTGCGGGGGTAATTCTCCTGCCACGACCAGTTGCGCCCGACATCATGTGCTGCATAGAGGTTGACATGTCCGTCGGCGAGGATGGAGAGCATGTCTGCCATCACCTCGAAGAGCTGCAGCTGGCTCATCTTGGAGTCGAGGCGCTGACGGTAGTCGAGGCGCACCAGCTTCCAGTCGAAATTGAGTTGCTGCTGTTTGTAGTCGAGGAAGCAGTAGTGCTCGTCGATGATTCGCCACAGGGCATCGAAGTTGCCCGTCGGGGTGTCGTCGTATTGTTCCTCCTTCACGCAAGCGCCCATCATGGCGGCGAGGAGTGTGAGGGTCAGTAGGTAGCGTAGTTTCATGCTCTGTCGTGTGTCTGTGATGGTGCTACATGATGAATCCGTCGGTCGCAGCCTGTCGGTGCGAGCGGTATGTGAAATGCTTCACCCACCCTATGACGAATGCATGCGTGTATGTGTGGTGGCGTATATTGTTGACACGGCTCTGCCTGACGTCCAAGAGATAGCCCACACGCATCGTGGCCCCGCGCAGCGGGAAGTCGAGTGTGAGCTGGTTGCGCAGGTTGGGTCTGTTGGCAGGATGCGTGAAACACACGTTGTGGTCGCGGTTGCCGAGGGAGAGTTCGTAGTAGCTCTGGTTGTAGTTGGGGCTGAACATGACGCCAATGAGCGGTATGTCCACCTGCTCGCGCAGCCGGAACGTATGTCCCCACAGCCTGAAGCTGTAGATGGCCGCCGCCGATGCCGAGATGTCGATTGATGCGAGGGCCTGTGCCGGGTTGTTGCCATTGCGGGTGTTGTAGATCAGGCCGACATTGCCGCCTATCTGCGGACCGGCCATGATGCGCAGCGGCGACACCGGCCGCCAGTTGTAATGCCATGCCGCGTCGTAGCGCAGGTTGCCGCTGAGGTTGTGGGCGTTGTCGGCGCGGTTGTGGGTCACGGCGAAGTCGGCCTGCAAGATACCCTGGAACGATACGCGTCCGCGCATGATGCGTGTCGGCCGCAACTTCTCCTTGAGGAACATGACCTGCGGCCCGCGGTAGTCGATAGGCGAGAGATATGTGTCGAGCTGTCGCACGCCGCCTATGCCGAAGAGCGTAGAATGCGTGCTGGATGTAGGTGGCGGCGTCGCTGTGGTGTCGGCATCTGCCGGCGCGGTTTGAGCTGTTGCCGTGGGGCAGCATATCAGTGCTGCGACGAGAGCGGCGAGAGCCTGTGTCATGTGTTTGTGCATCAGTCGAAGAGGTTGAATTGTCCGGTCTCGGGGTCGAAGCCGGGTGCGCTGTCCGTGTCGCCGTCGGCATCGCTGCCGGCATCGTCGGCGTATGTCGTGTGTATGGTCTCAGAGGCTGTGGTGTCGCCGCCGGCATCGGTAAGCGCGTCACCGTCGGTGGCGAAGGGTGTTGCCGTCTCGGCTTCGGGTTCGGGCACGCGTGTCGGCGGCAGCTCGTCGATGGCGGCAATGTTCAGCGTCGTGATGCGTTTGCCGCGAGCCTTGAAGCTCTTCTGCCCTATGAACTGCTCGGCATCGACCTCCATGGGGTCGCGGAAGTCATCGGGCGCAGCATACTTCACCATCAGTCGCGGGAATGGCGTGTCGGTGAGCAGCAGCAAACAACTGGCATTGGCCTTGCGTGCCTCGGCAATAGCGGCAACGAAGTCGGCGGCGGCGCTGTTGGCCGTCGGCAGAGCCGGGGTGTCGGCATCAGCGGCCGGGGTCACGGTGTTGCCGGTGACGCCACCGGTGGGGATTACCGTGCTCTCGCCGAGGAAGTTCTGGTGGCGTGGCGTGGCCTCGAGGGCGAAGCGCTTGAGATAGGGGTTGCCCTGGTCGGCATCGAAGAAGGCTGCCGTCCACACCTTCTGGGCATCGTACTTCTCGATGCGCAGGATGTCCTGCTCGTAGTGGTTGTTGAGGTCGAAGTTGGTGGTGTAGAACTCGCCGTTGGCGAGGATGACGAGAATGGCATCGTCGGCATGAAACTCCCCGAGGTACTGTCCGTGCTCGTCGTAGTTGAGACGCCTCACATCCCAGTCGAACCACACCTTGCGCCCGCCGAGGGTGCTCGTGCCGTGGCTCTTGAGGGTGATGCGCTCGAGGTCGAGACGTGTGAGCAGGTTGCCCATGCTGGCACGGCCCTTAATCATTATGTCGCTGAAGTCCTTGTCGAGCGACAGGCGCTTGAGCTTTGGCACGGGCTTGAAGGCCACCTTGATGACCTCGGCCTCGCCGTTGGCATTAGCGCTGAAATAAGCCACGCGGCTGCCGGGCTTGCCCTGGGTGAGGTCATACTCGCGGTCGCGAGTTATGCTGGTGACATTGAAACGCTTGATGTAGTAGGCACCGTTCTTGCCGTCGCGATATACACAGTTGTAGATGGTGCGCGTGTCGCCCTTCTTGAAGATGGCGACGTGTATGATCTGGCACTTGCGCTTCTCGGCCTTCGAGCGCTCCGTCTCGCCCACGAACACCTTCTCGCCGATGCGTATCACCTTGTAGGTGCCATCCTTGTAGAAGATGATGACATCGTCGATGTCCGAGCAGTTGCACACGAACTCATCCTTCTTGAGCCCCGTGCCGATGAAGCCCTCCTCGCGGTTGATGTAGAGCTTCTGGTTGGCCTCGACGACCTTCGAGGCCTCGATGCTGTCGAAGCTGCGTATCTCCGTAAGGCGCGGGTGGTCTTTGCCATATTTCTGTTGGATGAAGCGGAACCAGTCGGCCGTCACCTCTACGATGTTTGCCAGGTCGCGGTCGATGCCCGCTATATCTTCCTTCATGCGGGCAATAGCCTCCTCGGCACGGTCTTTGTTGAACTTGGCGATGCGCTGCATCTTTATCTCGAGAAGGCGCATGATATCGTCCTTCGTCACCTCGCGGATGAACTGTGGGTAGAAAGGCGTCAGACGTTCGTCGATATAGTTGCAGAGCTCGTCGGTGCTCTGTGCATTCTCGAAGGGCTTGCCCTTATAGATGCGCTCCTCGATGAAGATTTCCTCGAGCGATGCGAAGTGCAGTGCCTCCATCAGCTCGCCACGACGTATGGACAGCTCCTTGCGCAGCAGCTCCTTGGTGTTATCCACCGAACGGCGCAGCACCTCACTCACGGTTAGGAAGCATGGTTTGCGGCCGTCGATGACACAGCAGTTGGGCGAGATGTTCACCTCGCAGTCGGTGCAGGCATATAGGGCGTCGATGGTCTTGTCGGAGCTGGCACCGGGCATGAGGTGTATCAGTATCTCCACCCCGGCGGCTGTCATGTCCTCCACCTTGCGCACCTTGATCTTGCCCTTCTCGGCGGCCTTGAGTATGCTGTCGATGAACTGGCTGGGTTTCTGCGGCGAACCCGTTGTCTTGCCGAAGGGAATCTCCGTGATGGCCAGCGTCTTGCTGTCGCGCTTCTCAATCTTGGCACGCACACGCACCACGCCGCCGCGCTGACCGTCGTTGTATTTTGATACGTCGATGCTGCCGCCCGTGGGGAAGTCGGGATAGAGCTGGAAGGGTTCGTCGTGCAGGTAGGCCACGGCGGCATCGCACAGCTCGTTGAGGTTGTGTGGCAGGATTTTCGACGACAGACCCACGGCGATGCCCTCGGCACCCTGTGCCAGCAGCAGCGGGAACTTCACGGGCAGGGTGATGGGCTCCTTGTTGCGACCGTCGTAGCTGAGCTTCCACTCCGTGGTCTTGGGGTTGAACACCACGTCGAGGGCGAACTTCGACAGACGTGCCTCGATGTAACGCCCGGCGGCGGCATCGTCGCCAGTGAGGATGTTGCCCCAGTTGCCCTGGCAGTCGATGAGCAGCTCCTTCTGCCCAAGCTGGACGAGGGCATCCTTGATGCTGGCGTCGCCGTGAGGGTGGAACTGCATGGTGTGGCCCACGATGTTGGCAACCTTGTTGAAGCGCCCGTCGTCCATACGCTTCATGCTGTGCAGGATGCGGCGCTGCACGGGCTTGAAGCCGTCGCCGATATGCGGCACGGCACGCTCGAGAATGACATACGAAGCATAGTCCAGGAACCAGTCCTGATACATGCGGTTGAGGTGGTGAGTGATGCCGTCGTACATCACAACTTTATCGTCCATTGGTGTCTATAAGGTCTAATTTGCTGGCAAAGATAATAAAAATATGTTTGCGCAAAGCCCTTTTCTGCAAAAAAAGCTTAGCACAAGGCATAAAGATGAAAGTTTTTGCCGCTCTTTGTCTCTTTTTGACGTATTTTGCTTATCTTTGCGCCCGATTATAAACGCCGGTTTACGGACGGCCGCCTATGCATTCTCTCGTCCGCAGAACCTTGTAAAGCTTCGTCAAACTCATAAAACCTAAAATATAATGGCACAACAAGAAGACGTTTTCAAGAAGATTGTATCTCATTGCAAGGAGTATGGTTTCGTATTCCCCTCCAGCGACATCTACGACGGCCTCGGCGCGGTCTATGACTATGGCCAGAACGGCGTAGAGCTCAAGAACAACATAAAGCAATATTGGTGGCAGTCGATGGTGCTGCTCCACCAGAACATCGTCGGTATCGATGCCGCCATCTTCATGCATCCCATGACATGGAAGGCCAGCGGCCACGTGGATGCCTTCAACGACCCCCTCATCGACAACCGCGACAGCAAGAAGCGCTACCGCGCCGACGTGCTCATCGAGGACCAGATGGCGAAGTATGACGAGAAGATCCAGAAGGAAGTGGCCAAGGCCCGCAAACGCTTCGGAGACAGCTTCGACGAGCAGCAATTCCTGACCACCAACGCACGAGTCATGGAGCTCACGGCCAAGCGTGATGCCCTGCACGAGCGTTACCAGAAGGCCATGAACGCCAACGACCTCAACGAGCTCAAGCAGATCATCCTCGACGAGGAGATAGTATGCCCCATCAGCGGCACACGCAACTGGACTGACGTGCGCCAGTTCAACCTCATGTTCAAGACCGAGGTGGGCAGCACCGCCGAGGGCACCAGCACCATATACCTGCGCCCCGAGACGGCACAGGGTATCTTCGTCAACTACCTCAACGTGCAGAAGACGGGCCGCATGAAGCTGCCCTTCGGCATAGCACAGATTGGCAAGGCCTTCCGCAACGAGATTGTGGCACGACAGTTCATCTTCCGCATGCGCGAGTTCGAGCAGATGGAGATGCAGTTCTTCGTCAAGCCCGGCACAGAGCTGGAGTGGTTCCAAAAGTGGAAGCAGACACGCATGGCCTGGCACCAGGCCTTGGGCTTCGGCGCCGAGAACTACCGTTTCCACGACCACGACAAGCTGGCCCACTACGCCAACGCCGCCACCGACATCGAGTTCCACATGCCATTCGGTTTCAAGGAGGTGGAAGGCATACACTCGCGCACCAACTTCGACCTCTCGCAGCACGCCAAGTACTCGGGCAAGAAGATAGAGTACTTCGACCCCGAGACCAACGAGAGCTACACACCGTTCGTCATCGAGACATCTATCGGCGTCGATCGTATGTTCCTCAGCGTCATGTGCCACAGCTACTGCGAGGAGAAGCTCGAGAACGGCGAGACACGTGTCGTGCTGCGCCTGCCCGCCGCCCTGGCACCCGTGAAGCTCGCCGTACTGCCTCTCGTGAAGAAGGACGGTCTGCCCGAGGTGGCACAGAAGATTGTTGACGACCTGCGCTTCCACTTCAACTGCAAGTACGACGAGAAGGATACCATCGGCAAGCGCTATCGCCGCATGGATGCCATAGGATGCCCCTACTGCGTCACCATCGACCACGATACGCTCCAGGACAACTGCGTCACCCTGCGCGACCGCGACACCATGGAACAGCACCGCGTGCCCATCGCCGACCTGCAGAGCATCATCGAGGACAAGGTAAGCATCACATCACTGCTTAAGAAACTGCTGTAAAAGACAAAATAGAAACCCATCCCCACCCTCCCTGTGAGGGAGGGAATGGTCACTAAGAACTATTTCGACAAAGGAGTTATCCTCCACAACAGCTACGATGATTTCTAAGATACAACATTTTATACAGGTGACCGTTCCCTCCCTCACATGGAGGACAGGGGGTGGGGCTCTCCTTCTCTTTTTCCTACTCCTCATCACCTCCTGCTCATCCGATGACACCGACTACGACCCCTACTACAGCTGGGAGCAGCGCAACGCAGCGTGGTATGAGCAGATTGCCGACTCGGCGCGCAACGCCATCGCCGCAGCACGTCGCCAACACGGCAGCGAATGGGAGGCGCACTGCCAGTGGAGGATGTTCAAGTCGCTGCTGAAGAGCCCCTCGACACATGGCAGCCTCACCGACAGCATCTGCGTGCACATACTTGCCAAAGGCACCGGGACGGTGTCGCCATTATACAACGACAGCGTGCGATGCAGCTTCAGGGGCTGGCTCATGCCTACCACCGATGCCAACGGCAAGACATTCGAGACAATCTTCACACAAACCTACTACGGCGACTTCGACACGCAGACAGCAGCACCCAATCTCGCACCGCCAAGTTCATACAATGATGGCTTCGCAACAGCATTGCAGTATATGGTCGTCGGTGATGACTGGATGGTCTATATCCCGCAACAGCTCTTCTACGGCTCTCAGCTGAAAGGCACCGTGCAGCCCTACAGCACAGTGCGCATGCGCATTCACCTCGCTGCGATATATCCTCCCGGCTCGAAGGTACCGACGTGGAAATAAGTGTGGGTTCATCAATTAACAGAACGCGCCAAAACTCATGCTGTCGAAACTGAATAGTGCTACTGTAGATGGCATTGCCGCACTGCACGTCACCATAGAGGTGGACGTGCGCGTGGCGGAGAAGGAAGCCCCGCGCACCATTATCGTGGGGCTCCCTGACAGCAGCGTGAAGGAGAGCTACAGCCGCATACAGGCGGCACTGGCAAACTCCGGCATTCAACATAACCCGCAGCACATCGTCATCAACCTGGCTCCCGGCGACATCCGCAAGGAAGGCACAGGCTTCGACCTGCCCATCGCCGTCGGCATCGTAGCAGCAAATTCATTCTCCGACAACGACATCCTACGCACACACATGTTCGTAGGCGAACTAAGCCTTGACGGCTCCGTCAAGCCCATACGCGGTGCGCTGCCAATAGCAATTATGGCCCGCAAGATGGGCTACGAAGGACTCATCGTACCCGAAGCCAACGCCCATGAGGCTGCCGTGGTCAATATGCTCAAGGTCTATGGCGTCAGCACCCTGAGTCAAGTGATGGCTTACGTCAACGGCATCGAAAAGCTACAGCCCACCATCGTTGACACAAGGGCCGAGTTCTATGCTCATCAAGGACACTCCGACCTGGACTTTGCCGACGTCAAGGGGCAAGACAGCGTGAAACGTGCCTTCGAGATTGCCGCCGCAGGAGGCCACAACCTCATCATGATAGGTCCTCCGGGAGCTGGCAAGAGCATGATGGCACGGCGTCTGCCCAGCATCCTGCCGCCGCTGTCGCTGTCAGAGAGTCTTGAGACAACACAGATCCATAGTGTGGCGGGAAAGCTGAAGGGCGACACGGGGCTCATCACCGAGCGACCCTTCCGCTCGCCACACCACACGGTGTCGCAGGTGGCACTCGTGGGAGGAGGCGCAAGCCCCATGCCTGGCGAGATCAGCCTCGCTCACAACGGAGTGCTATTCCTCGATGAGCTGCCCGAGTTCCAAAGATCTACCCTCGAGGTGCTGCGCCAGCCCTTGGAAGACAGGCACATCACCGTCACGCGTGCCAAATACAGCATCGACTATCCCGCAAACGTCATGCTCGTCGCGGCGATGAACCCTTGCCCTTGCGGCTACTACAACCACCCCACCAAGCAGTGTCAATGCACGCCGGGTCAGATCACAAAGTATATGAGTCGCATCAGCGGCCCCCTGCTCGACCGCATAGACATCCACTGCGAAATCCAGGCCGTGCCCTTCGCCCAGCTATCGCAGATGAAACCCGGCGAGCCCTCGGCGGCCATCCGCGAGCGCGTCATCCGTGCCCGCAACATCCAGACCGAGCGCTTCAGCTCCCTCCCTACAGGGGAGGGCGGGGGGAGGGGCCGCATCCACTGCAACGCCATGATGACAGAGCGCATGCTCCACGAATTCGCCGAGCCCGATGCCGCCTCGCTCGACATGCTCCGCATGGCCATGGAGCGCCTGAAACTGAGTGCCCGCGCCTACAGCCGCATCCTCAAGGTGGCACGAACCATTGCCGACCTCGAAGCCTCTACCGACATACATACACATCACCTCGCAGAGGCCATCGGCTATCGCAACCTCGACCGCGAGTCGTGGGGGCAGTGAGCGGGCATCACACACGTACGACCTTCGGCAACTCCGACACCTCTATGCAGAGCTAACAATCAAAAAAATAAGGCTGTCGCGTGATTTTTATGCCACTTTGTTTCGTAGTCTCGACGAAAAGCACTATCTTTGCGCCCGCTTTCCGGCACGGGCCGCTGTCAGGATGCAGAGTTCCCTGTTAAGCCCGGGCTCGACCGACACAACAATTCACAAACCCATTACTAAACAACAATGGCAGACTTAATCAAAATTGCTGAAGAAGCATTCGCTACGGGCAAAACCTATCCCCAGTTCAAGGCTGGCGACACCGTCACCGTGGCATACAAAATTGTCGAGGGCAACAAGGAGCGCATACAGCTCTATCGCGGAGTGGTCATCAAGATCAGCGGCCATCAGGATCAGAAGCGCTTCACTGTTCGCAAGATGAGCGGCACCGTGGGCGTAGAACGTATCTTCCCCATCACAAGTCCCAACATCGACAGCATCACCGTCAACAAGGTCGGCAAGGTGCGTCGTGCCAAGCTCTACTACCTCCGCGGACTCACCGGCAAGAAGGCTCGCATACCTGAGAAGAAGGTTGGCGCAAGAGCCTCCAAGGAGGACTAATCTCCGTCGTGCAGCGCAGACCCTGTCTGCACACACGCACATGTCCACTCACCGTGCGGGCCACGGCTACGGAAGCTGCCGCACTCGTCAACACTTCAATGCGGGTGTGCCATCGCTGCGATGGCGCACCCGCATTGTTGTTTCAATCAGAACGGCGTAACCGTCTCACAGCCACACACATGACATTTCCGCACGCGGACGGCGATGTCCATCAGAGTCACAGGATGGAGTGCGGCGTGAGGTGTGAGCTGCGTATGCGCCATTCCTTGGGATATAAGTTGTTGGCACGCGACCCGACGTTCTTCATAAGTCCGAGCGGCTGTCCCCGGTGACACACTTGTACGATGCCCAACGGCGTACCGGGCGGCATGACAAGGCTCTCACGTTGCAGGTAGCGCATGGCCTCGTCGAGGGAGAGTTGGACATCGTAGATGTCGGGGGCTGTCGGTGCTGGCATGTCGTCGAAGGACGGTAGCGCCCGCTGTAGGTCGGCAAGGAGAGCTGCGGCGGCAAGAGCTGTATCGGCAGGGGCTGTATCAGCAGGGGCTGTATCAGCAGGGGCTGTATCAGCAAGAGCCGTATCGACAAGAGCCGTATCGACAAGAGTGGCGGCAGGATCTGTGTCGGTGTCAGCGTCATCGAGCGACGGCTTGGCGAGCACGGCGCAGAAGAAGCCTTCGCCACGCACATTACCAGGTATGAGATGGTAGCATGCTGACGCCCACTGTCGCTCCTGAGGCGTCAGCGTCTCCACAAATTCGGGGCGTGCAAGGTCGGTGAGGCTCTTCACACCCCACTCGTATGGGACGGGGATTTCTATGGTGTGTGCTCCGAGTTGTCGGCACAGCGCGACAATGTTGAGCTCGCACTCCTGCGGGTTGAAGGTGCATGTGGAATACAACAGGACACCTCCGGGGCGCAGAGCCTGCCATGCCGTGGCGACAATATGGCGTTGCAAGGCAGCACAGTCGGCGACGAGCTGCGGCGACCACTGCCTAACGGCCTCCTCCTCCTTGCGGAACATGCCCTCGCCGGAACACGGCACGTCACAGACAATGACGTCGGCAAGGATTGGGGCGAGGCCGCGTGACCGTTTGGCACTCTTGTCGCGTTTGTCACGTCTGGCGGACGTGGCAATCGGAGATGTCAAACGAGGAATGAGGTCTTGCGGATAGGCATTGGTGACGATGGTGTTCGATGCCCGCCACTTGGCGATGTTCTCGGCCAGCACCTGGGCGCGAGCACGCACAGCCTCGTTGCACACAAGTACAGTGTACTGAGGCAGGATAGCCCGAAGCAGGGTGCTCTTGCCACCGGGTGCGGCACAGAGGTCGATGGCGAGGCGGCAGGGCGGGCAGAGAGTCGGAACGCTATGTCCTGGCACGACATGTCGCAGGGCTGGCACGGCCTGTCGCAGGGCATGGGCTATAAACATAGAGCTGGCCTCCTGCACATAGTATGTGCCGGCATGTAGGAGCGGGTCGGCGGTGAAGGCCGGCCTCTGGCTGAGGTAGATGCCGTCGCGGCACCACGGCACACGGCCGTCATAGCCCTCGACAGAGGCGGCAAGCTCATCGTCGCTGAGTTGACACAGTGTCTGCCCGTCAGCACAGACCCCCTCGACATGGCGCATGGGGTTGAGCCTGATGCTGACGTCGGGTTCCTCGGCGAGGGCATGTTGCAGCGCATCGATGGCATCATCGCGCCAGTAGTGTCGGAGGTAAGCGAAAAAAACCATGAATAGCAGTTGGAGTTATACTACGTTAAGCACATCAAAAACGGCGGCAGCTCATCGCCCTGCCATTCCTACATCGCGAAGGCATTGAACCCGCCATCTACGACGGCGACGGTGCCGGTGACGAAGGCGGCGGCATCGGACATAAGGTAATGTATTGTGCCGCAGAGCTCTTCGGGCTGACCCATGCGCCCAAACGGAGTCTGGCGGATGACATCCTGTCCGCGCTGTGTGTATGTGCCGTCGGGGTTGGTGAGCAAGGTGCGGTTCTGCTCAGTGATGAAGAACCCTGGCGCTATGGCGTTGACGCGTATGCCCTCGCCGAACTTGCGAGCACACTCTGTGGCCATGTATGCCGTGAAGTTAGAGATGCCGGCCTTGGCAGCGGCATAGCCGCAGACGCGAGTCATAGGTCTGAATGCCGCCATCGATGAGAAGTTGATGATGGCACCCCTACCCTGCTCAACCATGGGCTTGAGAAACACCTGAGTGGGAATGACGGTGCCTGTGAGGTTGAGGTCGAGCACTGTCTGGAACTGCCGGGCGTCGAGGTCGAAGAACGTCTTGTCGGGCGGAATGGTGGCGCCGGGCATGTTGCCTCCGGCTGCATTCAGCAGTGTGTCAACGCGTCCGTAGCGCTCCATTATGTCTGCACAGTTCTGACGGAGACGTGATGCATCGAGAACGTCGGTGGTGAGGAAGATGGCTTCGCCGCCATTGCGGCGTATGTCATCGGCTATGGCCTCACCCACGTCGGCTTTGCGTCCGAGGATGACGACCTTTGCGCCCTCGGCGGCAAGGTATTTGGCAATGGCGCGTCCGAGCACTCCGGTCCCGCCGGTGATGACGGTGACATTACCGTTGATGTCAAAAAGCCCTTTGCGGGCAATGGTGTTCTTTTCCATAATGCTTGATTAGTAAATCGTATTTGTTTTCCCTTCAGGATGTTGAGGCGTTATTTATGTTGGAGTGCTGCGAGCACGCCCTGCATCTGTGCCATGGCAAACATACGTCCGAGGAAGCTGTAGCCGGCATTGTAGTGGCGCTCGTCGTCGCCGAGCATAGTGCGTCCGTGGTCAACGCGGAAAGGCAGCATGAAGGCATCGCCCCGCTCGTGGCGACGGCGCTCCTCCTCCTCGCCGAAGATGCGGCATAGTTCTACGAGGTCGGCTCGTCCTCCGAGGTGGCTGGCCTCGGTGAAGTCGCCGTTGGGGAAGATGTGGCATGAGCGCAGGTGCA